>JAOZMZ010000001.1 GCA_029934055.1 Kiritimatiellia bacterium
ATGCGTTTTTCTTTCAGGGCGCGGCGGATGAGCAGGTCGAGGCGGTCGAGGTTGACGGGCTTGGTGAGGAAGTCGTAGGCGCCGTGCTTCATGGCCTCCACGGCGGTTTCGATGTTGCCGTACGCGGTGAGCAGGATGCATACCGGCTGGGGATTGCGGGCCATGGCGCGCTGCAGCAGCTGCATGCCGTCCATACCGGGCATGCGCAGGTCACTGATCATGACGGCGACTTCGCGGCGCTGGAGGATTTCCAGGGCGGCGCGTCCGTGGGCGGCGGTGGCCACCTCGTATTCCCGCCCGAGGGCGCGGGCGAGTCCTTCGCGGGTGTTTTTTTCGTCGTCTACGATCAGAATGAGGGGTTTCTTTTTCATGGTTTCGATCCTCCCGTGCGGCGGTTGCGGCTGCGGGCGCGGCGGGGTGCTTCGAGAAGGCGGACCCGGCGGTCTTCACGGGGAACGAAAAGGGTCACGGTGGTGCCGTGCCCGGGTTCGCTGTGGATTTCGATTTCGCCGCCGTGATCCCGCAGGACGCGCTGGACGATCATCAGCCCGAGACCGGAGCCGCCGGCGCGGGTGGTGTGATAGGGCTCGAAGACGCGCCCGATGTTTTCGGGATCTATCCCGGAGCCGGTGTCGCGGAAACTGACGGCCACGAAACGTTCCGTGGGTGCCAGGCTAACCTTGAGAACGCCGCCGCCGGGCATGGCCTGGATGGCGTTCTTGATAATGTTGAAGAATGCCTGGCGCATCTGCACGCGGTCGGCGGAGGCCGCCGGCAGATCATCGGGGGCGTCGAGATGGACAATGACATCGCGGTTGCTTATTTCCGGCTTCATGAATTCGATCGTGTCCTCGAGGAGGGCACGCAGATCCGTGGGTTCGAGTTTGGGTGGGGCGGGGCGCACCGCGCGCAGGAACTGGGAGATGATGCTGTCGAGCCGGGCGACCTCATCCCCGGCGACGCGCACGAGATCTTCCAGGCGCTGACGTTCTTCCGGCGGCAGATCGTGTATTTCCCGCCGCAGAAGCTGGAGATGGATGTTGAGGGAATTGAGCGGGTTGCCGATTTCATGCGCCAGACTGCCGCTGAGCAGAGTGATGGCGCGCAGGCGCTCGGATTCCAACTCCTGGTTGGCGCGTTCCCTTTCGCGGGTGACGTCGCGCAGGATCAGGACCGCCCCGCCTTCGGTGCTGTCAACCACGCCGAGCGGAACGAGGTAGAACTGCAGGAAGCGCCGCCGCGGATAGCTGATTTCGATCTCGCGGCTCATGACGCGGGACCATTCGCCTTCGTCGAGCTGGAGCAAGAGAGGCCAGTCGATGCCGCTGAGGTAGCGGGCGATCGGGTCGCCGGCGGCGTTTTCCGCATCGAACCCGAGCAATTCTTCGGCGGCGCGATTGGCGTAGGTGATGCGGCCGTGATCGTCGAGCACGACGATACCTTCGTGGATGGCGTTGAAGATCGTCTCGAGCAGGCCGCGCTCACGCGCCAGGCGCAGGAAATGGGCCTCGAGACTGGCCGAGTCCAGCCGGTCGAGTCTTTCAATCAGTTTGTCCAGAAAGGCGCTTTTCACTGGTCGGTTCCATTCGGGGTGCGTCAGAATGTCACCCCGGCAGGGATTATTTGCACTTCGGCCTGGATATTCCAAGCCGGATCGGTGGATTTTCGCAACGGTGGGTGGTGGGCGGAACGGGCGTCTGGGGGCGGTTCGGAGTGGTTTTTCGAAGGGAACGGCAAAGAATGCGTGATCTGGAGGGTGGAAATGCGGAGAATGCAGACCGTGCGCACAAAGGGAACAGTTGATGGCAGACCGCCGCAAGCGGCGTGCGGGGCGGAGGCCGGCAGGGGAGGGGTATGCCGGGCGGGTTTCACCCTGATCGAGATCCTTCTGGTGGTATTCATCGTCATGATCGCCTCGGCCCTGGCGGTGCCCTCGTTCATGCGGGCGTATCAGGGGCTCAAGCTGCGCACGGCGGCGCGCACGGTGGTGATGGCGGGGCGCTACGCGCGCGGGGCGGCGGTGCTTGAGCAGAAGCAGATGGCGCTTGTCTTTTACTTGTCGAGCGGTGAGATCGAGGTGGTGGCCCTGGAGCCGGAAGCCGGGCGCGAAGCGCGCGAGATGTTTCTGGAGGGCCGCAGGGGCGGCGACCTGTGGGGCGGCAAGCCGGAGGAAAGCGATCAATCCGGCGGCGGACCGAGTTACCTGGTCAAGTCACGGCTGCGCCGCAAGCTGGGCGAGGGGGTGCGGATCATCGGCGTGCAGAGCGAAGAAGGCGGCCAGGAGTACGAGGGGGTCTACTGGGTGAACTACTATTCCAACGGTATGAGCGATAAGTACAGCGTCGAGCTGGGCGACGAGCACGGCCGGCGGCTGGTGATCAGCGTCGATCCGCTGACCGGGAAGGCGAGGGTGGAGAAGACATGAAGCCTTTTGGGGCAGCGGGAAGGCAGCGGCGTGGCACGGCGGGGTTCACGCTGGTGGAGGTCATCCTGGCGCTGGCGATCCTGGGGATCGGCATAACGGTGCTGGTGGCGACGACCTCGAAATGCCTGGCGGTGGCGCGCAAGGCGCGCGATTACGAAACGGCGCGCCGCCTGCTGGGGGTGCTCGAAGCGACGCATCCCCTGGCGCTGGAGGAAGAAATCGAGGAGGGGAGCGAGGAGGGCGTCTTTGATCCGCCCAACGAGCGTTTTCACTGGCGGCGGACGATTACGGCGGTGGAGGATCTTCCGGTACTGGAGAGCGAGGAGCTGAGCGACCAGGAGCCGGATTTCTTTCTGGTACGCGTCCGCATCTGGTGGGCGGAACACGGGAGGAATTCATTTGAAGAGGTCGAAGATTATGTGTACGCACCGCCAAAGAAGGAAGGCGGATCGTTCGAGCGCCGCGGGCGCTGAGCGCGCGGCGGGATTCACCCTGCTGGAACTGCTCGTGGCCCTGGCGATCATGGTGGTGGCATTCGCCGTGGTCTGGAGCACTTTCAGCACGACGATCAACGCCTGGAAACGCGGAGACGCCCTGCTGGACGATCTCCATCACGGCGACTACGTGATGGAGCAACTGGTGAGCGCGCTGCGCTCGGCGGCTTTTTTCGGGAACAAACCCTGGCGTTACGGCTTGCACTTCCACGACGGGGGCAACGGACGCTACGCGCAGGACAGGATCAGTTTCGTTACTTCCGGGACGGCCTTCATGCCGCCGGGTTCACCGTTGGCGAACGGATTGCATCGGCTGGTGGTCTCGGTTGAGGACGGCCCGGAGGGCGAAGCGGGATTGGCGGTGCGGGCCTATCCGCACCTGGCGGACATTGACGATGATGAACCCGATCCGTGGTTTGTTTCCTACCGCGTGGAGGGGATGGACTGCCGGTTTTACAACTTCGAGGATGAAGTCTGGGAAGATGAATGGGAGGACACCAACGCGATCCCGCGCCTGGTGGACGTGCAGCTCTACATGGAGCCGCTGGAGGAATACGGCGATCCGGTGGTCCTGCGCCGCCTCGTGGAGATTCCGGTGGCCCCGGAAGAGGGCGCCCAGCCGGTACGGGCGCCGACCGAAGAGGAAGCCGCCGGAGGGGCGGCGGGTGCCGGCCGCGGCGCTGCGGAGGAAGGAGGCGCGCGTGCCGAGCATGAGGGGGAGAGAACCGTCATCCACGGAGGCGCGCATTGAGGAGATCGAGGCGAGAGTGAAAATCCGATCGAGAGCGGCGCAGGGAAGATGGTGCCGGCGGGACGAGTCCGGGATGGCCGGCGGTCCGCGGCGGGAAACTTCCAATGTTTGGAAGTTTTTTGGTGTGAAACTTCCAATGTTTGGAAGTTTTGGTCGGCAAACTTCCAATGTTTGGAAGTTTTTTGGTCGGAAACTTCCAATGTTTGGAAATTTTGGTCGGCGGAC
Organism: Kiritimatiellia bacterium; assembly: GCA_029934055.1. GTDB lineage: Bacteria > Verrucomicrobiota > Kiritimatiellia > B70-G9 > B70-G9 > JAOZMZ01. The sequence goes on from JAOZMZ010000001.1 coordinate 3,896, forward strand.
TTCCAATGTTTGGAAGTTTTTTGGTCGGGAACTTCCAATGTTTGGAAGTTTTGGGGAGGGGGACTTCCAATGTTTGGAAGTCTTTCGGCGGCAAGATTCCGAATCCCGTCCGGGCGGGAGAAGTTTTGCGGGCCGGAGACGGGAAGGCGGCGGGTCGGCGTTGATCGTGGTCTTGTGGGTGCTGGTCATTCTTTCGCTGCTGGTGGGATCGCTGGCTTTCAACATGGAGATCGAGGCGCGGGTGGCCTCGTATTATCGCAAGCGGCTGCGCGCCCAGCATCTGGCGCGCAGCGGGGTGGAACTGGCGCGCATATTGTTGGTGAAGAGTTCGCGGGTCAAGGACAACACCGAGGAGGAAAAGGCGGCCGCGGAGGCGGGGGGCTTGCGCATGAGCATTTTCCATCTTTCGCGCGGCCTGGGGGTGCGCGGTCTTCAGCGGAAGCTCGCCACCGGGACGATCGAGCTGGACATCCAGCCGGAAGAGGGACGGCGCAACGTCAACATGCTCAGCGACGACGACTGGGAGGAGATCCTCGACCAGGCCAACGTGCCGAGCGAGAAGTGGGACGAGCTGATTGATTGTTTCCGGGATTGGGTGGACCAGAACGACGAGCATCGGCTGAACGGCGCCGAGTCGGACGATCCTTTCTACCGCGAGCGTGGATACGAGTGTAAGAACGCGCCTTTGGATACGGTTGACGAACTGCTGCTCATCAAGGGCTTTGATGCGCGCATCGTCTACGGCGGGCCGCCGATGGAGGAGGGGGAGGATCCCTTGCTGGGGATCGCGCAATGGCTCACGGTGTGGGGGGACGGCCGCGTGAATGTGAACACGGCGGACCGGGAAGTGCTTTTGACGCTGCCGGATGTTGATGAATACGCGGTGGATGCTATTATCGAAGGGCGCAAGGGCGAAGACGGTGAGGAGGGGACCGAGGACGACGGTTACAAGGATATCAACGACGTGATCGCCGCCGCCGGCCTGCCGGAGACGCTGCGCGACCGCATTTGCGTGCGGTCACGCAAGTATCTGCGCGTGGTTTCCTTTGGGAAAGTCGGAGAGGTGGGCAGCGGCGTGTGGTGTGTTTTGGAAGTGGACGGAGAAACCGTCCGGGCGGTATTCTGGCGCGAGGAGAGCATGTAGGATTCATGGCGGCACCGACGATAAGCGGGATATGCCTGCGGGAAGAATGGCTCGAATGGACGACGCTGCGGCGGCGCAAGGGCGGCTGGCGGGTGGCTTCCTCCGGGCGCCGTGATTTGCCGCGGGAGGATGAGGGCCGGGAGACGGCGCGCGCGGAATATTCGCGGGTTTTGAAGAAGGCCATGGGGGATCTGCCGGGGCGTATCAGTGCGGGCCTGCCGAGCGGCATGGTTTTGCTGCGGGTGGTGGAACTTCCCAGCTCCGATGCGCAGGAACTGGCGGGGATGGTCGAGTTGCAGGTCGACAAGTTTGCGCCGTTTGCGCTGGAGCAGATGGCGGTCTCCTATGAAGTACTCCGCAGCGAGGACAATCGTTCGCGGGTTTTGATCGCGGCGGTGCACTCCGAGAAGGTGGAGGAATTCGGGTCGCGTCTGCGGGAGGGCGGAGTGTTGCCGCAGTGGATAGACGTGGAGGCGATGGGATGGTGGCGTCTGCTGCAGCAACGCGGCGCAATTGCGGAGCACGGCCGGCAGATGGTGATCGTCGCCGGCGAACACGCGGCCGAGATCATGGCCGCGGATGAAGGCACGCTGGTGCTGGTGCGGGTTGTTGACGCCGGGACGGCGGAAGTCGGCGAGTTGGCGGAGGAAGTCGGCTACACGCTGACCGGGCTGGAGACGGAGTGGGGCCCGCCCCCGGGTGACCTTCACCTGGACGTGTGGCGGGAAGGTGAATCTTCCGGGAAGTTGGAAGAGGCCCTGCGGGAAGTCTGCGGGGTCGCGCCCGGGATGCATCGCTGCGAGGAACTCGGTTTGCCGAGCGAGGGGCTTGCGTGGCGGCGGGCGGACGGCGGCGGACAGGCGCTCAACCTGGTGCCGTCCGAGTGGCATGCGGCCGCCAAGGCGCGGCGCGTGAAGCGGCGCCTGGCGGCTATGGCGCTGGCCGTGCTGGGGCTCTGGCTGGCGGGGGCGGGGGTCGTCGTGGGGCGCCTGAAAATGGAACAGCGCCAGCTGGCGGAACTCAAGAAGGCGGCGGCCGCGCTGGCGGGGCCGGCCGAGGAAGTGCGCCGGCTTCAGGAGAAGGTTCGCAACCTGGAGTTGTATTCGGATCGGACGTACTCGGTGCTGGAATGTCTGCGCGAGGTAAGCGCGCTGTTGCCGGAAGGGGTTGACCTGACCTCGTTTGTTTACCGCAAGTCGCATTCGATTCACCTGCGTGGTGAGGCGACGCGCACGGAGACGATCTACGATTTCATTTCGGCCATGGAGAAATCGCAGCTTTTCGACAAGGTCAAGCCGGAAGGTGTTTCCACGCGCCGCCGGGGACGGCAGATGAAGACGGAATTCAAGTTGACCGCGACGTTGCCCGGGGGTGAGAAATGAGGCTCTCGACGCGTGAGATCGTACTCGGATGGATCACCCTGCTGCTCGTTCTGATGGCGGGAAGTTACTGGCTCGGCCAGGCCCGCCTGGAGGAGTGGCGGGCGGCGGCGCGCGAGAAGGAATCACTTTCCCAGCGGATCGCCGTGACCGAGAGGCTGATCAACCAGCGCCCGCGCTGGGAGCAACGCTTGCAACAACTGCTGGCGGCGTTGCCTTCCTATCCGCCGGACAAGGATGTGACCGCGGAACTGCTCAAGAAGCTCGAGCGCACCGCTCGGGAACAGGGATTGCGCCTGATGCGGCGCGAGCCGGAAAAGGAGAAGGATCTGGGAGATCTCTTCGAGGTGGCCATCCACTGCACGTGGGAAGCCGACCTGGAGCAACTGGTTCATTTTCTCTATGCTATCCAGTCGCAGGGTGCTATTTTTGACGTTCAGAAACTCACCGTCACGCCGGCACGGGAAGGCGGCCGGCTGAAAGGTACGTTTACGGTGGACGTGGCCTACCGCCGGGCGGCGGGTTCCGCCCGGAAGAAGGACAAATCGAAGAAATAGGAGCGCACCCTCCGGAGAGCGAAGTCATGCTGTTCGATCCGCAGAGGAGCAGGTTGAGGCGCTGGACGTCATTGGCGGCGCTGAGCGCCTTTGCCGTTTCCGTGGCTCCGCTGCCGGCGCAACCCCCGCCGGCCCCGGTGGTACGCCGGCCGGGGACGCGGCGTCCGAAGCCGGTGGCGGTACCGCGCAGCGTGGAGGCCGCCGGCCGGCAGGCCAAGAAGGACACCGGCGGCGCCACCCGGCACGGTCGCCTGATATCGCTTAATTTCCGCGATGCGCCCCTTGACCAGGTTTTGAGTTTCTATGCCGAACTGACCGGGAGGACGATGATCACCGCACCCGGATTGAACGCCACGATCACCTTGCGCGGACAGACACGCCTGACGGAAGACGAGGCTCTCATGGCCATTGAGACCGTGCTGGCGATGCACAACATAGTCCTTGTTCCGCTCGGTGAGAAATTCTTCAAGGTCGTGCAGGCGTCGGCGGCACGCCAGGAAGGCATGCCCACGGGTCGTCAGCCGCCCGAGGAGCCCTTTCCGGAAACGGATCACCTCATCAGTCAGATCGTGGATCTGAAGTACATGGAAATCTCGGAAGTTCAGCCGATCATCCAGGGACTGATGCACGGTTACGGGAAGATTCAGCCGCTGGAACGGACCAACAGCTTGTTGATAACCGACACGGCCGCGAACCTGCAGCGCATCCTGGAGATCCTCGACTATATTGACCGGCCGGTCGAAACCAAGGTGGAGACGCGTATCTACGAATTGCGCTATGCCGAGGCCGGCAAGATCGCCGGGAAGCTGCGGGATCTCATCCAGGAGGCCCAGGCCAAGGAACAGAAACCGCGGGTGGTTCCGGTACATCCCCGCACGCCGCCGGGCGTAATCCGCCCGCGCCAGCGGACGCGCAGCACCACGCCGCAGGTGGGGGCCGCCAGCGAGGCCGCCGAACGCGGCATCATCCACGGGAAGGTGAAGATAGTTCCGGACGAGCGCACGAATATCCTGATCATCATTTCCGAGCCGGAAAACTTCGCCTTTTTCGACAAGATAATCGCGGTACTGGACCGCCCGGTCGAGCCCGAGATAATCGTGCGGGTGGTATCGCTCGAATACGCGGACGCCGAGGACGTGGCCTCGATCCTCAACGAGTTCATCGGCGCGGCCAAGGCGGAGAAGAAGAAGACCGGCGTGGCGGCGGCCGAGGAAGGCAAGGCCACCGAAAAGACGCGCAGCGAGGCCCTGCGCGAATACGTCATGCGCCGGGCGGAGGAAACCCTGCGCAAGACCGTCGGAGAAGAAAAGGCGCGCATCGGGCAGCTCTCGCCGAACACCAAGATTCTCGCCGACAAGCGCACCAATTCGCTCTTGCTCATGGGCCGCAAGGCGGATATAGCCGCCCTGCAGGATGTCCTCGCCAAGCTGGACGTGATGCTGCCGCAAGTGCTCATCGAAGCGGTGATCATGGAAGTGGGCCTGACGGACACAATCGAAAGTGGGGTCCAGTGGTTGCAGCGTTCCATGACCGTTTACAACGAGGAGAAACGCGGTCCGGGCGGCGGGATCGCGGTCCGGCAGCCGGTGATGTCCTTCGGCGGCAGTTTCGGTAAGGGGCCGTTCATGGACGCCAGCAAGGTGACGCGGGAATCCGCGGGCCTTTCAGCCGGTCTGACGTACTATACGACCTTCTTCGACCTCAATATTGATGCCGTGATCCGCATGGTGGAACGTTCCTCCAATGCACGCATTCTGCAGACCCCCGTAATCCTGACCACCGACAATACCGAGGCCAAGATCATCGTGGGTGAAGACCGTCCGGTGGTCACCTCGACGACCGTGACGGACGCCGGCAACCAGACTTCCCAATATGAGTACCGCAATATCGGTATCAATTTGACCGTTACCCCGCACATCAATCCGCAGAACTTCGTCGTCATGGAAATCAATCAGCAGGCCGATGATTTCCTGGAGACGGTGAAGATTGACGAGAACGAGGTGCCGGTGATCATCAAGCGCGAGTTGGAAGCCACCGTGGCCGTTGAAAACCGTTCCACGGTGGTGCTCGGCGGTCTGGTCAGTTCCGACAAGCGGCACGGGGCCTCTAAGGTGCCGATCCTGGGAGATATCCCCCTGCTGGGCGCCCTTTTCCGGGCCACGACGCACAAGACTGCGCGCCGCGAGTTGATGGTGCTTTTTACCCCCTATGTCCTGAGCACACCCGAAGAGGTGCGCGCGGAGACAATGCGCCTGCACAAGGCTTCCCACGCGCATGAAACCGATTGGTACAGGGGCTGGTCGGACAGCGAACTGGCGAAATTGCCTCCGGAAGAGATCAAGGCGCAGCGCCTTGCGGAACGTCGCCGGCGGCGCGAGGAGGCCCGGCGGCGCAAACTGGAACTGCGCATGCGCGTGAATGTCCCCGAACGCAGTGCCGGAAAAAGCAAGTCCGCTCAACTTCAGTCGCAGGCGGGAGATATGGTAACCAATGCCGCGGCTCCCGCTGCAAGCGGTGCTGTAACCAATACCGCCGACGCCGAGGCGCCCGTCGGCCGTTGAACTATTCCGGGGGTGCGGCGGTTACCGAAGATGATTCGGGATGTCCCTTGCGCCATTGCTGCGGGAAGCATGTCTTGTAGGCGAATTGATGGCGGCGGCGGAAAAGGAAAAAGTACGCTCCGGGGGCACCCATGTTGAAAAGCTGGTCCAGGAGGAGATGATGCCCCCAGCCGGCGACCAGTCCGGTCATCCAGTCCGGCCAGCCGGCGATAGCCGCGGCGGCCACGGTCAGCGCGATCAGTTCCCATGAATGCAGCGGAAGATAGACGCGGTCGTAGAGGCCGTCATAGGAGGCGCGGAAGAAATGCCGCAGGTCGGGTCTCCAGCCGAAACTGCGGAAATAGTCGTAGAGATGATCGAGGTCCACCAGGATTCCGGTAGTGACCGCCGTGACGGAGGCCAGCACTGAACGCGTCCCGGCCCACACCAGGGCGCCCACCGCCAGGGATGCTGCAATGTGATATCTTACCTTCATTTGTTTATCCGGAGGGTTGGCGCGGGTACGACCCGCCGCGGGCCTTTACCGGGATATGCTGACAAGTTGTGGATAAACTTCACAGGGTTGCCGATGGGTGTCAATGGCGGGAAAAAGGCTTCAAATCCTTCCCCAACGGGAGCGGCGCGCGCGGATGTCGTCCGGTTTTCCACAGGTTATCAACAGCCCGGGTTTTCAGGATCTGACGCGTTCGAGAAAGCGGCGCAAGCGGCCGGCGGCCTCCTGGAGATCGTCCATGGCCGTGGCGTATGAGCACCGCAGGAACCCTTCGCCGCAGGAGCCGAAGGCCGTTCCCGGGACGGCGGCGACATTTTCTTCATTGAGGAGCCGGAGGGCGAAGTCGCGGGAGGTCATACCGGTGGAACTGATATCCGGGAAGGCGTAGAAGGCGCCCGTCGGCGTGACGCATGGCAACTGCAGCTCACGGAAGGTCTTGACGATGAAATTACGCCGCCGCAGGTACTCGGCGCGCATCTCGGAGATATCCCGATCCGCTTCCCGCAGGGCCTCGATGGCGGCTTCCTGGCTGAGCGTAGGGGCACAGAGCATGGTGTACTGGTGAATTTTCATCATCGCCTCGATGAGCTGACGGGGGCCGCAGGCATACCCGAGACGGAAGCCGGTCATGGCCCAGGCCTTGGAGAAACCATGCAGGAAAATCGTGCGCTCGCGCATACCGGGAAGGGCGGCGATGCTGGTGTGTTTTTCGTCGTAGGAGAGCTCGGCGTAGATCTCGTCGCTGACCACGAGCAGGTCGCGTTCACGTACAAATGCGGCGATTTCCTCCAGGTGTCCGCGCGGCAGGGTGGCGCCGGTCGGATTGTTGGGGTAATTGAGCAGGATCAAACGGGTGCGGGGAGTGATTTTTTCTTCCAGTGCGGTGCGGGTGATGCGGAAGGCATCGGCGGGCGTAGTGATGACCGGCACCGGTATGCCGTGGGCGAAGGTGATTACGGGGGCGTAGGAGACGTAAGACGGCTCGTGATAGATCACTTCCTCGCCGGGATTGAGGAGTGCGCGCACGGCCAGGTCGAGCCCTTCGCTCACGCCGACGGTGATAATGATTTCCGTATCAGGATCATAGACCATGCCGAAGGTGCGCTGGACATACTCGGCGATGGCTTGCCGCAGGCGGGGCAGGCCGAGATTGGATGTATAGCTGGTGGCGCCGCGCTCGAGGGCGAAGACGGCGGCTTCGCGCACGTGCCAGGGAGTCACGAAGTCGGGCTCGCCGATCCCCAGGCTGATAATGTCCTTGCGGGAACTGACGATATCGAAAAAATCACGTATTCCCGAACGGGGGATATCGCGGACGTGCGCGGCCACGCGTTCATGGAGTGACTTTGAGTCTTTCGTATTCATCCTCGGACTCCATCAGCAGGCCGTGATGCTTGTAGGTCTTGAGCATGAAATGGGTCGCCGTGGAGGTGACCCCTTCCATCGGGGCGAGTTTTTCGCTTACGAAGCCGGCTACTTCCTGCAGGTCACGTCCGTCCACGAACAGGAGCAGGTCGTAGGCTCCGGACATCAGGTAGGCTGAGCGCACTTCCTGAAAGCGGCATATACGCCGGGCGAGGCGGTCGAACCCGCCTTCCCGTTCGGGCGTGATCTTGACCTCGATCACCGCGGTGACGCTGCGCACGTCGAGACGGTCTTCGTTGACGATGGCCTGGTATCCGCGGATGATGCCTTCCTTTTCATAGGCGGCGATCTTGCTGCGGACCTCTTCGACGCTCATGTTCAACATGGCGGCGAGGTTTTCCGGGGTCTCGAGCGCGTTTTTTTTCAGTATTTTCAGTAGTTCATCCATGACGGCCTCCCGGTATTATCAACCGATCCGGATTGTTCTCCGACCTGGAACGCACGGCCAGTTATCTATACCGGGTCAGCCGGACGGCGTCCAGCCTCAAACCGGCGGGCCGGGTCCGGCAGAATACTCGGACTTGCCAACGGGCGCAGGATGCGGGCATGGTAAATCGGCGGTTGAGTGAAGGAGCGGGCTGATAGGTATGGCCAATCCATTGCGCAACATTCGTATCGTACTGGTACGACCGATTTACGGCGGCAATCTGGGCGCGGTATGTCGGGCCATGAAGAACATGGGTATCTACGATCTTGCGGTGGTATCCCCTCATCCGGAGTTGGATATGAGTGAGGCGCGCCAACGGGCGTATCATGCAGGCGACATTCTGGAGAAACGGCATCAGTACGAGAGCCTTGCCGCGGCCGTGGCCGACTGCGCCCTGGTGGCGGGTACCAGCGCGCGGGGCGGTCTCTACCGGGCCCACGCGCGCGCTCCCCGTGAATGGGCGCCGCGGCTGATCGAGGCGGCCTCGGCCAACCGCGTGGCGCTGGTTTTCGGAACGGAGGACAAGGGACTCAGCAACGAGGAATTGGCCTTGTGCACCCAGATCATCCGGATACCGTCGTCGCGCGCCTATTCTTCGCTCAATCTTTCCCACGCGGTGATCATCTGTTGCTACGAGATGTTTCTGGCGGCGGGCCGGTATCGCCATGCGGGGGAGAAGTCCCCCGAGGCCGCTTGCGAACTGCGCGAGCGGATGTTTGCGATGTGGAGGGAGACGCTCCTGGAGATCGGGTTCATGAAAGACGACAAGGCCCGTCATATGATGATGGGCTTGCGGCGGGTACTCTCGCGGGGACCCCTCAGCGAGAACGACGTCCAGATTCTCATGGGAATCGCCCGCCAGGCGCGTTGGGCGGCGAACAATCCGCCCGTCCGGCGAGAGCGGCGAAAATCATCCGAAGGGGATTGACTCCGGCCGGTCGGCGACGTAGATTGCAACGCTGTTTATTGACGGTCGATTTTGAAAGGAGCACAGGCATGATAGTCACGACGAAAGGTCTCTTTAAACACGCCTACGGAAAGTATGCCATCGGTGCATACAACATCAACAATCTCGAGCAGACCATGGGATTGTTCCGCGGCAACCTCGACAGTCAGGCGCCTTTCATCCTTCAGATTTCCAAGGGCGCCCGCGCCTATACCGACAAGCGCATGCTGGAAGGAATCATCCGGGCTGCCGACGAGGTTTTCCCGGAAGCGATTTTCGCGGTGCATCTCGATCACGGGGACGAGGAAACCTGCTACGAGTGTATCGAAAGCGGGTTTTACAGCTCGGTGATGATCGATGCCAGCGCCAAGCCGTTCGAGGAGAACGTGGCCATAACCAAGCGTGTCGTTGATGCCGCGCATGCCAAGGGGATCGCGGTTGAAGCGGAGCTGGGTCAGCTCGGCGGGGTGGAAGAGGACGTCTCCGTTGACGCGGAGAAGGCCAAGTTGACCGACCCCGACCAGGCCAAGGAATTCGTCGAGCGCACGGGTTGCGACAGCCTGGCGTGCGCCATAGGAACGAGTCACGGGGCCTTCAAATTCAAGGGGCGCCAGGGGCTGCATTTCGACGTGCTCGAAGAAATTCAAAAACGGCTGCCGGGGTTCCCCCTGGTCATGCACGGTTCAAGCTCCGTTCCGGAGGAAGAGGTGCGGCGCATCAACGCCGCGGGCGGCAAGCTGCTCGGGGCCAAGGGCGTTGATGAGAACGAGTTTGCGCGGGCCGCGCAGCTCGGCGTGACCAAGGTCAACATCGATACCGACGGGCGTCTGGTGTGGACACGGGTTCACCGGGAGTATTTCCTCGAACATCCGGAGAACTTCGATTTGCGGCCGCCGGGGAAGGTGTTCATGGCCGAATACGCCAAGTTCATCGCCCACAAGAACGAGAAGCTCGGCAGCGCCGGGAAGCTCGAGGAAGTGCGTGCATTTCTCGGCAAGGAAGGCTGAGGGCCGCGCCGCGGGAGGCGTCTAAGGCGCGCGGGCGTTCTTTGTCCGGGCAAGCCAATCAACTTCGGGCGGCAGGTGGATGCTCCTCGCCGCCCGATTCCGTTGCCTTGAGGATGTCCGCGATCCGTTCCAGAGATTCCCGGATGGCGTCTGTTTCCCTGCGGATGTTTTCGAGAATCCGGTTGTGACTGACGCGCAGCTCCTCGAGGTGTACCCGGCGGCGGTTGGTTTCCTCGATCGACTCGGTAAGTTCAGCGATCTTCGAGCGGGCGGCATCCAGTGCCGAGGCCAGTTCGCGGATGCGCTCGTCGCGGGGATCGAAGGCGATCGATTTCAGGGTCCTGCCCGCCACCGGCGCATCTTGAGCATCCGCGGCGGGCACGGTGATATTCCCTCCGCATTTCGGACAGGTGACTTCCATTCCGGCGGCGCGGCGGTCTACGGCGAGACTTTCACCGCAGTGAGGGCAGGCGAAAACAATATCGTCGGATTGAACGGCTGCCGTATCGGCCTGTTTTTCCTTCCTGGTCATCAGTGGCTCCGCAACCGGTCTTCCTCTACATTTTTAACCTTTATCGGCTGGCTTGCAAGACGGCAGAGCGTCCGTCCCGGGTTGGGAAGCCGGCTGATCAGGGGGCGGGCTCACCACCGGGCAGGATTATTTCGCTTTCCGGGAAGACACGTTTTACTGCAGCGCTCTGTTGCGCTTCGAAGATGAGTTTTACGTTGGGGCCGGCGTCAATCGTGAAATATATGGGAATTTGTTCCTCGCGGCGCAACCGGTGTACCTGTTGGATTACCCGCAGCGTGGCCGGCGACCAATAGATTATGGGCGGACGGGCGGCGAGCATGGCGGCGTGCATCATGAGCGCATTGGCCTCGGCGGTCTCTCCGAGCTTGGTAAGATCCTTTTTTCGGAGAGCATCGCAGATGGTTTGGAAATCACTCTCGGCCTGCTTGACCCAAGCCGCGTAGAGGGGGGAAGTGCTGCGCGTATGCTCCATGCCGGAGCGCGAGCCGATGTGTTTGCGTCGTGAGGATACGATTACGAGGCCGAGGGCGAGCTCCGGCCAGTCGCTGTCGAGCGGTTCGGCGTAGCTGTCCATTCCGTCGGGAGCCGTGCCGGCATGCCATACGACGAATCCCGTGTAGACGCTGCGAGCGGCACTGCCGCTGCCGAGACGGGCAAGGATGGAAGCCCGGCGGCGGTCGAGGTTCCAGGCGAAGAGGTCATCCAATGCCAAGACAAGAGCGGCGAAGGCAGCGGCCGATGATGCCAGGCCCGCTCCGATCGGCAGGTTGGTTTCGCTCGAGAGGCGGAAGAAGTAGTTGTAGCCGGCGCGCCGGAATTCCTCCAGGAAAGAAGCCGTCCGCAGGGCGATATCACTATCGGGGGCGAGGCGGGTGCCGTTGAGGATGATTTCGTCACGGTCGCCGGCTTTCAGCGTGCTGATATGGGTGCGGGCGCCCAGGTGACCGAGAGAGATCGAAACGCTGGAATTGGCGGGGACGTTCAGGGCGCTGATGCGTTTGCCCCAGTACTTGGACAGGGCGATGTTGGCCGGGGCGAACGCGCGGCCGTACTCGCGGGGCGGATGCTCTGCGGGCGGGGGTACTATCTTGGCAATTATTCCCGCGGGCGTTGCGGCGGATTGAGTGGTTTCAGTCAATTTGAAGGCCCTCCCGGGTGACGGCGATTTCAAGCAGGCGGCCCGTCGGCGGCGGGATTGAGACCGTGCCGATACCGATTACGCAGTCGCCCAAACCCGCACCCGATACTTTGGCTCCCAGGATGTGGGGTGAGTTGCGCAGGAAGTGGACGATTTCCGCGAGGGGGCGGTCAACGACCCCGATGGCCTCCATCAATCCATGGGCGAAATCACATATTGCGCCCAGTCTTGACCAGTCGCCGCGGTCGAGCGCCTGGGCTCCTTCCTCGGCGCTGCGTCCGATCAGGGCCATGGCTTCCGCAAACATGTCGGGCAAGACCTCGGACTTGTGGGCAACCATGGCGATAACCTGCGGCGTAGGCTTCTTGTAGCCCGAATAGACCACCGCCAGGGGGGGGTCGTGTGCCAGCCGGCGTGCGGACGGGGTGTCGGGGTGATAGATGAGCGTACCCCCCAGGAGCGCGGCGGCGGCGTCGGCGCCGGAGGCGGAGCCCTGGACGCGGCGGATTATGGAGACGACCGGTTCAAGGAGCGCCTCTGCCGTGGCCTGGGATTCGGTGATCGCCGAGAGGCAGCCCGTTACGGCGGCGGTTACCGCCGCCGAGGACCCGAGTCCGAGACTATGTTCGAAATCGGATTCGATGCGCACGTCGAGACCGGAGGCGAGCTGTTCGCGATAGTAGGCGATGGTGGCGAGGACGAAAGAGTGCGGTTCTTGAGGAGTGAGGTCCTCCAGGCTGGCTTCGGTTTTTCCCAGAGCGGAAGATATGTATACCTTTTGATCCGTCCGCACGCGCACGGCGGCGCGGATCCGGCGGTTGACGGCCGCCACGACGGCGGCGTGCCCGTGCAAGACGGCATGCTCACCCAGCAGCATCAGACTGCCCGGGGCGCTGGCCCTGTAATATGCGGACGCCATGCGAAGTTCCTTTGACGGTCATGAGAGTGTAACCGAATTCTGCGCACAAGGCGACGGTGTTGTGCCCGCCGAGCAACCAGACCATCCCGGCCGAGGGGCCGCGCACGGCACCCGCTCCGCAGATCTTCGCGGCACCACCGCCGCGTTCGACACGGGATATGAAATCGCGGACGCGCGGGGGAACGACACCGATCCGGTCGAGGAGGTGGTGATTCCGGCGTACGCAGTGTTGCAGGAGGGGCTGGTCATTGCTTTCCAGGGCGCGTTGCATGTCGGCGGTGACAGCCGCGAAGTCGTCCCAGATCGAGCTGTCGGCATAGTGGGCGGCGACATGCTCCACGCATTCGCCGGTGGAGGAAAGGGGAGTTCCGGTATTGACCAGAGTCATTTCGCCGAGCGAGCGCTGCAATCGCCGCGGGGAGTCCTTGCGGAACAGTGTCAGCCCGCCGTACACGGTTGCATAGGGGTCGATTCCGCTCGGGCGGCCATGCTGGATTTTTTCGGCCTCGATCACGAGGGCCAGCAGGTCGTCCGGGTTCAACTCGATACCCAGGTAGGCGGCGGCTCCGGCAATGACTGCCGCGCTGACGGCGGCCGAAGACCCCATCCCGGCGCCGGACGGTATGGATGAATGCACCGTCAGGAGCATGCGGGAAGCCTTTGCGGCCCGTTCAAGGATCAGTGCCAGGGCGTACATCGAGAGATCGGCGGGGTCGGTGACGATTTCGGCGGACTTCAGGCGGCCGGCGAGAAATCGTTGGTGGCGTTGCTGCAACCGCCGCCGGACGGTTGCGAAATCCGCGGCCGGGATGCTGAAATGGGTGTCGAGCGAACCGGCGCCCGCCCGCATGATGTCCGGCAGGCGTACGATGATTCCCTCGGACGGGGCCTGACTGCAGTGAGCGGTGGCTGACCGGCCGACCGCCTGTACCAGTGCCGGGCGGCCGTAGACTACGGAGTGCTCGCCGGAAAGAATGATTTTTCCGGGGGCCTTGGCGATTACGTCCTTCGCGGGTGCTTTCATCCTGATCTATTGAGCGGCGGCCAGTCCAGAATCAGGGATTCCCGGCACCAGAGATCTTTCAGCGACGCCGTGCCGAGAAGAAACATTGCCGTACGGAACTCACGTTCGATTTTGCGTATCAGGTCTACGACGGCGCGGGTGGATTCCATTGCCGGACGCAGGAAGGGCATGGCCATTCCGCAGGCACGCGCGCCCAGGATGACGGCGCGCGCCATATCAATACCGGTGCGGACGCCGCCGGAGGCGATCAGGGTCGTTTTCTCGCGCCAGGGTCTCAGCCGGAGGAGTGCCAACGGCGTCGGAATTCCCCAGTCGCGGAAGATCAGCCCGATATCATGGGCATCGCCGCCGTTGTGGCGCATGTGTTCGATCATGCTCCACGACGTACCCCCGGCGCCGGCGACATCGAAGCCTTGGATGCCGCAGTGAAGCAGGCGGCGGACGTCGTCGCTGTCCAGGCCTGCTCCGACTTCCTTGATGAGAACCGGCGCATCCAATTGCGCGGTGGTTTGTTCGATTTTCCGGAGAAGTCCGGAAAAGTGCGTATCACCCTCGGGCTGGATGGCTTCCTGAAGAGGATTGAGATGCAGGAAGAGGGCGTCGGCTTCGGCCGCCTGCACGGCGTCGCGGCAATTGCTCGCGGTGAACCCGTGGTTGAGCTGGACGGCCCCGAGGTTGGCGAACAGCAGGATATCGGGAGCGAACCGCCGGACGGCGAAACTTTCACGGGCGCGTGGCTGGGTGAACATGACCCTTTGAGAGCCGAGCGCCAAGGCGATTCCGGTTTCCTGGGCGGCTTCGGCCAGGTGCCGATTTATCCGGGCCATTTCTTCGGTGCCGCCGCCGGTCATGGATGAGATGATCAGGGGCAACCGGAGACGCCTGCCGAGAATTTCTGCGGAGGTATCCACCTTGTCGAGGTCGAGTTCGGGGAGGGCGTGGTGGCGGAGAGTGATTTCATCGAAGTAACCCCGAGCCCGGTCGACATCGGGATGGTTGGCCGCTATGGCGACATGCTGACTCTTACGTTTATCGGTGGAATCATTCATCTTGTGTCGTCGCGGCCGCGTTCGAGCCGCGTGTGAGCCCGCATGAGTTCTCCGGGATTGGTCTGGGCTGCAAGCAGGGAGAGTTCTCCGCACCAGACCGCGGCGGCGGCGAGGACCGCCAGGCGCCGGGCGTTTTCGCCGGAGGGGCGTTCCGCCAGGCAACCGAGGCGTTCGAGGTTGGCCTGCACGAAGTCGAAATGCTTGCCGCTGCCCACCGTGCCGACGATGAGATTGGGAAGCGTGACCGAGAAGTAGAGGTCCGATCCGCGGAGTTCGGCCCAGGTGAACCCCTGTGATCCCTCGACGATGTTGGCGGCATCCTGCCCGGTGGCCAGGTAGAAGGCCAGGAGCATATTGGCGAAATGGGCGTTGGCGGTGCGCACGCCTCCGGCGACTATCGAGCCGAGGAGATTCTTGCGCATGTTGAGCGCGACGATGGCCTCAGGGCTGGTGTGAAGCTGCCGGCGGCAGAGGTCGTCCGCAATCACGGCGTCCACGATCACACTGCGGCCGCGCCCGAGGATTCCGTTAACGGCGGAGTTCTTTTTATCCGTACAGTAGTTCCCGGATATGGACAGATACCTCATTTGTGGATACTGCTGCAGTATCCAGCTCATTAGGCGGTCGGCGGCTGCGGTTACCATGTTGTGACCGGCGGCATCTCCGGTCGTCATGGCGAGTCGGACGAAAACGATATTGCCGACGACTTGGACATGAAAGTCGGCCACGCGGGCGAAACGACTGCCGGACTCGGCGGCCTCCACCAGCGCCGCCCGGCGACGTTGCAGGTCGTTTTCGAAGTCTACGGCGGCGGTGGCATCGGGTGCCGCCAGCAGAATGGAGCGGGTCATGCGTTCGTCGCGCACAACCGCGTGCAATCCCCCGCAGGCGCGCGAGATGCGCGCCCCGCGGGCTACTGAGGGCCAGAGCGGTTTTTCGAAGGTCGCCAGGGGGATATGGATTTCCGCCTGGAAAGGAGCGCCTATTTTCACCGGCCCCACCGATCGCATGGGGATGGCGGCGATTTCGAATCCGGGCTCTTTCGTGTGGATGTTCATTGATGCCTTCGTCGGCATTGATGATCAAGTCATGCCATGCGGCAGGCAAGAAATATTTGCGTTGAGCTTTACGGCTTCGGGTCAGGCGGTCGGGGAGAGGCGCTCGCCGGTCAATGCGCGCAGGAGGATGTCGCGCTTGAAGGGCTTGGGGATGAATCCGGCGGCTCCCAGGCGTAAGAGGCCTCGGATCCGGGGGGCATCGTAACAGGAGCTCCAGATGTAGACGGGCACCCCGCGGTCGAGGCGGCGCATTTTCCGGAAGACGATTTCCCCCGACATACCCGGCATTTGCATGTCGAGAAAAACGGAAGCCAGGTTCTGATGGTGCCGGTGGAAGAGTTCGACGGCTTCTTCGCCGGAGAAGGCGCCGAGGACGTTGTAGCCATAGTGTGCGAGCATGATCGCGGTAATCTTGATGACGGCATGATCGTCATCCACGGCGAGGACGAGTGACTTGTCGGTATTCATGCTTCGGTCGGTTTACCCGGGTTTGGTGGGGGTTGAGCCGGAAACGCCGTGTTGGGCGAACTTCCCCGGAGGATCAGCGCCCGGCGTTTTTTTTCGTATTCGGGCAACATACGGCGCAGAGCGAGTTCGACGACCTCGGGCAGGGATAAACCGAGTTGTCCGGCGATTCGCTTCAAACGTTTGAGAAGTGTGGCCGGAACGGTTACGGTCACACTTCCCTCGTCTGCCGATTTCCGCCCCATGACGGTAATGTATACGTATGCTATACATTTGGCAAGCCCAAAAGAATATTTTTTTGGAAGGCGGAGACCAGAGAGGCGCTCAATGGGTATGTCGAGCGGATGGCGGGGCCCCCTTGGATTGGTTATTCTGCGTGTGTCCGGGCTGGCGGCGTGAAGGCCGGCGGTTCGTGCATGCCAGGCGTAGTGTGAAAGCGCTACGGTAGGGAGGGCCTTGAATCGCGCGGGATACCGTATAGAATGAAGCCATGACAAGAGACTATCCCATTCCGGTACGACTGGACGAAGAATTGCGTGATCGCATTCGACGGGTTGCCCGGCAGCTGGGTATACCGGTCTCGACCTTGATGCGCATGGCGGTGAAATTGTTCGTGGATCGGTTTGAGGAGCAGGGCGAGGAGTTTTTGCGGCTCGTTGAGAAGGGATCGCGGACGTCGACTCGTAAAGGCAGACAGGGGGCGGGGGTTTCGAAAAAAATTGCGGCCGAAGGGCGCGAGAAATACCCGAGAGCAGGGCGGCGGCCCGGAGGTCGGTGAGCTTTCGGCGGGAGAAATGACGACGATGAGATTTGGTTCCGGCCTGGTGGCGAAGCTGGCGATGGGGGCGGGATGCGCGCTCTTGGCGTTTTCATGCGGCAGCGGGTATGCCGAGAAGGGGGCGGCGCCCGAGAATCATGGGGTGCTGGTCTCACCGCTGGCGGGGAGGTGGTATCCGGCCGATGCAAAGGTGTTGCGCAGGATGCTGGGGGAATACATTGAGAAGGCTTCACCGACCAATGCGGGCGACGTGGTGGCGCTGATCCTGCCGCATGCAGGTTACCGTTATTCGGGGGCGACGGCGGCATGGGGGGTGAAGATGGTGGCCGGGCGGAAATTCTCACGGGTGGTGGTCATGGGGCCGACACATCATTTTTCCATGCCGGGAGCGGCAAGCGTCCCGGATGTGGCCGCTTACGTGACGCCCCTGGGAGAGGTTCCCCTGGACACGGAAATGATTGCGCGTCTGCGCAAGCATCCCGAATTCGTGTCGCGCCGTGAGGTGCATGCGGCGGAACACAGTGTTCAAATTGAGGTGCCGTTGCTGCAGATGGTCTTGGGGAAGTTCAATCTGGTGCCGATCGTCGCCGGCCAGTTTGACATAGCCGGCGCACGCCGCCTGGCGAAGATCATCCTCTCATGTATGGACGAGAAGACGTTGGTGGTGGCCAGCTCCGACTTTACACATTACGGCCCGAATTACGGCTACGTGCCGTTTACCGAGAATGTCGCGGAGTCGTTGAGGCGTCTGGACATGGGGGCGTTTGCGTTTATCCGGGCCCTCGACGGGACGGGCCTTCTGGAATACGTGCGGCGTACAGGCGCCACTATTTGCGGCAGATCCCCTATTGCGGTGTTGCTGGAGATGTTGCCGCGCGACGCGACAGCACATTTATTGCATTACGATACTTCGGGACGGGAGATGGGCGACTTTCGCAATTCGGTCAGTTATTTGGCGGTTGCCTTCAGCGGCAAATGGCGTATTGAGACTGCAGCGCGGAAACGCGAGGAGGAGAAGCCGGTGAAATTGAGCGACGACGAAAAGAAGGCCTTGTTGCGCCTGGCGCGGGGCACAATCACCTATTATATGGAAAATGGACGCAAACCGGATGTCGCGGACCTCGGGATAACGATCACACCGGCGATGCGTGCGGTGATGGGAGCCTTTGTGACCCTGCACGAAAACGGTCAGTTGCGGGGATGTATCGGAGAGATCTTCCCGCGCAGGGCGCTCTACCAGGCGGTGATGGATCGGGCGATAGATGCGGCGGTCCATGACTGGCGGTTCCGTCCCGTGACCAAGGAGGAGGTTCCCCGTCTTGAAATCGAGATATCGGCATTGACGCCGCCCCACCGTGTCGGCTCGTACCGGGACATTGTTCTCGGACGGCACGGGATAGTGCTTTACAAGCACGGGCGCTCGGCGGTGTTTCTGCCGCAGGTCGCCCCGGAACAGGGGTGGGATCTGGCGACGACGCTGGAGCATCTGTCGCTCAAGGCGGGTTTGGACGCGGAGGCCTGGCGGGAAGGGGCGCAGTTCGACGTTTTCGAGGCGAACGTATTCAGCGAGAAGGAACTGGGCCTGCGCTGACTGCACTTTCTTTTTCCCCGAGAATTTCCTTGGCGGCGGCGACGACCTGCGCGGGGGTGATGGCACTCATGCAGGGCGGTGTGCCGGGAGCCTTCCGGCAGCGGCGGGAGAAACAGGGGCGGCAGTCCATATCGGTAGCCGCGAGAACCTTGTGATTGCTTCCCCAGGGTCCGGTTCGGGAAGGGTCGGTGGGCCCGAAAAGGGCGATTACGGGAACGCCGCTGGCGGCGGCGGCGTGCATGGGACCGGAATCAACGGAAACGACCAAGTCCATGGCCGCCAACAGGGCGGTCATTTCTTCCGGGGTCGTTTTCCCGCAGGCATTGGTGATATTGCCTCCGTTGCGGGCGATTTCTTCGCAGAGTGGGTGATCGGCGCTGGAACCGACGATAAAAACATGGGCGTGAAGTTGTGACTGTAGGTCCTGGACCGTGCGAATGAAGTTCTGGACAGGCCAGTTTTTGGTCGGCCACCGGGAAGCCGGTACGAGTCCGATGCGCGGCCCCTGAACGGGGGGGAGTTCGGCAGGGGATAGAGAGAGAGGGAAAAGAATTTCGTTCACGGGAAGGTTTAAGAGGCGGACCATGTCGAGGGCTTCCTCGACCGCGTGGCGGCGGCCGCGGCTGTCTTGGACGCGCGTGTCGTAGAAGAGGGGGGCGCCTTCGCGGGAGAAGGCGGGACCGATACGTCGCCTTGTCCTTGCGAGGCGGGTCACGAGCGCGCTTTTCAGAAGGCCTTGGAAGTCGAAGGCGTAGTCGTATGTGTATGTTCGCAATTCATGCAGGAAAGCCGCAGCCCGGCTGGTGAAGCCACGGCGGGGGAAGGCGATCACGCGCTGCACGTCACTGAACCGGCCGACCAGTCCGGTGTATTCCGAGTGGACGACCCAGTGTACCTCGGCATGCAGCCTCTCCTTCAGGATATGGACGGCCGGAAGGGCGTGGAAGAGGTCGCCGAGGGAACTCATCTTGACGACGAGAATCCGCACGTCCGGGGTGGCAACCTGGCGGGGGCTGTTCATGGAGTCTTGCGCCCGCTCTCCTGTACGAGGCGGATCATGATGGCTTTCTGAATATGAAGTCGGTTTTCCGCCTGATCAAACACGACGGATTGTCGGCCATCAATGACTTCGGCGGTTTGCTCGTAGCCGCGCAAGGCGGGGAGGCAATTCATGAAGACGGCATCAGGGGCGTGTTGCATGAGTTCACTGTTTACCTGGAAAGGCATGAGCGCCTTGACGCGCCGGTCGAGCTGTTCCTTGGGAATATGATAGCTCATCCAGGAATCGGTGTAGACCACATCGGCGCCTTGGACGGCGGCCGTCGGATCGGAGGTGACCTCCACGGTTGCCCCGGTGCGCTCCGCGGCCTGACGGGCGTCGGCGAGGACGTCTTCGGCCGGCATGAATTCTTCCGTCGGCGGAGAGGCGACGCGGATATTCATTCCGACGCGGGGACAGGCGAACAGAAGCGAGTGGGTGACGTTGTTATGGGCGTCGCCGAAATAGGCCAGGGTCAGCCCGCGGAGGCCGCCCTTGTGTTCCCGGATGGTCAGCAGGTCTCCGAGGATCTGGCAGGGATGGGCGTAGTTGGTGAGGCCGTTGATAACGGGGATTTCGGCGTGACGGACCATTTCTTCGATTTTCTCATGTTCGAACAGGCGCGCCATGATCAGGTCCGCGTAACGGCTGACGGTTTTCACGGTATCGTGGATGTTTTCCTTGCCGGCCCCCAGGGGTGAAGCCGACATGTCGTAGAAAATGGCATGCCCGCCCATTTGAGCCATTCCGGTTTCAAAGGAGACGCGTGTCCGCAGGCTGGGTTTTTCGAAAATCATCACGAGCACGCGGCGGTGGAGGGCGTCTTGATATTTTTCGGGGGCGGCCTTGATCTTTTGGGCCAGGGCGATAGTGTCGAGGATCTGTTCCTGCGACCAATCTTTCAGTGTCACCAGATGTAACATGATTTTCTCCTTTCCGGTAACCGGTCGCGGAGCGCGCCGGCGGACTGTGTCCGTCCGGCGCGGGCGCGGCTCAGGCGGTCAGGTCGTCGTAGTAGCGGTCTATCTCGTTTTCTCGGTCGAAAATCGTCAACATCAGAGCGGCGCGTATCCACATTCCATTACGTACCTGGCGCCAGTACATGGCACGCGGGTCGGAGTCTATCTCTGCGGCGATTTCCTTGCGGCGCGGCAGGGGATGCATGATTACGGCGTGGGGCTTGAGGATCGAAAGGTGTTCGGGGCGCAGATGGAACGGCGAGGTATCGATCAGCCGGCTTTCTTCGGCCGTGTCCCACTCGTCCTGTATGCGGGTCATGTATATGGCGTCCACTTCCGGGAGGACGGAAGAGAAGTCCGAAGTGACGACGTATTCCATACCGGCTTTCTGAAGCACGGCGATTATGTCATCGCTGATTTGAAGAGATTCCGGGGCCACGAAGTACTGCTTTACGCCGGGGTAAAGCGTTAAGAGAGTTGCCAGGGAACGTACTGTTCGTCCGCGGGCGAGATCGCCGACGAACGCGATTTGCTTACCCTCGATGCCGCCGTGGTTTTCGAAGCTGCGTTGGAGGGTGTAGATATCGAGGAGCGCCTGCGTGGGGTGTTGATCCTTGCCGGAGCCGGCGTTGATCACCGGGACGGGTCTGTCCGTATTGGAGAGCAGCCAGGCGATGCGTTCGGCGAATCCACCGGCTGGATGGCGCATGATGATGAGATCGAAATATGAACTGAAGGTACGCACGGTATCTTCCGGGGACTCGCCCTTGACTTCGCTGGAAGTGCTGGTGTCGCGCACTTCGGCGGGCTGAATGCCGAGAATCTGGCAGGCGGCGTAGAAGGAGAGGAAAGTGCGCGTCGAGGGCTGTACGAAATAGAGCATGGCGCGCTTTTCGTTAAGCAGGTCGCGCAGAAACTGCATGCCCCCGCGGGTCTTGGCGATGCGGCGGACCTTGGTGGCGGTCTGGCAGAGACGTTCGAGCATGGGCCGGTCGAACTGTTGGGCGATCAGGGCGTGATAGGGACGTTTCCCCCGCCGGAAATATGCGCCCTTTTCTTCCGGGGGGAGGTCCTGGAAATCGTCCCAGGATATGCTGCGCAGAGGGTTGTCGTTGTACATTTTCATTGTTTTTACTGCCTGATGGTGTGCCAGGCGGGAGACATCCTTTCCCGAAGGAGAGCATATAGCTTATCCGGTATCGGGTCTGCAAGCACTATGGGCGTTTTTTCACCGAGAAATGTTTTGTACAGGCTTGAGTTATCAGTCCCCGGCGATAGAATCGGAGCAGAGGAGGTCTAACGCGGGCCGGGAATGCGTACGCATCTCCGGGAAAGATATGAGGTGAAATATCATGAAACGGACAGTGTGGTGCATGGGGTTGGTAGTCTGGTTGGCAGCCGTCGGTGTGCGGGCCGACTGGGAAACGAACGGCAGCTACAAGATGCATTGGCCGCAGTTGCCGGATCTCTCCGTGCTGGGCATGGATGTGAATGCCACCGCGACAAACATTCTCGCGGATGATTTTCTTTGTACCGCCAGCGGGCCGATCACGAACATCCACATTTGGGGCTCGTGGAGCGGTGACAATTTCGACGGGAGCAACACGGTTTTCGTCCTGAGCATTCACGCTGACATACCCACCAACGAGAGTCAGAATTTCAGTATGCCCGGCGAAACGTTGTGGTCCGCCACTTTCGGGCCGGGGACGTATGTGGTGCGTGTTTGGCGCGACGGGATTGCCGAAGGGTGGTATGATCCTCCGACGAATTACATACCTCCGGGTGGGGTCGGGGCGGATACCATTTGTTATCAGTACAATTTTCCGATTGAGATCGGCGAGGCGTTCTACCAGACCTCGGGAGTGACCTATTGGCTGGATGTCCAGGCTTCACCGGGCGATGAGCGCTATCGTTTCGGCTGGAAGACCACGCGTGTGGATTTGCGCTGGAATGACGATGCGGCTTTTACCGGAGGGAGGGAGCCCAATCCGACCGGCTGGACACCCTTGACCTATCCGCCGGGACATGACATGGCCGGTGAGACACTGGACCTGGCCTTCGTGATCGAGGGCGCCGGCGCCGAGGAAGTCAACGTCTTGTGTCCGAAATGGATTCAGTGGCCGGACTGTGACATCGGCTTGGATGTGGGTTCTTGGACGGTGGAGGGCGAGACCCAGGCTACGGTCGTGGTGGCCGACGACTGGTATTGTGACGGGCGGCCGATAAACGCCTTGCGCTGGTGGGGTTCCTACAGCGGTTGGCAGACGAACGTCCCCGGCCCGGTGAGCGCCCCGGCGGCTCGGCCGCTGGGTTTTCGCCTGAAGTGGTATACGGACATTCCGGCCACGGCGACCAACTTCTCTCAACCGGGCACATTATTGCAGGCGGATTACTATACGCTGTCCCCTGCGGGATTGAGCAATTATGGCGAGGTGGTCGAAGACTACTACTGCAGCAGCGAGCTGGATTTCGTCGGTTCGAATGTCTACGAACATGAATTCAGCTATTTCGTCCAATTCACCAATGGACCCTGGCGCGAAAAGGAGGGGCGGATCTACTGGCTTGAGGTGGAGGCGGTCTATCCTTCGGTGCCCACCCAGTACGAATGGGGCTGGAAGACGACGAGCCCCCAGTGGCATTGGAACGATGACGCAGTATATTTCTCGGATACGCAGTGGAAAGAGATGGTGTATCCTCCTCCGGGGTGGTTCTGGGTGACCAATCACCCGTATGCCGGCATGAGTGCGGATATGGCTTTCATTCTCTACAGTCACGTGTGCCCGTCGCGCTGCAAGAAATGGTCTCAGCCGCCGGACATGCTGACGGGCGAGAACGAGGCTTCCTACAGGGTCGGCGAAACGAGTATTACCCTGCGGGCGGATGATTTTGTTTCCGACGGGCGGCCCATAACCGATATCCACTGGTGGGGTTCCTATCCGGGCTGGATGAACGATGTTCCCGGCAGCGACACCAACCCCATACCGCCGCCGAGCGATCCGACCAACGGTCTCTTGGGTTTCCAGCTGAGCTGGCACCTCGACAGCGGCTGCCAGCCGGGAACGCTGCTGACGAACATTTTCGTCCCGATAACCAACTGCAACGAGACCTTTTACGGATCGGTAAAGCAGGACTGGATCGCCCCCGGCATATATGAGCACGAGTACCAGTATTACGTGGACTTGCTGGATCCGTTTCTCGATCTTTCGCCATGGTATGAAACCAACGGCGTCCGCTACTGGCTTGATATCCAGGCGGTGTTCGCAAGCAACTGGACTCCGTCGGTTTATCAGGGTTGGGGATGGAAAGTGACTGAGATAGAAACCGGATGCTTGTCGGTGGCTTCGAGTGACGGAGGGATCACTTGGACCAAT
Source organism: Kiritimatiellia bacterium (assembly GCA_029934055.1). Classification (GTDB taxonomy): domain Bacteria; phylum Verrucomicrobiota; class Kiritimatiellia; order B70-G9; family B70-G9; genus JAOZMZ01. The sequence goes on from JAOZMZ010000001.1 coordinate 27,758, forward strand.
CCGGTTTTCGAAGTTCCGCACCCGAAGGCCGGACAGTATTACGACCTGTCCTTTGAGCTGACCACGACCAATCTGCCGGTCAAATCCAATTCCGTTATCGACGTGGTTTTCACGAACGTTGCGGCCACCAATGCGACGTATTTCTTCATGTGGACGACGGGATATTGCGGATGTGGTCGGCAGGTGCTGCAGGTATCCACCAATCTGCTGGGAGGGACGTGGGTGGACGTGACAACCAACCAGGCTCCTCGCCAGGAAAACTTGTGGATCGGCACGCCGCTGGCTTCTCAGAGATTCTATCGCGTCCTGCAAAAACCGTGAGGTGCCGCTGCCCGGCGGGATTCCTATTGGCTTGCCAAGACGGCGGGGAGGTGTATCTTCTCGGCTGCCATGCAGAGACAATTCGACAAACTGAGGGCCTCGGAGCTGTATTGTCCCCGCTGCGGAACGGCACGCCCGGTCCGCGAACGGTTGCTGTTGGTATTGCCGCAGGGCGAATTGTACGAGTACCGCTGCGCGATGTGCGGCGAATCGCTGGGTACGCGGGAGATGCGGATGCCCCAAACTCCGGCGGTTACCGCCGGCGGCGGGGCAAAACGTCCGCGGATTCATGGTAAGCCCTTCATCGGCGGGGGGGACGGCACATGAACATGCGCTCCGCAGGCAATCTCCTGCGCACCGCGGGTTACGGGGCGGGACTCGGCGGGCTGGTGTTGATGTTGCTGGGGCGGCGGTCATATCCGCCGATCCGGGCATATTCGGCGGCCGGGGGTATATTACTGGTGGCCATGTTCATCCTGTTTTTGGCGGGAAATGTTCTCTATTTTGCGGGGAGACGTACGCGGCCCGGCCGGCAGGACCGCCGCGGGTGAGATCCGGGCGTTTTTTTGGCGTCAAAGGGGGATTGACACCCGAAGGAGCATCGGCTAGATTTTGCGGCCTGTTGCAGCCGGGGAAGAAGAATGAGCGAAAAGGCGGCTGCCGGAAGGATTTATGAAAAGTTTCATTGCCAAAGCATCGGACAGCCTCGAGAGGCGCTGGTATCTTGTGGATGCGGCCGGAAAGCCCGCCGGCAGGCTGGCGGTGAAGATCGCCGAGATTCTGCGCGGGCGCAATAAGCCGACTTACACGCCGCACGTGGATACGGGCGACTTCGTTGTGGTGATAAACGCCGAGCGGATTCTCCTGACGGGCAGAAAGGAAGACCAGAAGATTTATCGGCGCTATTCCGGGTATCCGGGAGGGCTGAAAGAAATTCCGGCCGGGCTGATGCGCCGCCGGCATCCGACATGGATCCTTTCGCATGCCGTCAGGGGAATGTTGCCCCACAACAAGTTGAGCCGGAAAATGTTCAAGCGGCTTAAAATTTACGCGGGCCCGGAGCATCCGCACGCGGCACAGCAGCCGCAGGAGATCAAATTGCTCTAGAATGAGGAAGGGGACTGAAAGACAGTGACCCAGAACGTGGCAGAATATGCAGCTACCGGAAGGCGCAAGACGGCGGTCGCCCGCGTGCGGCTGGCGCTGGGGGTGGGAAAGCGGACCGTCAACGGGAAGGATTTCGAGACCTATTTCCCCAGTGCGGCTTTGCGGATGTTCATTGAGCAGCCCCTGGCGATCACCGACAATCTCAAGCGATACGACATCATCTGCAGCGTGCGCGGCGGGGGTAAGAGCGGCCAGGCCGGTGCGATCCGGCATGGAATAGCGCGGGCGCTTGTCCAGGCGGACGCCGGGCTCAAGGAAAAACTGAAGGAAAGCGGGATGCTCACCCGTGATCCGCGCATGAAGGAGCGCAAGAAGGCCGGTCAGCCCGGGGCCCGTAAGCGCTTCCAGTTCTCCAAGCGCTGATATATGCCGACGCGGTTTGCCCGCGGGTTGGCGTCTTTTTCAATTGCACCTGTGAGCGCTATTGCTGTATCAAGCGATTCGGTTGTTTGCGAGGTGCAGGCTGAACCAATTGTTCTCGGATCGGCCGTTGACGGTTGAGTTTCTGCAAATGCTGAGAGATCTGCCATGCTGAAATTGCCGGATGGGTATCGTGCTGCAGGTGTGCACTGCGGGATAAAGAAGAGCGGCAAGCGCGACCTGGCGCTGTTCGTATCCGATCACCCGGCGGCGGCGGCGGGCGTGTTTACGACCAATAAGGTGAGTGCCGCCCCGGTCAAGTTGTGCCGCAGCCGGATCGGTCGTCACCACGCGCGCGCGATCGTTGCCAACAGCGGCAATGCCAATGCCTGTACCGGTGAACGCGGCCTGAGAGACGCCCGGCGCATGGCCGCCGTGACCGCTGCCGCTCTCGGGATTGAAGAGGACGAGGTTTTGGTATGTTCCACCGGCCATATCGGCCGTTATCTTCCCATGGATCGTGTCGAGGCCGGCATCAAGTCGGCGGCCGCTTCCCTCAGCGCCGTCGCCGGCGCCGCCGCGGCGGAAGCGATTTTAACCACGGATACACGCATCAAGGAGCGCTCGCTGACGATCGAGGTCGGCGGGCATGCGGTTCGGATTACCGGCGTTGCCAAGGGATCCGGGATGATTGCTCCCCACATGGCCACCATGCTGGCATTCATCCTTACGGACGCCGCCGTTGATGCCGACACCCTTCAGGCGGGTCTGACGGACGTGGTCGCGCGGACATTCAACCGGATAACCGTCGACGGCGATAGAAGCACGAATGATAGTGTCCTGTTGCTTGCCAATGGTGCGGCCGGCAATCCCGAGCTGAATGGTGAGAACGCCGACTGGGATGTCTTTCACCGGGCGCTTGAGGATGTCTGCATGCATTTGGCGCTTGAGATCGTGCGTGACGGTGAGGGCGCTACGCGGCTGGTGACCATTCGGGTGCGCGGTGCGGCGCACGCGGCCGATGCAGAGCGGGCGGCGCGCGCCGTGGCGGAATCTTTCCTGGTGAAGACGTCGTGGTCGGGTCGCTTCGTCAACTGGGGAAGGATCATGGACGCCCTCGGCTATTCAGGGGCGGACATGGATGAGGAAAGCGTGGACATCAGTTATGATGGAGTACCGGCCGTTCGGGGAGGTGTGGCGGCCGCGGGCGAGGAAGATCGCCTTGCACAGGTCGTCGCCGGGGATGAATATACAATCGAGATTGATCTTCACCGCGGCGAGGGTGAGGCAGTGATATATTCGTGCAACTGCACCGAGGAATATGTGCGCATCAATATGTGAATTACACACTCGGCGGGCGCGGACCGGCGGGGTGGAGTTGAGACGATGCAGAACGTGATCGAGAAAGCGGCGGTTTTGATCGAAGCCCTGCCGTACATCCAGAAATTCAGGGGCGAGACCGTGGTTGTCAAGTTCGGGGGCAGCATCATGGAGGACGAGGGCGGGGTGCGCAACATATTGAAGGATGTGGCCTTCATGGCGTGTGTGGGCTTACGCCCGGTTTTGGTTCACGGCGGCGGCAAGAGTATATCGCGGCGCATGGCCGAAGAAGGGCTCAAGCCGGAATTTCGCGACGGTTTGCGTGTCACGGACGAGGCCTCGATGCAGGTGGTGGAGCACGTTCTCAATCACGAGGTCAACCCCGTTATCGTGGCCATCCTGGAAGAATTCGGCTGCCGGGCAAGAGGGATCCACGGCGATGATATCTTGAGCGTGGTCAAACGCACGCACCGTGATCCGGAGAGCGATGAGGTCACCGACTGGGGATATGTAGGTACGGTCACGGAAGTGGACACCGCGCCCGTGGAGGCGTTTTTGCACTCCGGGATAACACCGGTGGTGACGCCGTTGGGCCGCGGAGCCGGACGCAGGATATACAACGTCAATGCCGATGAGGCCGCCGCCGCCCTGGCGCAGGCACTCAAGGCGCGCAAGTTGGTTTTTCTTTCCGACGTGCCCGGTCTGCTGGAGGATCCGGACGATCCGGCCTCGCTGCTTTCCACGGTGCGTACCACCGACGTGGACGAATTGATACATCGCGGAGTAATCAGCGGGGGGATGCTCCCGAAGGTGCGCGGAGCCGTAGAGGCTCTGGCCGCCGGGGTGCGGAAGACGCACTTTATTGATGCATCTCTGCCGCACTCGCTTTTGCTGGAGCTGTTCACTGACAAGGGCGTTGGAACGGAGATCGTTAAATGAGTGGAGACGAAAACATCGTTGAGCTGCACCGGCGCTACGTAATGCCGACATATTCTCCCGACTTGGTATTGGTGCGAGGGAAGGGCGTGCGGGTGTGGGATCAGGAGGGGCGCGAATACCTTGACTTCTTGGCCGGGATCGGAGTGTTGAACGTGGGACACTGTCATCCTCGGGTTGTTGCTGCGGTGGGGAATCAGGCGGCGAAGCTGATGCATGTCTCCAATCTGTATTACAACGAGAATCAGCCCCGGCTTGCCCGGGAGCTGGTGGAGCGTTCGCTCGGCGGCAAGTGTTTTTTCTGCAATTCGGGGGCGGAGGCCAATGAGGCCTTGATCAAATTGGCACGTTTGTGGGGGAAAGACCGCGGCGGGCGATATCGGATCGTTACCATGCGGAATTCCTTTCACGGCCGTACGTTGGCCACACTTACGGCCACCGGCCAGGAAAAGGTGCAAAAAGGGTTTGAGCCGCTGCCCGACGGCTTCACATATGCGGATTTCAACGATTTGGAGTCGGTGCGGTCGGCGATCGACGACAGAACCGCCGCGGTTTTGGTTGAATCTGTCCAGGGCGAAGGAGGGGTCGTCCCGGCGACGCCGGAGTTTATGGCGGGTCTACGCCGGGTGTGCGACCAGGAAGGGGTCCTGCTGTTCTGTGACGAGGTTCAGAGCGGTATGGGACGGACGGGTAAGTGGTTCGGCTACCAGCATTATGATTGTATTCCTGACGCCATCGCTTTGGCCAAGGCGCTTGGCGGGGGTTTCCCGATGGGCGCGATCGTGACCTCATCCGCGCTGGCCGATGTGTTTCAGCCGGGAAACCATGCCAGCACGTTCGGGGGCACGCCCCTGGCGTGCGCAGCCGGACTGGCGGTGATTGGGGTGATCGAGGATGAGGGGCTGCTTGACAATGCCCGACGTATGGGTACGAAATTCCGCGCCGGCTTGGAGGAGATCGCGTCGCGTCATGAGTTTGTGACCGGAATCAGGGGCCTGGGATTGATGCTGGCCATGGTTTTCGACCGTCCGGCGAAGGATGTGGAGATCATCATGCGGCGCAAGGGCCTCTTGGCATTGGCCACCGGGAAGACGGCTTTACGTTTCCTGCCGCCGCTGGTGGTTGATGAGGACGACGTGGCGCGGGCGCTGGAAATCATCGCGGATTCCTGCCGAGAGTTTGCACAAATTGAAAAGCGAGTGTCTTGATTAAGGAGAACATGGAAATGAAAGTGGTACTTGCTTATTCCGGCGGGCTCGACACGTCGGTGATATTGAAATGGCTGATTGAGAAGTATCATGCCGAGGTTATTGCGTTTACGGCGGACGTGGGCCAGGAGGAGGAGCTCAGCGGGCTCGAGGAAAAGGCGCGCGCGACCGGTGCCTCGTCCGTATACATCGAAGATCTCCGTGCGGAATTTGCGAGCGACTACGTCTTCCCGATGTTGCGGGCCGGGGCGGTATACGAGTCCGGCTACCTGCTCGGCACGGCGATTGCCCGGCCTTTGATAGCAAGGCGCATGGTGGAAATTGCGCACAAAGAGGGGGCCACGGCGATAGCTCACGGGGCTACTGGGAAGGGCAACGACCAGGTGCGTTTCGAGATCAGTGCTTATGCACTGGATCCTGATATCCGCGTCATCGCCCCCTGGCGGGAGTGGGATCTCAAGTCGCGCACCGACTTGATCGCCTATGCGCGTGAGCACGGCATTGACGTTCCGGTCACAGCCGAGAAACCGTATAGCACCGATCGAAACCTTCTGCATATCAGTTATGAGGGGGGGGTGCTGGAGGATCCGTGGGCCATGCCGCCGCCGGAGATGTTCAGGCTCACAAAGGATCCCAGGGAGGCGCCCGATGAGCCGGCGGAGGTCACTGTGGAATTCAATTCCGGCGACGCCGTGGCCGTCAACGGGCGCAGGATGAATCCCCTGGGTATTATGCGGGAGCTCAATCGCTTGGCAGGCATGCACGGCGTAGGCCGCATTGACATGGTGGAAAACCGTTATGTGGGCATAAAGTGCCGTGGCGTCTATGAAAGCCCTGCCGGGACGGTCCTTCACCGCGCCCGTGAGGCTGTTGAGCAGATTACCATGGACCGGGAAGTGCTGCATTTACGTGACAGCCTCGTGCCGCGTTACGCCGAGATGGTATACGACGGCTACTGGTTCTCACCGGAACGCCGGATGCTGCAGGCGGCGATGGACGAGGCGGCCCGTGAAGTCACCGGAACGGCGCGGCTGAGACTCTACAAGGGGAGTTGTTCAGTTACCGGACGACGTTCGGACGAAGCCCTTTACGATCCTTACCTGGCGACGTTTGAAGAAGAGGATGTCTATGATCAACGGGATGCGAGTGGGTTCATTCGCCTGAATGCGCTCCGCCTGCGCATGGCGGCGAGGCGCGCCGCCCGAAAAGTTCGCGAGGGGTAGACATGGAGGCCTTTCACTACCGCAATGGTGAGTTGTACGGTGAGGGAGTACGGCTCCAGGAACTGGCCGATGAATACGGCACACCATTGTTTGTGTATAGTCACGCCCATTTCACGGAGCGGCTGGGTTCTCTGCGGACGGCCATGGCGGAAGTGGATCCCCTGATATGCTTTTCTGTCAAGGTGAACACCAATGCCGCGGTGATTAAGCTTCTCGGGCAGCGGGGGGCCGGAGCCGACGTGGTTTCGGGAGGAGAACTTTTTCGCGCGCGTCGCGTGGGGATACCCGGGGAGCGGATCGTGTTTGCCGGAGTGGGAAAGACCGCCGCCGAGATTGATTATGGGATCCAGGAGGGCATCCTTTTTTTTACGGTTGAATCCGAGGACGAGCTCAAACTGATTTCTGAAAGAGCCCGCCGCTTGCATACGAGTGTACGGGTCGCCGTGCGTGTGAATCCTGATGTTGATCCGGCGACGCACCGTTTCATCAGTACCGGCAAGAAGGAGAACAAGTTCGGCCTCGACGTGGCGCGCGCGGCCGAGGTCTGCGGGCGTACCCGGGAGATGGAAGGGGTACAGCTCGTGGGGTTGCACATGCATATCGGCTCGCAGATTCTTTCCGTAGAACCCTACGTGGCCGCGCTGCAGAGGATCATCCCGTTGTGCAGGCGGTTCAGGGAAGAGCATCCGGCTTTTGAATATCTTGATATAGGGGGGGGATTGGGGATCAGCTACCGGGACGAGGAAAAGGAGCTTGATCCGGAGGCGTTTGCCGCCGCCTTGGTTCCGTTCTTGCAGCCGCTGGGGCTGAAGATCGTCATGGAGCCCGGACGCTACATCGCCGGGAACGCGGGCGTGTTGCTGACAAGGGTCCTTTATATAAAGAAAAACGCCGTCAAGAAGTTCATCGTTGTGGATGCCTCCATGACTGAACTCATCCGTCCGGCTCTGTATGAAGCCTACCACGAGATTCTGCCCGTACGGCAGACAAGGGAACGGGCCCCGGCAGACGTGGTCGGGCCGGTTTGCGAATCAACGGATTTTCTTGCGCTTGAAAGGGAGATGCCGGTGGTGGCCTCCGGAGACCTGCTGGCGGTCAGAAGTGTGGGTGCGTATGGATGGGTGATGTCGTCGAACTACAACAGCCGGCCGCGGGCGGCGGAGGTCATGGTCTCCGGCGGGCGCCATGCCCTCATCCGTCGTCGTGAGACCCGAGAGGATCTGGTCCGTGGCGAAACGATTCCGGAGTGGCTGTAGGTGGTATGCTGCCGGCGTTCAATCAGCGATTGCACAAAATGTCTTTTTGGCTCTATTATGTTTCCGGGAAAATGAGTTCTGGCTGTCAGGGCCGGGAGTGCAAGGTGCCATGACGCAGGATGATGAGGCGGTGTATTTCGGATTCGGCGAGGGGTGTCCAATTCACGGCGATGAATACCTTCGCGAATGCAGCGTATGTGGCGCCGAGTTTTGCACCCGTTGCCATCCCGGTTCAACCACATGCCCGCAGTGTTCGGAGGCTATTGAGGATGACTTCGAGGAGCGTCCCGACTTTGAAGATGTCGATCGCATCGACAGCCTTTTGGCGGATGACGAGCCCCTCGATGATTTGGCCGACGACGAGGTGGGCCCCGCATGCTGTGACGATTTTCTCGAAGAAGACGGCGAGCGTGATTGATACGCCCCGCCGGACCCTCGAGCGTGGACGGAGGTTACCGTGAAGCCGGCTAGCACGCCGATGATGAGTCAATACCGCCGTATACGCAGCGGTCTTGCACCGGATACGATTCTTTTTTTCCGCCTGGGCGATTTTTATGAAATGTTTTTTGAGGATGCCAAGAAGGCTGCGCCGATTCTTGATATAGCCCTAACCCGGCGTAACAACGTGCCCATGTGCGGGGTGCCCTATCACGCAGCGGAATCCTACTTGGCACGTCTCATAAGGGCCGGGTTGAAGGTGGCTGTCTGTGATCAGGTCGAGGATCCGTCTGCTGCACGGGGCATCGTGCGCCGCGAGATAACACGTATTGTGACCCCCGGCACGGTCCTGGAGGGGGATGTTCTCGAGTCGCGGCGCAACAACTTTCTTGCGGCGTTGCACGGAGACGAAAAGCTTGTCGGCCTGGCCCTGCTCGATATTTCAACCGGCGAATTCACGATAGAAGAGGATCAAGTCGAATCCATACGTGCGCAGTTTGCGAAATATGCTCCCGCGGAGTGCTTGGTGGCGGAGGCCGACCGGGAGGAGGCTTGGTTACAATCAGTGACGTCCGAATCGCCGGGAACTTTAGTCACTCCCTACGAAGATTGGATATTCGACTATGATGCTGCGCTGGATTATCTCACGCGGCACTTCAGGGTCCATTCGCTTGAGGGGTATGGTTGCGGCGGTGCGCGTACCGGGCTGGGTGCTGCGGGGGCCGTGCTGCACTATGTCAGCCGGGAGCTGCGGCGCAACGTAGAGCACGTTCGCTCGATCCATCTTCGCAATCCGCGTGATTTCATGATCTTGGATGAAACCACGGTGGCCAACCTGGAGCTGTTGAAGCCCCGTTCTTCGTCCGCACCGGGGGAATGGTCGCTTTTGGGAATACTAGACAGCACCAGAACGCCGATGGGAGCGCGTCTCTTGCGACAGTGGATTCTGCGTCCTTTGGCCTCCCGGCGGGCGATCGAGATGCGACACGAAGCCGTGACGGCATTCGTTGGGAAACCGACTCTCATGGCGGATGTCCGCGAGACATTGGGGGAAATCCGTGACCTGCAAAGGTTGCTGGCGCGTCTGACCGCCGGCGGGGGCAACGCCAGGGATGTTGTCTCGTTGGGCCGATCCTTGGGGCGGTTGCCGCACCTGCGCGAGGTCCTGCTGAAGACGGGAAGCGCGGCCTTGGAAGCACCGGCGAAGCGTCTGCAGGACCTGCCGGAATTGGTTGCTCACATCGAAAGGGCCATTGTGGAAGAACCGCCTGCGGTTCTTCGCGAGGGGGGGATCATCAGGGAGGGTTACGACGCTGAGCTTGACGAACTGCGGCGGGCGGCTCGTGACGGGCGGCGCTGGATCGCCGAGTACCAGGCGCGGGAACAGGAGCGGACGGGGATCAAATCTCTTAAGGTTCGTCACAACAAGGTGTTCGGTTACTACATCGAAGTCACCAAGCCGAACCTGGCATTGGTGCCTGACGAGTACCAACGCAAGCAGACTCTCGTCAATGCGGAGCGATTCATCACCCCGGAACTCAAGGACTACGAGAACCGCATACTTGGTTCGCAGGAGCGGGCGCGCGAGCTGGAATATGAGATTTTTGTACGTCTGCGCGGCGAGGTGGTCGCGTCCGCTGCAGTCATCCAGGCCGACGCCGAGGCGGTGGCCGAAGTTGATGTGCTTTGCAGCTTGGCTGAACGTGCGCGGAGTTTCGATTATGTCCGGCCCCGCATGACGGATTCCGACGTAGTGAAAATCAGTGCCGGACGGCATCCGGTCGTGGAACGGATACCGGGAAGTGAGGCATTTGTGCCCAACGATACGCTTTTGGACAACAGTGGCAATCAGTTGGTGATTATCACCGGTCCCAACATGGCGGGCAAGTCCACCTACATACGCCAAGTGGCGTTGATTGTGATCATGGCGCAGATCGGATCTTTTGTTCCTGCCGCCGAGGCCGAGATAGGCGTGGTTGACCGGGTCTTTACACGGGTCGGGGCCAGTGACGATCTGGCCGGGGGGCGCAGCACTTTTATGGTGGAGATGCAGGAGACGGCGAATATTCTGCACAATGCGACTCCCGCCAGCCTGGTCGTGTTGGACGAAATCGGACGGGGCACGAGTACTTTCGACGGGATCAGCATCGCCTGGGCGGTGGCCGAGTATTTGCACAACAATCCCCGCGTCAAGGCCAAGACCCTTTTTGCGACTCACTACCATGAGTTGACCGATCTTGCCCTGACGATGGCGGGGGTGAAGAATTACAATGTTTTGGTGCGCGAATCCGGTGATGGGATCGCTTTTCTACGGCGCATCGTACCGGGTGCCGCGGACAAAAGTTATGGTATCCAGGTGGCACGCCTGGCAGGCCTTCCACAGGATGTGGTCGACCGTGCGTCCGAAATCCTGCGTAATCTTGAAGAGGGGGAATTTGAAGAAGAGGGGCGCCCTCGCATTGCGCGTCGGCGCGGTCGTCGCCTCCGCGATGCCGGGGCGCAGATGGAGTTGTTCGACGGAGGCGCGCTGCGTTCCGGAGCTTGACGCTACAGCTAGCGGCGAGGCGGCCAAACCTTTACACGCAACCGGCGCCGGCCCCATTTGACCGCTTGGGAATGGTGCCGGAAAAATAGGTCTATGTGGTTTCCCTTGAGAGCCGAGCCGGTGTCTTCAACACGACCGAACCCGTAGCCGGGCACATACATGATTGTGCCGTAGGGGAATACGGATGTATCCGCGGCGATCGTGCCGCGGTGTGCCCGCGTGCCCGAAGCGGTCCAGCCGACGCGTTTCGGCCTTCCGCGCATGGGACCACTGGCGATGACCGGCCGTCCATACCAATTGCGGCGCCAGTTGCAACATTTTCCGCAAGGACAATAGCCGGTCGTTTCCAACAGCATGATTCGGGGGCGGCGGTTGCGAGGGGGACGGATGTGGCTGGTGGACGCCCAGGGCAGGCATCCACCCGAGAGAATCAGTGCCAGCGCGGTCACGAGGAGCCTCAGGGGCGCTTTGGGATAAGGCGGAATTTTTTTATTAATTATCACTTTACAAGGTATGAACCATAGGTTAGGTTATGGATGTTGTCGGCAATATAGTGGAGAAACATGGAAGGGGCAAGATGTCGGCAGCAGGGGATCAGAGTTAGGAACGACAAAAAAGGTGTTTTATGTACGTTGGCGCCTTGACGAAATGATCAAAATGTGCAAATAATACATGAAAATAGTCAATTGGCCTTCGCGCGCTAGCGCGGAGGTTAGAGTCGCCCGGTTTCCCCCCCTCCCCCGAAATCCACCGGGCGACTTATTTTTTATATACTCACAGTCAGGAAGAAGAACACGGAATAGGTGATGTACAAAAGTCGTTCCACCGCCGTGGAAACCAGGGCAATCGCAGCACAACTGGTTGCGGAGAATCTTTTCTTGGAACGTTTCCCGGCGCGGCTTTTGGCCGAGAGCGGCTTGGGGGAGGATGCCTTCGTACGCGAACTTGTACTCGGGGTGACCCGCCGCCGCCGAACACTTTTTTGGGCATGCGACCGTGTGACGTCTCACAGACCCAGAGGGCTGTTGCTGGCGTTGCTCTTTGTGGGCGCCTACCAAGTGCTTTTCATGGACCGGGTGCCGGACTACGCGGCGGTGGATGCGACTGTCGGCGCGGCGCGGCGCCTGGCGAAGGGGGGCGTGAAATTTCTGAATGCTGTACTTCGGCGGATAGCGCGTGAGCGTGGACGGATTTTGACGGAATTGGAGAAATGTCCGCCGGCCATTCGGTTTTCACATCCCGAGGAACTCGTCGGCCGCTGGCGGGACACGTTCGGGGAGAAGGGATTGCTGGAGCTGCTCGCATGGAATAATCGACCGGCTCTGGTAATAGTACGACTACGCGGCTCACAATCTGCCCGGGGAGAGGTCATCGCCGAGTTCAGCAGGCGCGGGATTGCCGTGAGTCCACACGATTTCGCGCCTGAGGAATTCTTTGTGATTGGGCGGGGTGAGGCCGTGCCCAGTCTGCCGGGATTCAATGACGGGCTTCTGACCGTGCAGGATCCTTCAACCGCGCTTGCGGTGCGCCTGTTGGACCCGCAGTCCGGTGAGAACATTCTGGATGCTTGTGCAGCCCCGGGAGGCAAGTCGGTGCTTATTGCCGATCGCATGGGGGGGCGAGGACGGGTCGTGGCGTTGGAAAAACATGCCGACCGATTGATGTTGCTCAAAGATACGATAACGCGCAGCAGACATGGGATCATAACGCCCTTGAGGGCGGATGCCACCGAGTGGGTGCCGGAGAGCGGGGGATTCGATGCGGTCCTCGCAGATGTTCCCTGTAGCAATACGGGCGTGATTCGGAGGCGGCCGGATGTGCGCTGGCGTTTCAGCCGCGGGCGGCTCAAGCGCCTCTGCAGTCTGCAACAACAGCTTTTGCGCCATCTTGCGGGATTGGTACGGCCCGGCGGTCGCCTGGTTTACAGTACATGCAGTTTGGAGCCCGAGGAGAACGAGGAAATCGTGCGGGCGTTCCTGGCCGTGAATAGGGCTTTTTTCTTGGAGAAGGAAGTCCGCCTTTTTCCCCCGGAGCATGAGACGGACGGTTCCTATGCTGCACTGCTGATCCGGAAGCGTTGAAAGGCAGAGGCGGGCTGGGGTATTTGACATGCCCGATGAGGCCCCCTATGCTGGCCGTGCGGGCTGTGATACGGTTGAGCCGCGTGAGAGAATGAGTACGATTACTTCAGCAAGCCGGCGCCTGGCGGATCTTTTTACACGTACCGGCCTGTTCTCCGCCGAGGAGGTGGAAAGGATACTGGCGGCGCACGTCCGCAGTGGTCGTTCGGTGACGGAGACGGTGGTTGAGCTCGGCCTGGCCGAGGAGGAGGAGTTCTTGAGGCGTCTGGCCGAGGCCATGGGAGTACCGTTTGCCGATCTGAGCCGAACGGATATTCCTCGCGAGGTCTTGGATCACCTGCCGACCAAAGCGGTCTTTCAGTACAACGTCATCCCGATTTCGCTCAGCGAGGGCACCCTGAGAGTGGCTACCAGCGATCCGTTCGCCACCGGATTGGTGGATGCTCTACGCCTGGCCTCCGGACTGAGGGTTCGCCTGGCGCTGAGCACCTCTGAGGATATCGAGCACGCGGTTAAGCAGCTCTACGGCGTCGGCGCGGATACGCTCGAGCGGATGATCGAGGACAACCGTATCGAGGTGGCACCGGAGGGAGATATTCTCAAGCAGGACCTCAGCGAGCTTGACCAGGAAGCATCAGTGGTGAAGTTCGTCAACCAGATCATCTGGGAGGCCTATCAGGACAGGGCCACGGATATTCACCTTGAGCCGATGGAGACCGATCTGCGGATTCGCTACCGCATAGATGGTGTGCTGCACCAGACGCCGGTTCCTCAGCAACTGAAACGTTTTCAGGCGGCCATCATTTCACGTATCAAGGTTATGGCGAACATGGACATCGCCGAAAAACGTCTGCCGCAGGACGGACGCATCAGCCTGCGTATTCGGGGTGAGGAAATAGACGTTCGGGTTTCGACCATGCCCACGGTGTACGGAGAGAGTGTGAGCCTGCGCCTGTTGATGCGCAGCAGCGGCCTGCTGGGGATGGATAAGCTGGGCCTGAGCAAGAGGGATGAAAATATTTTGAAAAAGCTTATCCATCGGCCCCATGGAATCCTGTTGGTGACCGGTCCGACAGGCTCGGGCAAGTCTACCTCCCTGTATGCTTGGCTGCATACGATCAACTCGGTGGACAAGCGGATTATCACCATCGAGGACCCCATCGAGTACGAGATGGCAGGGGTTAATCAGATTCAGGTAAGGCCAGAAATAGGGATGACCTTTGCGGTCGGGCTGCGGCATATTTTGCGTCAGGACCCAGACGTGATCATGGTGGGTGAGATTCGGGACCGTGAGACTGCGGAGATAGCCATACGGGCTGCACTGACCGGACACCTGGTATTCAGCACGTTGCATACGAATGATGCCGCCGGAGCGGTCACACGTCTGTTGGACATGGGTATTGAACCGTATCTGGTGGCTTCTTCCGTGGAAGGCCTCGTCGCTCAGCGACTGGTGCGCAAGCTGTGCCAGCACTGCCGCCGGCCGCGCCAGTTGGATGAGGAGTTTCTGAGGGGAATATCGTTTCCTGTGGAACGCTTGGGGCAGGGCACGGTTTATGAGGCGGTAGGTTGTGACGAGTGTCGGGGTACGGGATTCCTGGGTAGGACCGGCATATATGAGATAATACTGGTGACTGACAACATCCGTCCGCTCATAGTAGAAAGAGCCTCGTCGAATACTATCAAGTCGGAGAGTATGCGCCATGGTATGCATACGCTTCGAGAGGATGGATGGGACAAGGTGCTTCGGGGGGTGACCACGATCGAGGAGGTTCTACGGGTTTCCGAAGAGGATGAGGCTCTTTCCGGAGAATAGTCTGCGAGACGCATCTCATGCCGCAGTTCGTTTACACAGCACGCTCACAGGCAGGCGAAAAGGTAAGCGGTTCAGTGGAGGCCGCTGATCGCCGGGCCGCGTTGGCGAAGATAGAAAGACGCGGGCTTGTCCCGGTCTCGGTTGCTCCCGCCACCGGCGAAGAGTATAGAGTTAAGGAGCCGGCAGAGAAAAAGCGGGCTCCCGCCAGGAATGGGCGGACACGGCGGAGAGTCCGCATGAAACTGCGCGATCTACTGGTATTCACGCGTGAATTGGCGGATCTGCTGTCCTCCGGAATGACGTTGGGGCACGCGTTGAACACACTTGCGCGCCGGGATTCTCAGCATGGCACCGACGTGATCATCGCCGACTTGCGTGATGAGATAGTACAGGGGGCGAGCCTTTCCACGGCATTGGGGCGTTGGCCGGAGACCTTCCCGACGCTGTATGTCAGCATGGTGCGCGCCGGGGAGGCGAGCGGGCAGCTTTCGCAGGTCCTTGAACGACTGGTGTTGCACTACGAGCGGGTCCAGGAGGCGCGCGAGAAGGTTCTCATGGCCCTCATCTATCCGGCTATCGTGCTGACGTTCGGGGGGGCGACGCTGGTGTTCGCCATGGTTTTCGTGGTGCCGCGTTTCACGGCGATTTTCGCCGAGCTGGGCAGCACGCTGCCCTTGCCGACCCTGATTCTCATCAAGGTCAGCCGTTTTCTCATGCACTACGGCCTGCTCGTTCTGGCGGGTCTTGTCGGTGGAGTGATGCTTCTGCGGCGCCTTCTGCGGACTCCGGCGGGAAGACGCTGGTGGGACCGGCTGCAGTTGAGAGTGCCGGTGATTCGCCGGATCGTCACAGCTAACTCGTTTGCGCAGTTTGCGAATACTTTAGGAGCGTTACTGTCGAACGGTGTGCCGGTGCTGGAGGCCTTGGGAATCGTTGAGGCCACGGTTGGTAATTCCATTATTGCAGAAGAGATTCATCTGGCGCGGGAACGTGTAACCGATGGATCGAGCATTTCCGGGCCGCTGGCCGCTGGAAAAATCTTTCCTCCATTGATTACTGACATGCTGGCAGTCGGTGAGCAGTCCGGCGACATCAGCGGGGCGCTGATGCACATATCGCGGCGCTACGATGCGGAACTTGACCGGGCCGTGAAGGTCTTGACAACCGTAATCGAGCCTATACTGATTCTTGTGATGGCGGTTCTTGTAGGGTACGTTGCCATAAGTATTCTGTTGGCGGTATTCGATCTTACCAGTGGGCTCAACGTGTAGGTGCAGACGATCTGGAGAAAGACAGCATGAAAAGATTCAGCAGATCAAGTAGAGGCGGTTGGATGGCCGAAACACGATCTTCGGGGTTTACGTTGATTGAGATTCTGCTCGTTGTAGTGATCATAGGTATTCTGGTGGGAGTGGCACTGCCGCGCTTGGGGGGACGCAAGCGCCAGGCGGAAATATCGGCAGCGCGTGCCGATTTGGCCAATATCGGGACGGCGCTGAATCTCTATGAACTGGACAACGGGAGTTATCCCGGAAGCCTCCAGGCGCTGATCACCAATCCGGGTGGTGCCCAGAATTGGAACGGGCCATATCTGCAGAAAGGGATGCCCAAGGATCCCTGGGGACACGACTACGTATACACTTTCCCCGGCAGCCACAATCCACACGGTTACGATTTGAAGTCCCTTGGTCCGGACGGTGTGGAGAGCGATGATGATATTGCCAACTGGTAGGTGAACGCATGCCGGTCGCCCGGGCGGGGCCTTCGTTCCGGTGTGTGCCCGTGGGCGTGGCGGCTATCGGCGCTTGGTCTCACGAGCCGGTTCGGATTCAATGGCTCCTGATGCGAAACTTCGCAATTCATCCAGCGTGAAGGAGGGCGAGGCGCCGCGGGGGGCGCTGAGGAAAAGTATCCCCCCCATCAGGCTCCAGACCAGGCCCCCGGCATAGACAAGCAGCGAGAGAGGCACGGACCGGGCCGGCGGTACGCCCATTCCGAAAAAAATTGCAGCGAAGAGGGTTTCACGGAGCCCCAGAGCTCCGGGAGTAATGGGTAGGGCGCTCAGTACTGTTATGATCGGAAAGACGGTCAGGTAGTCGGCGAACGTCCGGTTGATCAAAAGGCTGTGCCCGAAGCACCAGGCGGCGGCTGTCAGACAGAAGAGATTCAGGGTGGAGAGCAGGGCGGCGATGACCATCAGGGCGGGATGGGTGCGGTAGAAGTGAAGGGCTTCCAGCAGGCGTGTCGCGAGGTGAACCCGTAAGCCGCGAGGCATCAGGGAGAGCTTTTTCAGGGGAGTGTGGATAGGCAGCAGCATCAGAAAGAGGCCGCCCGCCAGCATCGTCATGCCCAGCCAGGCGACCACCCGGCGCATTTTCGGCCCGATATAGATTCCTCCGTGCAGCGACATCATAAGCCATCCGACGAGGACGAAGATTGCCAGTCCCATGGCGCGATCAACCAGCACGGTCGAAGCCGAAGCGGTTCTGCGCCGGGGATGGCGGCGGACGATATAGTAGACGCGGGCCAGGTCTCCGCCGCAGGACCCCAGTGAAAAGGCGTTGAAAAACTGGCCGATGAAGAAGAAGCGGACGACATCGGCCGGGGACGCGTCCAGGTGTTGGACGTGCAGGATGGCGAGCCAACGGAATGCTCCCGCCATGAGACCGAGACCGGTAAGGGCAATTCCAGCCGTCCACCAGTGCGGCTGGTGGAATGCCTGCGAAAGTGTCTGGCGCAGGTCTTCGGCGGGGATTCGTGCAATCAGCCATGCCAACATGATTGCGGCCAGAAAAAAGCGCGCCGTATTCATGAGGATGGATTTACGAGAGGCGGTTGTTCTCATGATGTCAGCCTCGATCGGGATCATCTATCCGCCATGATGAGAAGTTGTCTGCTGCTGAATATCACGGAAGACGTCCGTCAGAGTTGTCTCCAGATCATAGCGCGGCGCCCAGCCGGTCTCACGGCGGAGGCGGGCTGTATCGAGTATGGGTGTGCTGTCGGCGGGGCGGAATCTGGCCGGATCGACTTCGATTCGGGGAGACACACCGGAGATGCGGCTGAGCATTTCGACGATGGCCGCGATTTTTGTTCGCTGTCCGGAAGCAATGTTATAGGCGGAACCGGGACGTCCCTTTTCCAAAATCAGGCGGTACGCCTTGGCGACGTCACGGACGTCGCTGAAATCGCGTTCGCTTTGGAGATTGCCGACACGGATTACGGCGGGGGCGTTACCTGCCGCGATCGCTGCGAACTGGGCGGCGAAGGAGGCGACGACGAAATTCCGCGACTGGCCCGGTCCACAATGATTGTCTGGCCGGGCACACATCACCGCCATGGCGTAGCGGCGGGCATAGAGCCGGGCGGACATGTCGGCGCCTTCCTTGGACACCGCATAAGGATTCTCAGGGGCAAGGGGCGCGTCTTCGGTGAGTGGCGCACCTCGATTTCGACGCCCATACACTTCCGACGAAGATACGATCAGGAGACGGGCGTCGGGTGCTTTACGACGGAAGGCTTCGAGGAGGCGGACCGTGCCTATAAGATTCACGGCCAGAACTTTGGCGGGATCCTGCCAGCCGACCGGTACGAAGGCGATTCCGGCCAGATGGATACACCCCTGCGGGTTGACGCTCGCCACGATGTGCTCGAGATCCCCGTCCAGCAGGTCCGCGACGATATGGCGGGAGGTGATATTTTCTGAAAAGGTACGGTCGAGCTGCCATACCTCGTGTCCTGCGGCCGTCAGATCACGTACGAGATGGCGGCCGACGAAGCCGTTGGCACCAGTAACGAGAACGCGCATGAGTCAGCCTTTCAGGCGACGATACCGTTCCAGATCGGCTTCGACCATCATCTGGACGAGGCCTTCGAAGTCGACCGTGGGGGACCAGCCGAGCACGCGCTCGGCTTTGGATGGGTCGGCAACCAGGTGGTCCACCTCCGCCGGCCGCAACAAGGATTCGTCCACGACGACATGTTTTTCCCAGTTCAGGCCGACGTGGTTGAACGCCAGGCGGACGAAATCACGCACGGAATGGCTGCGCCCGGTACCGACCACGAAATCATCGGGTTTGTCCTCCTGCAGCATCATCCACATCGCCCGGACGTAATCTCCGGCGAAGCCCCAGTCGCGTTCAGCCTCAAGGTTGCCGAGCCGCAGTTCGTTGGACAGGCCGAGCTTGATCCGGGCGACCCCGTCGCTGATTTTCCTGGTGACGAACTCCATCCCGCGGCGGGGGCTCTCGTGGTTGAAGAGGATTCCCGAGACGGCGAAGAGGTCGTAACTTTCGCGATAATTGACGGTGATGTAGTGTCCGTACACCTTGGATACGCCGTAAGGGCTGCGTGGATAGAAAGGTGTGTTTTCATTTTGGGGGACTTCCCGAACTTTGCCGAACATTTCACTGCTGGAAGCCTGATAGAAGCGGGATCGGGGACAGACCAAGCGCATGGCTTCCAGGATACGGGTGACCCCCAGGGCGGTGAATTCCCCGGTAAGCACGGGTTGATTCCAGGAGGTCGGAACGAAAGACATTGCAGCCAGGTTGTAGATTTCGTCCGGCTGGACTTCTTCGAGCATCTTTATCAGTGAGAGCTGGTCCAGCAGGTCGGCTTGGATCAGGGATATGCGGTCTTTGAAGTGAGCGATGCGTTCGAACTTTTCAGTGGACGCCCGGCGGACCATGCCGTAGACGGAATAACCTTTTTCGAGAAGGAATTCCGCCAGATAAGACCCGTCCTGTCCGGTTATCCCGGTTATGAGTGCTTTCATAGTGCTTTCCGCTCCCAGGTTAGACTGTGTTTCCTGATCATGACTGCCAGATTCTCTCAAGAAATGCACGGGCGTTGCTGATATCCGTGCCCGGAGTCGCCGGTGCCGGTTCCAAGACACGTGGTATATCCAGTGAAGCAAAAGTTTTGAAAGGAGCGAAGTCAATATTTCCCCGCGGGGGCATGAGGTGGTCCATGGCAGGGGGGCGGACGTCATGGACATGGAGTCCGCACAGATAAGGTCGGAGTCGTTCCAGCCAACGGAACTGATTTATGAAGCCCAGATTCTGGCGGACTTGTGCATGTCCGATGTCGTGCCAGTATCCGAGCGAAGGAGAATTGAAATGCTTGAGCAGGTCCTCGAGTTCCACCTCCGTGGGAATCGCTTCCCACGTCGGGAGGTTTTCTATGGCCAGTCTGACGCCGGTTTCTTCCAGTACGGGCAGGAGTTGTTCGATGCTTTCATAGAGTCCGGCAATGTGTCGGGCGGCCGCCTTTTCCCTGCGCACCTGCAGGCGGAGCTTGGTTTTCTCATAGGTTTTAGAGAACAGGCGCCCGGCGGCGGAGAGGGCTATCAGTTTTTCGGTGAGGCGTTGCATACGGACATTGCCGGCGTGCACCACGACTGTGTGCGCCCCGATGTGAGCGGCGAAGTTGATAGTGCGGCGGGTATGCTCCACGGCGCTGAGGCGTTCGCGGGGGTTAAGGGAAGCGAGGTCAAACAGTTCCGGATGACCCTGGGGGGCGCCGACGGGGACCGGGCAGAAGTTGTGTACGCTGTCGGCCCGGACGGCTCCCGACGAGATCATTTTTTCGACACCGGGCACCAGGTCAATACGCAGGTCGTAGCCGAGTTCGATGCGTGAAAAACCGAGTGAAAGGATTTCCTCCACGAGGGCTTCACCACTGGAATGGCGGGATGCGTTCCAGCGCGTGCTCAAGGCCAGTTCAATTTGACTGCGGGAATCTTCCTGCATGTGTCCGATGGTGCGGCTTTGCATGTGCCCGGAGCACCTTGCTCGGATTGCCGGTTCGAGGGGTCGGGTTACGTTTCTTCGGTTCGGGACGGCGGCGGGCGCCGGACCGGTCTTCAGCGCCGAGCCCTGGCACGGGCGCGGGCTGCCTTGCGGCGGCGGCGCTCACTCGGCTTTTCGTAATGTCGGTGAGACCGTAATTCCCGCATGACGCCCTCTTTATCGAGCTTTTTCTTGAGGCGGCGGATAGCCTTGTCTATCGGCTCACCTCGTCTTACTTTTACTTCTGCGACCACGGATTCGATCACTCCCATTCCCCTGTGTTGCGGCTACGATTAAGGAAAGTGGGGTACTTCCCGTCCCGTCCATTGTCGGCCGCGTTGCCGGCGAACGACCACCAGCCCGCGGCTTGAGAACGAAAAAGTATCAGAATGCGGGTTAAAGTCAACCGCAATACCCGTATTTTATAGCGTTTTTGTCAAGTTTTTGTGCCAGTCGTCTGCTGGCGCCGAATGTCGGGAAGTTCAAGGCCTTCCGACCGAGGAGTAGGTGAAGCCGGCATTACGGGCGGTTGCAGGGTCGAGCACATTGCGGCCGTCAATGATGACCGGGCACTTCATCACGTCACGGAGCTTGTCGAGAGGAATTTCAGCGATCTGAGGCCAATCGGTGAGGATCAGGAGCAATTCCGCATCTCGGGCGCAATCGAGGATATCGTCAAGATATTCGGGTTCCGGATGCAGTTCGCGGAATTTTGCGGCTGCGACCGGGTCCCAAAGCTTCAGGCGGGCGCCATCCTTGAGCAGGTGGGGTACGAAAAACAGTGCCGGGGATTCGCGGATATCGTCGGTGCCGGGTTTGAAGGCCAGGCCGAGGATGGCGATAACCTTGTCGTTGACGACCCACAACTCGTGTTGAATACGGCGCAAAATGTGTTCCCGCTGGCCGCGGTTGATTTTTTGAACTTCCTTGAGAAGGGTGAAGTCGTAACCGATTTGATCGGCGAGGTAGACGAATGCATCCACATCCTTGGGAAAGCATGAGCCCCCGTAGCCGACGCCGGCCCTGAGGAAGGACCGCCCGATGCGGCGATCAAGACCCATGCCGTGAGCGACCTGTTCGACGTCTGCGCCGGCAAGCTCACACACGCGGGCGACGGCGTTGATAAAGGAGATCTTGGTGGCCAGAAAAGAGTTGGACGCATGCTTGGTGAGTTCGGCGCTGGCGATATTCATGGTGAGAAATTCACAGCCGGAATCCCGGATGATCGGTTCGTAGATTTCGCGGAGTAATTTGGCGGCGCGTTCGCTTTCCACGCCGATGACGATGCGATCGGGCTTGAAGGCGTCGTGGATCGCAGTCCCTTCACGGAGAAATTCGGGGTTGGAGGCCACATCAAAATCCACATCCGCGCGCAGGTATTTGGTCACGGTCCGCTTGAGTTGTTCGCCGGTGTTTACCGGCACTGTGCTTTTCTCCACGAGAAGGCGGTACCCGTCCATGTGTGCGGCGACTTCCCGGCCGACCTGCTCGACATATGAGAGGTTGGGTTCGCCATGATAGCCGGGAGGTGTGCCGACAGCGATGAAGATGACTTCGGCGAAGAGGGTGCCTTCACGAATCGAGCTGGTGAAATGCAGGCGTCCGGCCTCGACATTCCGGCGTACCATATCTTCGAGACCGTCTTCATAGATCGGCATTTGCAGCTTGCGAAGGGCAGCGATCTTGCGCTCGTCGTTGTCCACGCATAGAACGTCGTGACCGATTTCAGCAAAACATGTCCCCGTCACCAGGCCCACATAGCCGGTTCCCACTATGGTTATTTTCATTCTACGCCTCCTGAAATGTGATTTAGGCGCTACATCCTAGCGGGGCTCGCCCGGGAATGGAAGTTTTTCATCATCTGCTGAGGATGAATTTTACTTGAATTCTCCACAAGAAGCGTTTTACCTACACCGCATTCCCGAACGGGGAAATTTCTCCGTGCCGATCTTTCGGGATGCGGGCGGAGGACGGAAAAGAAGCAGGAGTGCTCATGGAAAGCGATGTCATTGCGATGGCGGATATTCGTGTTCCCGAGGAATTGTCGCGGCTGACGGAACTGGCGTACAACTTGTGGTGGACGTGGACGCCTCAGGCGCGCCTGCTGTTTGCGACGATCAATAAGACCCTGTGGGGGTTGTACCGAAATCCCGTCCAGTTGCTGATAAACATCGAGCCGCATTATTGGGAGCGGGTCGTGGACGACGGCGGAGCTTTCATGGCGCAGTATCGGCGGGTCATCCGTGATTTCGAGCGTTACATGGACCCGGAAACCGGCACCTGGTTCAAGCGCCGGTTGCCGGATTATACAGGGGGGCCGGTCGCCTATTTCACGCCGGAGTTCGGTCTTCATGAGAGCCTCGGGATTTACTGCGGTGGACTGGGCGTACTTTCCGGTGACCATGCCAAGGCCGCCAGTGACCTCGGGTTGCCGTTCGTGGGGGTCGGCCTGCTCTATCGCTACGGCTATTTTCGGCAGGCGGTTGATCCGGACGGCCGGCAGCATCATATCTACGCATCATCGGATTTTCACCGTTTACCCTTGCGCCCTGTTCACGACGCCACCGGACGGCCTCTTCAGGTTCCGGTTGACTTCCCTGACAGGACGGTGCAGGCGCGTGTCTGGCAGGTTACGGTGGGACGGGTGAAGCTTTACCTGTTGGATACCGACATACCCGAGAATGACCCGGCCGACCGGCCGATCACGGCGCAGCTTTATGTGCGCGGTCGCGAGATGAGGCTGTGCCAAGAGATACTGCTCGGCGTGGGGGGGGCGCGGGCCTTGCGGGCCTTACGGATTGAGCCGGCCGTGTGGCATTTGAACGAGGGGCATTCGGCCTTCATGCTGGTCGAGCGGTTGCGCGAGTTGGTAAAGCACGGGCGTTCTTGGAAAGAGGCCCTTGATACGGTTCGGCGGGAAAGCGTGTTTACCACACACACACCGGTTCCGGCCGGCAATGAATCCTTTGACAACGCCTTGGTAGCCAAGTACATGCAGCCCTACGTAGATGATATGGGCGTTGAGCCTTCGATCGTATTGGATTTGGGCAAACCGTAC
Source organism: Kiritimatiellia bacterium (assembly GCA_029934055.1). Classification (GTDB taxonomy): domain Bacteria; phylum Verrucomicrobiota; class Kiritimatiellia; order B70-G9; family B70-G9; genus JAOZMZ01. Next base: position 51,279 of record JAOZMZ010000001.1, read on the forward strand.
CCTGAAGGGAGCGGACAGCCGTTCAATCTGACGGCGCTGGCCTTGCGGTTGAGCCGTTATGCAAACGGAGTCAGCCGCCTGCATGGTGAAGTGGCCAACCAGATGTGGGCGCACATGTTTCCGGAAAATGAGCGTGCCGGCCGGCCGATCAAGCATATCACCAACGGAGTACATGTGCCGACCTGGCTGGGGCATGACGTGCGCACGCTGATCGAAGAGAATCTCGGGGCGGACTGGCATGATCACGTATGTGATGCCGAACACTGGGAGGCCTTGAGGAAGGTGCGCGACAAGGATCTTTGGGAGTCGCACCAGAATCAGAAGGACAGGCTTTTCCGGCTCGTGCGTCATCGTCTGGTAGGACAATTCGCGCGGCACGGCAAGAGCCCTGACGAGTTGCGTGAGGTCTCGCGGATGCTGGAGATGAATACGCTGACCATCGGATTTGCCCGTCGCTTCGCCACATACAAGCGTGCGGGGCTGATTTTTCAGGACTACAACCGCCTCAAGAGTATCATCACCAATCCGGATCATCCGGTTCAGATAATTTTTTCCGGGAAGGCGCATCCTGCGGATGAACCCGGTCAGGAGCTGGTCCGTCATATCGTCAACATCGCCTTTTACTCGGAGCTGAAGGGATACGTCTTTTTCGTTGAGGACTACGATATCCGCATCGCGCGGCATCTTGTACAGGGGGTGGACATATGGCTGAACACGCCGCGCCGTCCCCGTGAGGCGAGCGGGACCAGCGGGATGAAGGCCGCCCTCAACGGCGCCTTGAATCTGAGTATTGCAGACGGGTGGTGGGCGGAGGGATACAATGGTGCGAACGGCTGGGTGATCGGCAGTGATAAGCATTCCGACAACGAGGAGTTACAGGACTATGAAGATTCCTCTTCGTTCTACGATCTCCTCGAACACCAGATCATCCCGCTTTACTACCAGCACCGCGAGGACGGCGTTCCCCTGGAGTGGGTCAAGTGGATGAAAGAGAGCATGATCAGCGTCCTGCCGAATTTCTCGGCCGCCCGGATGCTGCGCGAATACGTGGATATGGCATATTTCTCCGAAGCGGAGACGGGCCGGGGAGAGGCCTCGTAGGGGTCATTTGCCGGTTGCAATCAGGTAGCCCCAGTTCAGCAGGACGGCCCCCAAGATTCCCAATACGATCACCAATTTTTCCGGCAAGGTGACTTCGGTCACCCGCAGTCGCGGTAGATGGAGAGTCACGGCCGCCAGTGCATAGAGCATATAGAGGAAGGCTCCGACGAGGATTACTGCCGCCAGGGGTTGCATGAGGAACGCTGCCAGGAACCGACCGTGGAGAAGGAGGCGGGCACATCGCAGACTTCCACAGGTCGGGCAGGGATATCCGGTCAGCTCGTGAAAGAAACAGGGAGGGATAAACTCATCCGGACTGGCGGCGGCGATGAGCGCGGTGAAAATGATAATCGGCAGGATGAATAGTCCGACCTGCCTTTCCCAGTCATTCCCCGGCGGCGGAGGTTTCTTGAAAATGAAACGCATGTACAGGCGCACGGCGGGCGGCTTGGCGCCGCCCGCCGATGGCAAGGTTGCACGAAAGAAACCCGTTTTTCTTCAGGCCTTATTCAATCCCTTGAACCAGTCCTCGGCCCAGCGGCCGACAACGGGGAGAGGTTTCTGTTCCCCCTTGACGGCGTTGATCAGGCCGATGATGTTCAGAACCAGCAGGAAGATCATCAGCGCCAGCATAAGGATGATGCCTATGCATACCATCATAAGGATTCTGCTGACTACGATGCCGGCCATGCCGACCAGCCAAAGCATCAGATTCTGTTTGGCATGGTAGAGGGAGAATTCGTTGTTGCGCATGATCAGGGGAATCAGGAAGAACGGCAGTAGGATGAAGTTCAGCGCGTATGAGAGGATGGCGAAGGTACGACCCTCTTCAATCTCGCTGGAGCCGGAGACCGGCGGCGGTGCCGAGGGCTCTTGCGCTGGCGCGGAGGTCTCCGCTTGAGCTTGCTGTTCGTCCGGCTGCTGACCGGGGGTGACTTCAGGTTCGTCGGTCATTGCGATCCTCCTCTGTTTTTGTATGTGCCTGTCTGTACATGCCTCTTGAAAGCACATTGCGCACGGAGCATCAGGCGGGCTGCGCCGCAGCCGAGTGCCGCGCTCCGATTCAGGGAAGAGTGTACGCGGCCGGTGGAATAAGCGCAAGTCCCCGCCGCCGCTCAATATGGCTACCCAAATCCGGGGCGGCTGCCGCGTCTGTGTACAAGATCGAGCCAGGCCGTCAGACGGCTCTCGGGGTCCGGAGTGTTTTGGATATCGGAGATCACGGCTATGCCATCGGCTCCCGCCTGATAGACGGCCGGGGCGGATTCGAGGGTAATGCCCCCTATGGCCACTACCGGCACCGGGCTCAGGGTGGCGATGCGCGAGAGGTTCTGCAGGCCGATCGGCGGGCGGCCGAGGACTTTCGAGCGTGTCGGGAAGACGGCGCCGGCCCCGATCAGGGATGGACGCAGAGACCATGCCGAGGCGAGTTCTTGAAGGCTGGCCGCACTGATTCCCAGACGGAGTCCGCCGGCGGCGATGGCATGCAGGTCGGCATGGGCCAGGTCCTCCTGCCCCAAGTGCACGCCCCAGGCACCGGCGGCAAGGGCCTCACGCCAGTAATCATTTACGAAGAGGTGGCCGCTGTATCTGTTCTGAGCACGGACGGCGGTGGAAATTTCATTCTGCAGAGACGCGCCGTGAAGATCTTTTATCCGGAGCTGGACGACGGGGACACCTCTTTCGAAAAGTGCGGCGACACGCACCGCCCGATCGACGATCGGGTAAAAAGTCAGGATCGAGGGGGGACAGGCGGGGAAACGGGGCCTGTCCTCAGGAGGAAGAGGCTGCGCGCTCAACCAGGGCAGGTCAACGTTCTGATCGGGGTTCTTCTCATCAGGGCCGGTTTCTTGCCTCGCTATTCGGTTGACCCAGGCGCGGGCTGCCACGGCGGCATCTTCGCGCGGATATTTCAATGCCAGCGCCGCAGTAAGTGCAGCGGAAAAACGGCCGTCGTTCCCCGGATTTGCCGCCTGGTAGTGTGCATTCAGCCAGCCGTGATGCCGGCTGCTCCACCAGCAGTCCGTCAACCAGCCGGCATGTCGAGGTCCGCTGATGATTATCAGGCGGGCCCCGCGTGTGTACAGCCGGTCGGCCGCAGCCGGCAATTCCGCATCAGTCGTAATGGCAAGGCCGCTGAGGAGGCGGGCCTGTTCAATACCGAGTACGACGACCTCGGCCTGCGTGAGAACGCGATTGAGGAGAGTGCGGTCTGTGGCGTCATCTCTTGCGGACGTGCTTTGTGAGGGGGGTTCCGGGGGGGCCCAGACTATCGGACAGGAAAGGGAGGCGAAGCTGTCCAGACAGGGTTCCAGGAGCTCGGGAACAAACGGGATCCGAAGTCTGACGGCCCGAGGGGAAGATGTTTCCAGGAGGTCTTCAAGGTGGAGCGCCGGAGACCGACCGGGATCCAGAATGAATTTCGGAGCAGTGTTGTGGAGTTGTTCCGAAGGCCTTGCGATGGAAAGTGTATAGGGACGTACCCCGCAATATTCGAACACTTCCATGCCGGCGGCATTTCCAGGGCTGCCGGACATACCCTTGGGGATGACCGTCCAGGCGACCGGCATTTCAGGGCGATCATTGTGGGCCGGTGGCGTCGGCATGTTTTTTCCCATGGGGGCGGCCGCCGTGTTTTGCGGCGATACGCATGGCGCAGAAGTCACGGCCGCACATGCTACAGAAGTTGTCTTCGGGGATGGACTGCTCGGCATCGTGGTATGTTCGGGCCGTGACCGGGTCTAGTGAAAGGGCATACTGGTCATTCCAGCGGAATTCGCGGCGGGCGTCCGTCATGGCGTTGTCCCATTGCACGGCATCCGGCAGCCCGCGCGCCAGGTCGGCCGCGTGGGCGGCGATCCGGTGAGCTATGACGCCCTGTTTGACGGCGTCACGGTCGGGAAGCCCGAGATGTTCACGCGGGGTTACATAGCAGAGGAGCGCACAGCCCTGCCATCCAATCAGGGCCGCGCCGATTGCGCTGGCGATATGGTCGTACCCGGCGGCGGTATCGGTGACCAGTGGGCCGAGCGTGTAGAAGGGCGCCTCTTGGCACAGTTCCTCCTCGCGGCGCATGTTTTCGGAAATGAGGTTGAGCGGGACGTGTCCGGGTCCCTCGATCATGACCTGGCAGCCATGCTCCCAGGCGATACGCGTGAGTTCTCCGAGGGTACGCAGTTCCGCCATCTGGGCGGCATCGTTGGCGTCGTCGGTGCAGCCGGGCCGCAATCCGTCTCCGAGAGAGAAAGCCACATCATAGGCGGCGAGAATCTCGCAGAGTTCGTGAAAATGGGTATAAATAAAATTCTGACGTTGATGAGCGCGGGCCCATGCGGCCAGGATTGATCCGCCGCGGCTGACGATCCCGACCCGTCGTTTTTCGGCCAGCGGCAGATATTCGAGGAGAACGCCGGCGTGAACGGTAAAGTAGTCCACGCCCTGTTCCGCCTGAGCGATGATAATATCGCGATAGAGTTCCCAGCTCAGATCTTCGGCGCGGCAATCGACTTTTTGGAAGGCTTCGTATATCGGCACGGTGCCGACCGGTACCGGGGAATTGCGGAGGATGACCTCTCTGGTGAATTCCACGTTTCCGCCGGTTGAGAGGTCCATGACCGTGTCGGCCCCCCAGAGCGTGGCCCAGCGCATCTTTTCGACCTCTTCAGCCGGACTGGAGGATTCCGGAGAGTGTCCGAGGTTGGCGTTGATCTTTACGTGAAAACGCCGCCCGATGATCATGGGTTCACTTTCGGGATGATTGATGTTCGCCGGAATAATGGCGCGGCCCGCCGCCACTTCGCGGCGCACGAATTCGGGGGTGTATATTCCCTTCTTTTCGGGTGCGGTGTCCGCCTTTCGGGAAGCGGCGCGCCGGCCGCGACTCTCACGCAAGGCGGCGAATTCCATCTCGGGGGTTATGATTCCCTGCCGGGCATAATGCATTTGGGTCACTATGTGACAGGTCTTGGCGCGTCGGCGCGGACGATTTCCTGTGGGTAGGCAGGTGCCTTCGGGCGCGGGGATTCGTGAAGGAGGGTGGAGGCTGGTATCGCCGCGGGATGAGATCCACGACTCACGGAAGGGTGGCAGCCCGGAGTAGTCACGCGGGGCGGCGGCTGGGTCTCCCCAGGGGCCGCTGGTGTCGTTGAGCAGAAGGGTGGTATTTCCGCGGAGCTGTACCTGCCGGAACGGAACGAGCACATCGTCGCTGTAGCCTGCGAGGTATACCCTGCGCGATTGCGGGAAATGCCCGCCATATGCTTCTTGTGCACTCTGTGACATAGCCAACGCCCGCGGCATCCATCTCAGCGCAAGGCGGTCAGGGCGGGGTCCGGCCTGGAAGACCGGAAGAGCTGGTACCCATCGTTGCTCATGCCGCTTCCCTCCGCTGGGATTATCCAACAGGTTCAAGGGGTCGCTGTCCGCCCTTTTCCGGCTCACAGCCTCTCAGCCCGCCACGGCGAGCTCCCCCAGCGGCGACACGCAATCGCTCGCATGGTTTCAAGATACGTCACCTGGGCCGAGTGTCAAGGAGGGTTGCACCTCTTGATTTCGAGGGCGTATACTGGAAAACAAGAGAGGAGTGTTCGATGAACCGGTTACTGATCGTTCTCTTGGGCATGAGCCTGGCGGTTGCGACGGGTTGCGGCCCGGCCTCCGGAGAGCACGGCAAGAAAAGTCGTGCCCGGGCGGCTGTTGACGACGTCGTGGATACCGTGGTGATTCAGAGGGGTAAGCTCGAGGCGGGCGTCCGTGCGGGTAAAAAAATCCGGGCCATCAGCGCCGAGGAGAAGAAAGACCTCGACGAAGTTATGGGGCAATAGAGTATCCCATGCAGTCCGAGAGCCGGTGGCTGAGCATACGACCGCGGGCAAGATGCAGGACTTCACTATGGCGGCAAGTGTTCCTGAGGGCCACAAGTGACGCTGCGGCACGGTTTACGAGGGGGGCGGGGGCGCCCCCGACATTGCAGGCGTTCTCTCATGGATAGTCGGTTCTGAACCGGCGGATGTGGTTTGCGGGATGCCTGTGGATGGCGGCGGGGCGATGATCCATTCATCCCGGATGTGAAAATCTGCGGTGCCGTCAGGGGCCTGAACAACACGCACGCGGACATCGTTTCGCCGGACTTCCACCCAAACGATGGTCTGAAATCCATCGCTTTCCCAATTGTGTCCGGCGTTGCCGACATCTATTTGCCAGAGGCCGCCTGGTTGCTGCGGATACCCCCGGGCCCCCGTCAACGGATCGCGCACGCACATGCGATAGTAGTTGTGGGTGTGTCCACAGAAGAGAACCCGCACACGGTTGAGATTGTCCGTCAACATTTTCCAGGTTTCGATTCCGGACTGATCCAATCCGGGCCGTTCATAGCGGTGGCGGGGAAACGCCGGTTCGTGGACGGCGATGAAGACATGGGAGGCGTTCGTGGCCGAGAGAATGGATTCTTCGACCCAGCGCCGGTGCCATGGTCCCAGCCAGAGCCGGCGCCGGCCGTCGTAGAGATCAACGGCGATCAGGCGCGTGTTTTTCCAGTCGAAGCAATAGTCGGCATTGTTTGTGCCGGCACGCGTGGTCCAGGGGGCTATCGCGGGAAGCAGGCGGTCAATCAGGTAGTTGCGGTCGGCCGCCTTTTCGGCGTCATGGTTGCCCATGACAGGCACATAAAGAGGGGCATCGGGCACGTGGCTGAAGACTTCCTTGTAGATGACATGATTGGCGACGAGCGGGTCGAGGTCTCCGCAGGCGACCACGAAGTCAGCGGGCGGCATGGCGGGGCGGGGATTTGTGCGGCGGTCGCGGATTTCTTCGAGCACGCGGCGGTAACAGTCATAACGGTCGCGGTTGTCGGCGATCACGGCGAACGCCCAAGGCGCCGTTTCCTCCGCGAACGCCGTGGGAAGGAGGAATGACGCCGACAGCAGCGTCGCGAGCAAACCGAAATATGCTTTCATGACGCAGAGAGTACACACGGGGGCAGAAACACTGAAGAGTTTTTTTACTTTGCCTTCTGCGCGGCGGGGAATGCCCACAACCTTTCGACCCAGGCCGGCCCCGTGGAGTTGGCCGCGGAAGGGGAGAAGCGGGGGGTGATATTTCGGTATGGATGAGTGGACTGAGGCATGATCTGTATCTTGGTGCAGGTGGAGCGGTTGGACGGGCCTGATTTATTGTTGAGGGATATTCTTGGGCGAGCTGAAAAACACCTTTTCGTGGTCGTTCAGCGCGGCGGCCGATTTTGAGGTCTGCCGTCGGCGTCGCTATTGGAGTAAGTATGCCATGTGGGGCGGATGGCTGCCGCAGGCTCCGGATGAGGCGCGCCGGGCGTATCGGCTGAGCAAAATGGAGAATATCTACTCCCTGCAGGGGATTGCGGCTGAAGCCGCGGTCATGTGGACATTGCGGAGGCTTCAGTCGGGGACCGAGGTGGATGTAGAGGATGCATATCGGGAAGCCGCCCGTCCACTCTTGAACAAGGCCTGGAAAGAATCCCGTGAAGGCAATTGGCGCCAGGACCCGAAACATTTTTGCTGCTTGCGGGAACATTACTATCGCCGGTGGGATTCAGCGGGCGAGAAGGAGGCTACCCGGGCCGTTGCGGCGAACGTCCGCCGTTGCGTGGAAAACTTCATTGTCAAAGTTTGGCCGCGCCTGGAGGGGGTTCGTCCGGCGGACGAGGTCGCGGTGGGGGTGAAAGATGCCGGGGGGGCACTGGAATCTTTCGAGGTGGACGGGGTGACGGTCTACGCCATTCCGGACTACGTTTATCGGAAAGATGACTTCATGCATATTCACGACTGGAAATCCGGGCGGCCGCGAGTGTCGCACGAGTTGCAATTGTCGCTCTACGGGCTGTGGGCCAATATTCGTCACGGAGTGGAGGCGGAGCGGATCATAGTCTACATCGAGTATCTTTCCGAAGGGCGGGTGGCCTTCGGGAGCCTGAAGGAATCGGACCTTGATCAGGTGCGGGCACACATCCGCATGTCGGTTTCCGATATGGCGGCATATCTGGTTGATGGGGATATCCGGCGGAATGAGCCGCTTCCGAAGGAAGAATGGGAATTGGCCGCCGATCAGCGGGAGTGCCGCCGGTGCAATTTCTATGAATTGTGCGCTGCAGAGCTGGAGGGTGGATGAACGTGGAGGAGCCTTCTCTTGTCTTTTCCTGAGGATGATGCCGCCGCCGGCGTCGTGGCGGAAGGAGGTATGGCACCGTATGCCGATCTACGAGTACTATTGCCCGCGCTGCAACATGATTTTCAATTTCCTTGCCAGGACCGTCAATCCGCGGCGACAACCGCGTTGTCCGCGTTGCGGCAAGCCACGCCTGCAACGGGTGATGTCGACCTTTTCAACCATGCGTACTTCCGGGCGGGAAGATGCCGAGAACGGCGATCTGCCGCTGGATGAGGACCGGCTCGAGCGGGCCGTCTCGGCCCTCGAGAATGAGGTGCAAGGGGTCGACGAAAACGACCCGCGGGCGGCGGCCAGGTTCATGAAACGGTTTTCGGAAGCAACCGGGCTGGAATTCGGTGAAACCATGCGGGAAATCGTAGGGCGGATGGAGGCGGGCGAGGAGCCGGAGCGTATCGAGGAGGAACTGGGTGATGTCGCGGACTCGGATGAGGAGCCGTTTGTTATCCCGGAAAAGCGCGGCGGGGCGGGTGTTTCCGGGCGGCGTCCGCCACCGCGCCGAGACGAGACCTTGTATGATCTTTGATTTCGCGTAAATTAATTCAGCACGGTGTCAATACGGAAAGTCGGCGATGAGAAAACTTGTGTGGGCGGCGTTAGTACCGGGTTTGGTCATAGCCGCGGCGGCCTCCGCACACAAGCCGCGCGTCGCGGCGACGACCAGTATTGTCGGTGATGTCGTTTCCGCGGTGGCTGGTGATCGTGTGAGCTTGACGGTTCTCATCCCGCGCGGCACCGATCCCCATTCCTACGAGCCCCGTCCGCGCGAGCTGGCCGCAATGGCGGATGCGGATGTTGTCTTCATCAATGGGGCGGGTCTCGAGGCCTCGATGGATTATCTTCTGAAACAGCCCGAAACCGCGGCCCGCATATGTGACCTTTCTTCCGGGCTGCCACTGCGGCGTTTGGCTTCGACGGAGTTGGGCGGAAGGCATCATGCCGGTGACATTGACCCGCATGTATGGTTTGATCCTCACAACGTCATGCAATGGACCCGGCGGATTGCGCGCGAACTGGGGAAAATCGATCCTGAGCATGCGGCGGCCTATGAGGAGGCGGCGCGGGCCTATATCAGCGAGATTGAAGAGCTGGATGAATGGATCCACCGGCGCGTCGCGGAGCTTCCCCCGCAGCGCAGGATTCTGGTGACGGATCATGCCGTGCTCGGTTATTTCGCCGAGTGCTACGGCTTTCGTGCGGTAGGAATGGTGATCCCCGCACTGGCGACCACGGCATCCCCTTCCGCCGCCGACCTGGCGCGGCTGGAAGACACGCTTCGGAGACTGAAAGTGCCGGCGATTTTCGTGGGTACGACTGTCAATCCGCAGATTGCCAGTCGCGTGGCGCACGATTCCGGGGCGCGGGTGGTGGAGATTTACACCGGGTCTTTGAGCTCACCGGGTGGGCCTGCGGGGACTTATATTGATTTGATGCGCTACGATGTCGGGGTGATTGTGGATGCTTTGCGGGGAGGGTCCGGAGGCCGATGAAGAGAGGCTGGCGTATAAGCGCGGCTGAAAAGCACGATGAGAATGTCCCCTTGTTGTGGATGGACCGCGTCAGCGTGCGTTACGGAGATACCGCGGCGCTCGAGGATGTGTCTTTTTCCGTCGAAAAGGGGGAGCAAGTCGCCGTGGTTGGGCCCAACGGCGCTGGCAAGAGCACGCTTTTCAAGATAATCGCCGGGGTTTTGGATCCATCCGAAGGGGTGGTGAAGATCGGGGGGTCGGGCCCCCGCGGGCATGTCTGTGTGGCCTACCTGCCGCAGCGCAATGATGTGGACTGGACTTTCCCCGTTACAGTAGAGGATGTTGTTGCCATGGGTCGGGTACGGCGCATCGGCTGGTTCCACCGGGCGGCGGCACGGGATCGTCGTATTGTGGCTGACTGTCTGGCGACGGTGGGATTGTCGGATTTGGCCACGCGGCAGATCGGAATGCTTTCCGGGGGACAGCAGCAAAGGATGTTCATTGCCCGGGCGTTGGCGCAGGAAGCCGAGTTGATGCTGATGGACGAACCCCTGAGCGGGCTCGATCTGCCGTCGCAGGAAGAGATTTTCGGGGTATTGGAAAAATTGAAAACGCGGGGAGTGACGATCATGATCGCCATGCACGATCTTTCGCTTGCAGAACGCAATTTCCGGCGGGTCTTTCTCCTCAATCGGCGCCTCGTGGGAGACGGCGCCCCGCGCGAGGTTTTCGTCCCTGAACGCCTGATGGAGGCCTACGGCGGGCATTTGCGGATGGTACGGGACGAGTCCGGCGCGCTTGTGGTATCGGATACCTGTTGTGGAGGCGGAATTACACCATGACGGATCTGTTGCACATGTTCATGCAGCCGTTTCAATATCCTTTCATGGTGCGGGGGCTTCTCGCGGCTGTGATGGTAGGGGTGATCTGCGCTGTGATCGGAACTTTCGTGGTGTTGCGTGGACTGGCCTTTTTCGGCGACGCCCTGGCGCACAGCATTCTGCCCGGGCTGGCGGTGGGCTATCTCGTGGCGGGCGGTGCCCGCGGCGTTCTGTTCTGGTGGGCCCTGGGTACGGCCGTGGCTGCGGCGTTTGGAATCGGTGCTGTCAGCCGCCGTGCGCGGCTCAAGGAAGATACGGCGATCGGTATTATTTTCGCCGGAATGTTCGCCCTGGGGATAGCCCTGATATCATCGGCGCGTTCATATGCCGTTGACTTGGCGCATTTCCTGTTTGGTGACGTCCTTGGCGTGGGGAATGGTGACCTGCTGTTGACGGCGGTTTTCGGCGGGGCGGTGTTGTTTCTTACGGCGCTTTTTTACAAGGAGTTCATCGTTATTTCTTTTGACATGACCTTGGCCCAGACCTTGCGGCTGCCTTCGCGGGCCTTGCACTACTTGTTACTCGTGATGATAGCCGTCACAATCGTGATTTCCCTGCAGACTGTCGGTGTGGCTCTGATGCTCGCCATGCTGGTTACGCCGCCGGCGACGGCTTACCTGCTGGTGCGGCGCGTTCCGGCGATGATGGCTGTTGCGGCGATTATCGGGGCCTTTTCCGGGGCCGCGGGGTTGTATCTCTCCTACTATTTCGGCGTTTCTTCCGGGGCGGCGATCGTCCTGGTCTGTACTGGAATCTTTCTGGTGGTACTCTTGGTCGCGCCGCGTAACAGGTTGGCGGGCTTTTTCGGTCGCGGCAATCGTTCCGCCGGATGAGGGGATCCGAAAATGGAATGGTTCAGCAGGCTGGCCCCGGTGTGGCAGGCACTGGCGGGGGCGACGGTGAACTGGTTGCTGACCGCGCTCGGGGCGGGGGTGGTGCTGGTATTCCGTACCGTCAACCGCACCTTGTTGGACGGTATGCTGGGATTCGCCGCCGGAGTCATGATTGCCGCCAGTTACTGGTCGTTGTTGGCCCCCGCCATTCAAATGGCTCAGGGGACAGGCGTGCCGGCCTGGATTCCTGCGGCGGTTGGCTTTCTCGTGGGGGGCGTTTTCCTTTGGATACTCGACCGGATACTACCGCATTTGCATCCCGGCCTGTCGGCTGAAGAGATCGAAGGCATCCCCACACGCTGGCGTCGCAGCGTCCTGCTCATCATGGCCGTGACCCTTCATAACATCCCCGAAGGATTGGCGGTCGGGGTGGCTTTCGGCGCCGTGGCGGCGGGGATACCGGCCGCTACCCTGGCGGGCGCGGTGGCGCTTTCGATCGGCATCGGGATCCAGAACATTCCTGAAGGAACAGCGGTGGCGGCGCCTTTGCGCCGTGAGGGGTTGAGCCCGTGGAGAAGCTTCTGGTATGGACAGCTTTCCGGGGTGGTTGAACCAATGGCTGCAGTCGTGGGTGCGGTGCTGGTGGTGGCGATACGTGCGGTGTTGCCTTATGCCCTTGCTTTCGCGGCCGGGGCAATGATTTATGTCGTTGTCGAGGAGTTGATTCCCGAGTCACAGGTGAACCGTCATACGCACGTGGCGACCTTCGGCGTCATGGTTGGGTTTGTGGTCATGATGATTCTGGATGTTGCCATGGGATGAATGCGGGGGATCATTTCGCCGGTTGTTGACAGGCGGGGCGGACTGCATCCGCATGGGCACTATGGGAATGTGCCGCCCGCGCGGCAAGCGATTCCCCGCTTTCAGCGTGGGGGAGGCCGGCGACGGGAAACCCGCAGGGCGTACAATACACAAAAGCCTCCAATCACACTGAGCCCGGTACCCGCTTCCGGAACGGCTCCCTCTCCGAAGTCCAGGTTGTCGAACCACGATGATCCGCCCTCATACGCTGTACCTTCATAGGCATGCATGCATACCACGCGCACGGTGGCGGCGTTGGCCGGGGCCGTCGCCTGGAAGGCGTTGTAGCGCCAGGCATCGTCCTGGGGAGTGTCCCAGTTGATGCCCTGATTGGGAGGATTGTAGTTTTCGACGGCTCCCAGATAGTTGCCGGACGAGTCGTACCATTCGAGCTTCAGAAAGGCGCGATTGTTGGTCTGCAGGTAGTCAGTGGAAGGGAAGCCGTTGCGCAGGTATCCGCTCAATTGATAAGTCACGCCGGGGGAACAAGGCAAATCCTGATATACTCCACTGTAGTTGTTTGAACCCGTGAATTGTTGATAGAGCTTGAGAGAGTAGGCGCCTTCCTGGGCGCTCACTGATTCCACGTGGATATTCCCGTTGTCGCCGAACGCAGTCCAGCCGGTGAGATCGCCGCTTTCGAATCCTGGGTTTACGAGGGACGCGGCAAGTGCGACTCCTGCCGGCATAACCATCGCAGCCGACAGCCAGCCTGCGAGTCTCGGGCGGATTTCGGCGAGTGCTCTCACAATAAAAAGCTGTATCCGACACGGCGGGTTGTCAACCGGAAAAGGATAAAATTTTCACCCGGCGGCGCCTTGCTGGGGCACAAGACAACAACAGGGACGGTCACGGGAGCGATCCTCGTCCCAATCCGTGGCTTATGGCAGTTTGGCTCGAAAGCGGTATATACGGAGATTCGTGGACTCGATGTCTTCGAGTGACAGGATGGCGCCGTTGCTGGCGATATTGTCGCGGATCACCGTCCAGGGGCCTCCGGCATTGATGTTGGTACATCCCTCGAGCGCGTAGAAGCGGTACTGCGAGCTGGGCAGACTGACGACGACGTTGGAAGTCCGTTCGATGCCGCTGAAGTGTGGGTGATCGCTTGCATTCGTGGGACTGGTGTCGGCCGCAAACTCCCCGTAGTTGGAGACGCCGTCGCCGTCGCTGTCGGCATCGGGAACCGCACCGGCATAACTGCCGAAGTACTCCACTTCGAAGCCGTCGCCCAATCCGTCTCCGTCGGAATCGAGGAAGATCCAGTGACTGAATTCCGAGGTGTCCGGGGAGATCCCGTCGTTGCGCGTGGCGGTGGCGCTGAGGTAATTGGGCGGCGTTCCGCTGAAAGCGCAGTCATTGGTGAAAGCCGCCGACCCCCGGCGTCCGTGGTGGTGTAGAAGTACGTCAATCGTCGTTCCCCTTCGCCGTAGCCGCTGGTATCACCGCCGCGGCTGCCGAAGATTTCGATGCGGAACTGGGTTGAAGGCAGGCTGTCCAGCGTGCCGCTGAAATAGATACGCGTGCCGTCGCTGGTGGCGGAATTGAGCACCGGGTAGTTCTGCTGATTGTTGGATCCGGTATCCGCATCGCCGGCATCGTTGGCGGTCGGCGTGCCGTTGTTGAATGAAATGCCCAGGCTGCCGTTGTCGTAGATGCGGTTGTCACTGATGCTGTTGCCGGTTCCGGCGAAGAACAGGTTGATCCCGCAGCCGCCGTTTCCGGCGATATAGTTGGGGTGGTTGATAGCGCCGATGGTGTTGCTGGCCTCCTGAGAAATATAGATTCCGTAGCTGGCATCGTTGGTGTTTTCGGCGGCGCCCGTGCCCGAGGGGTCCAGCCCGATCCAGTTGCCGATCACCATGTTGTTGGTAGCGGCGATGTAGACCGCCGTCTGGTGCCCGGCGAACAGGTTCCGCATGGAGGCCCCCGTACCGCCGATCGTGTTTTCTGACCCGGCGAAGATTTCCACGCCGTTACGGTTTCCGCCGACCTCGCCCGATGGGTAAAGTCCGATGTAGTTGCCGCTGACCGAGTTTCCCGAGCTGTTGGTACCGTCGATGTAGGTCGCGGTGCCGCAGTAGAGGAAGACGTTACGGTAGTCAGCCCCGCCGCCGATGGTGTTGGACGGCGAGTTGTGGAGGTAGATTCCGACATTATTGCTCACGAACCAGCAGTTTTCCACCCGGCTGTCTCCGCCGTACAGGAAGAGGACACCGCCGCCACTATCGGAAAAACGGATTCCCTTGACCAGGTTGCTGGCGCAATCGTCGAAGTAGAGCGATTCCGTTGAACTGGTGCGGCTGATGACCACCACGGGCTGCCCCGTGTAGCCGGGCTGCGTGGTCCCATCCATCTCGAGGGGATCGGTGATCGAAATGCGATTGGTCAGCGGAATGGTGTAGGGAGAGGGGAGGGAAAACACCACCCGATCCCGGCCGGGGTTGGTATTGGAACATTCGACCGCCCAGCGCAGCGTCCCCGTCGAACCGTTGTCGAGAGTACTGATAACGGTAAACTCGGCGGCACCTGCCGGACGAGCTGATATTACGCAAATACAAGCAGCAACGGGATCAATGGTACACCGGCGCGAAACGTCACCCCTCACATGATGAGTCCCCCTTCCTTCATGGGATTCTTCTCTGACCGTTCTATTTGATTGGTGAAAAAAGCAGTAATTCGTATTTCCGGTCAACCGTTTCCACAGTGAAGAGACATATAGAACTTGCAAGAAGTTTCTTGTCAAGCCGGCGGCTGTAAGCCGGGCTATGTCGGGCGGAAAAGTCTGTTTACCGGTCGAACGCTTCGTCGGGCCGGTAAGGCTCTTCTCTGATGAGGTGACTGACCAGTAGTTTCAGGAAGAAGAACGGCAGGAACCATTCCAGTCCGACGGTGGGAGAGAGTACATAGTAGTTCAGAAGAAGCGCAAGGGAGTAAAGCAGGAGGCCGACGGGGCGCTGAAGATACAGGGGCGTCCGCAGTATTATTATCGCAGCGGAAAGCAGGTAGAGAGAGGCGGTCCAGAAGAAAACCCAGTCCAAAGAACGGAAGAGCCAGGCGACGACGAAGATGTGGAGCACGTGACTCATTGTGAATGCGAGATGCCGGCTGAAACTTTGGCCTTGGCGGTGATACCAGCGTTTAGCCGCAGAGGTGGCGTTGGTGATGATTCCCCCGGTAAGATCAAACGCCAGCAGCGCGGCAACGATTGACTGAAGAGGAGTCCAGCTGATATGCCTCATGCTGGTCAGGGCCGGGGCGGCGATAGCCGCCAGCAGCGGAGGCACAAGCTGGAGCAGCAACTCCGAGCGGGTGACGCCCGGCCCGATAAACTTATCGAGCAGGCCTTTGACTCCCTTGCGGGGTGGTGGATAGTTCCAGTCGATTTTCATAGGCGTTCCCTGCCCCAGCGAGGGAAGGGTCGTCAGCCGTCACCGTTTTTTTCGCGCCGATGCAGTTAGGCTAGTGCGCTATCGCTGGATTTGCAACAGTCCTTCCGGCGCCGGATGCAGCGCGGGCAGTCTTCCGGAGCGTTTGGCTGCCCGGAGTGTAGGAGCACCCGCGGTGCGACGGGTTGTGGCGAATCGTGGGGAACGATTCGGTCCACATCAAGGCCGGACCGTCCCGATCACGCCCGGGTTCGTTCGCCGCGTTATCTCTTTTTGACGGAGTAGCCGTGAAAGCGTGCCATGCGCGGGAGGGGACCGAGGATGGGGCGGGCGTAGTTGATAAAGGCGGCGGTGACATTGTTGCCTTTGCGGTTGATGAAGTTGTCGGGCATATGGCGAGTTTCGCGGGCCACGTTGGCGAGAGGAACGAGCTCGTAGTAGATGCTGTAACGTTTACCGCGCCGCCGCTTGATGGCGATGCTGCCGTCGAGGTCCCCCTTGACGGCGTAGCGAACGGCCAGGCGACCCACCTGGCGGGCTTCACGGGCATCCACCGGGGAGACGACTCCCGGAAAGGATCGTTGCAGATAGCCGAAGGTGTCGGCGCGCACGCGTTTGATATCCGTCTTCTGACGGATGATGTTGGCCAGAAGGTCCCCAAGGGCTCCGGTTCCACTGAGCTGGACGTTGCCGTGCGAATCGACTTCGGTGGTATAGGCGGCGGCGATGGGGGTTCCATCCTTGTCGGTGATTCCCTCCGAGACGGCGACGACGCAACGGCCGTAGCGACGGTATACATTGCGCACGTCATCGGCGAACTGTTCGATGTGGAACGGACGTTCGGGTAGGTAAATGAGGTGGGGTCCGTCGTCCGGGTATTGGCGGGCGAGCGCGGAGGATGCCGTCAGGAAGCCGGCATGGCGTCCCATGACGACGTTGATCTTCACACCGGGCAGGGCGCGGTTGTCGAGGTTGTCACCCATGAAAGCCATGGCGACGAAGCGGGCGCCGCTGCCGAAGCCGGGAGTATGGTCGTTTTCGCGCAAGTCGTTGTCGATGGTCTTGGGGATATGGAAGCAGCGCAGTTCGTAGCCGGCCTTCTGGGCCTCGGAATTCACGATGAAGGCGGTTTCGGCCGAATCGTTCCCGCCGATATAGAAGAAGTAACGTACGTCATACTGTTGCATGATTTCGAAAAGCCGCAGGCAGTCTTCGTGGGTGGGTTTCTTGCGCACGGATCCGAGGGCGGAGGAGGGCGTCGCGGCGACGGCCTCGAGGGTTGTCTGGCGTTCACGTGAAAGATCAACGAAATCGGCATCCAGGATTCCCTGGATACCGTGACGTGCTCCGAGGACGCCGGTTATCTGGGGGTGTTTGCGGGCCTCCTCGACGGCGCCGATGAGGCTTTGATTGATGACCATCGTCGGCCCGCCGCTTTGGGCGATCAACATGTTTCCTTTCAACTTGGCGGCTGCCATGAGTGCATCTCCTTACTTCGGGTGTATTGCGGTTACGAGTAACGGGAGAGCTCTTTTAAAGGTGTTGCGCGGGAAATGCAAGCCAAGACAGTGTTTCTAACGGCCGCGTACGGCCAGTGACGCCTGTACCGAGCCGACATAATCGAGGATGCCGTGGGCGATGCCGAGGGCGATTCTCGAGCGGAATGTTTGTGTGTTCAGACGGCTTTCCTCGACGCGGTTGGAAAGATACCCGCATTCAACGAGTGCCGCGGGACACGGGGCCTCCCTGAGAACCAGGAAGCGTGCGCGGCGCAACCCCCTGTCGCCGCCGCCGGACTGGGCCACGAGGTTGCGTTGCAGGCAGTATCCCAGGATCGTGTTGGCGCCGTCCCACCGGTTGCCGGGATACCCGGCGGAACGGGTGCGCAGCGACCGGCCGGCATTGGTCGGGGGAAATCCGGCGCCGGCCAGCACGTAGGTTTCCACACCGTGGGCGCCGGGCTTGGTGCTGGCATTGGCATGGATACTTACGAACAGGTCGGCCTTCCAGCGCGCGGCGCGGCGGCAGCGGTCACTGAGAGGGATGAAGCGGTCGCCTTCCCGTGTGAGGTAGACTTTCAGACCGGCGTTGGCGAGGATCAGGCGGGTGCGTCTGGCAATATCGAGGACGACGCGTTTCTCCTCTACGCCGCGCCGTCCGCGTGCTCCCCGGTCGCGGCCGCCGTGGCCGGGGTCGAGGACGACGACGCGGTAGCCACAACCCGTCAGATGGCGGCTGCGGCGCAGAAGCGGGTCGAGGACTCCGTCGGCGTCGCGGGTGGCCAGTGACCATCCTGACACGCGACGGACGACGGGGGCGTGGAGCCACACCATGGTGTGGTTGAAATAGATGCGGCGGCTGTCGCCGAGGAAACGAATCGTGGTCCACTTGCTTTGCAGTTCTACGTTGCGGCGGCCGATACTGTGCAGGCGCAGCCCGTAACGGCGGGCCACCCGGCGCAGAGAGATGTATTCATACTTGGCGGCGGATCCGGCCGTTGATGTGCGGGGGCTGCAGAGCAGCAACGGGGCGGCGAGGAGCAACGCTGTAGAGACGAGGGCCGGGACGGGGGTACGCACTGTGGCAGGTGAGGCGGCGGTCTCGTGTCGCCGGGAGGATATTTTGGAGGAGGGGAAGGTGTGCCGTCTTTTCACGTGTGTTTTCTTGGTTGGATCTGAAATTTTCCGAGTCATACTTTTTCAATCCGTGACGAATCGGAACCCGGGCGACTTTTGGGCCGCTTCGGTCCGGCCCAGTGGGTACGGCATGAATCCGGACCCCCTGTTGCCGGGAAGCGCCGAGAGTACGATACGGGCGGCCGGTGCGGCGAGAAAAAAACGGGGCGAGGCGGATTCTCATTGCATTTGGTGGAGTGCAGGCGTATTTCGTACTTATCATATCGCCTCGTGAACGCGGCCGAGGTCATGCCGGAGATGAGATGGCGGAACTGAAGATAGAGGAGGCTTCGCGCAAGGTGCGCGAGCTTTTCGACAAGGGATTCGCGGCCATGGAGCGCGGCAACCTGGACTATGCCATCGAAATGCTGCTGGCATGTCTCGATCTTGAGCCGCGGCTTCTGCAGGCGCGCAAGTACCTGCGCGCTTCGGAAATCCAAAAAAGGCGCAAGGCGGGCCGGAATCCGCTGGTGCCGCTGGTGGCCTTTCTGCGCGGCTTGCCGCTCTACGTCAGTGCACTGCTGACGGTCGGGAAAGATGCTTCGCGCGCGTTGAAGACGGCCGAGCGCTTGATGAGGCTGGATCCTCTCAACATGATGTATATCCGTCTTTTGGCGCGGGCGGCGGAGGCAGCCGGCATGCCGGAAGTGGCCGTTCAGACGCTGGAAGTGGCGCGCGAGATACAGCCCCAAAGGGCGGACGTTCTGGCGTGGCTGGGAAACCTGTACCTGGAGATGGGCGAGGGCCGGAAGGCCCAGGAATGCTTCGAACGGCTGGTGGACCTGCGCCCCAACGATCCCCAGGCGATCAAGCAACTCAAGGACGCGACGGCACTGAGCACCATGCAGAAGGGTGGTTGGGATGCGGCCTCGTCGTATCGCGACGTGATCAAGGACGTGCGCCAAGCTCACCGGCTGGAACAGGAATCCAAAGCCGTGAAAACGAGCCGTGACATCAAGGACCTGATCGAGGAAATGCGGGCGCGCATCCAGCGCGAGCCGGACAACGTCAACCACCGCATAGCCCTGGCGGAACTGATGGCGCGGGCGGAGCGTTACGACGAGGCCCTGGAAGTGCTCTCCGAGGCACAACAGGGCAGTGGAGGTGCGGACCCACAGGTCGATCAGATGATCGCCGACATCCGTATCAAGCAGATGGACATGGAAATAGCACGTCTGCGTGAGGCGGGGGACGAGGACGGCGCGCGCCGCCGGGAAAAGGAGAGGGACGCGTTTGTCCTGGAAGACGCTCAGGAGCGCGTGAAGCGTTATCCCAACGATTTGCGGCTCAGGTACCGTCTCGGGGTGTTGCTTTTCGAGCACGGCGACTTGAACGGGGCCATTCAGCAGTTTCAGTTGTCGCAGCGCAATCCACAGCATCGGCTGCGTTCCCTGTATTACCTGGCACTCTGTTTCAAGGGCAAGAAGCAGTACGATATCGCCATGGAGCAGCTCGAGAAGGCGGCATCCGAGGTGCATACCATGGACGAGACCCGCAAGGACATCCTCTACGAGCTCGGGACCCTGGCCGAGCTGACGGGGGACAAGGAAAAGGCGGCTGCATACTTCAAGGAAATCTATGCGGTTGATATCGGGTACAAAGATGTGGCCGAGAAGATTGACAAGGTCTACGGCCGATAAAACAACCGCGGGCCGCATGCTTGTCATCGCCTTGGCTGCGGCCGGCATACTCTCAACGATGCTTCCCACGGCCGGGTGCCGGCGCGGCGCACAGGAGGAACCGGCTTCGCCGATCTGCGCCGTCCCCTCCAAGGACGAATTCTCGGTGATGACGTACAACCTGTACGCCTATGGTCTCGAGGACCGCGACGGCGACGGACAGGCGGATGATCCCAAGCCCCGCCTGGAGCGGGACGCCGTTCTGGATCTCATAGCACGGGCCAATCCGGACGTGCTGGCGGTCGAGGAGATCGGCGGCCCGGCAATTTTCGAACAATTTCGTTACGCGCTGAAGGAACGCGGCCTGGACTATTCGCAGGTGGAGTATCTGCAGAGGGGACAATCCCAGAAGAATATCGCCGTGCTGAGTCGTCTGGCGATGGTTGCGCGCGACAGTCATGACGACATGGTTTACAGCATCGGCGAGGCGCGCGTTCCGGTTGCTCGCGGATTCATAGATCTGGTGATCGAGCCATGCCACGGCTACCGTCTCCGCCTTCTGGTGGCTCACTTGAAGAGCAAGGTTTATCACCAACTGGGGCAGACGGAAATGCGGCGCAACGAGGCGCGCCTTCTGGGGAAACTGGTGCGCCATTACCTGCGGGATCACCCGGAACTGAATCTGCTGGTGGTAGGCGACATGAATGACGATCCGCGGTCGGCGGCGTTGCGCGAGATAATCGGCAAGCGTCGGCGATATCTGATCGATCTGCGTCCCACCGATATTTTCGGAGACGTCTGGACGCACTTTTCAAAGGGCTATGACCATTACGAACGCATCGACTACATGCTCGTCAGCCGCGGGATGTATGCCGAGGTCGTGGCCGGGAAGACCTGCGTCGTGCGGGATCGCCTGACGTACGTGGGATCCGATCACCGCCCGGTTCTGGCGGTGTTCAAGAACCACGACTGTCGCCCGCCGGCCGAGGACGGCGCGGCCGCAAAATAGGCTCGGCGGCGGTCTTTCCCGGTGGGTGCCGATCGGGGGCTATCTGGATTGATAGCGGGTGCCCGGCAGGTAGAGGGTAACCTGATCCCAGACGCTGGTTACGCCGATGGTCCTGCGGACTTCTTTGCTGAGCCATATTTCGGTCGGATTCCCGCGGTCCATGACCTGAATGTGTACCGACTGGTACCCGGTGGGGCCGCGGGCAAGGGCGTATGAGTCGGTTGGTAACCCGAGGTCAAGCAGGGTCGCAAGCGCCAGTCCGGCCGAGAACGGGTGGCTGCAGTAGGGCTGGGGAAGTTTGCGGGCCCGCTGGAAAGATATCTGTCGCCTGACGGGGCCGGGCTTCCATTCCACGCGGCGGACGCCGACGCAGGCGAAGACCCGTGGATCGAGTCCGAGGGCTTCGGCCATTGAGCGGCGCATCACCATGACGGCCCGGCCCGGCAACTGGCGCCGGAGCGCGTGTGCACCGAGCCGCCGTCGCCGCGGACCGGCGATCATGATCCAGGGATTGTTGGTGGTCAGTTGCAACTTGTCGAATATGTCCGGCGAAAGAAAAACCGTATTGGCCCCGGAGGCGAATTCGTCGTACCAGGCGACGTGCACTTCGCAGGGCAGCCAGTTTTTTCCGAAAATCTTTCCGCACATTTCGGCGGTCAGCCGGCGCCGGATGACGCGGATCACGTGGGCGGGCCGGGGCTGATTGGTGGACGCCGGCGGCTGGAATGCCTTTGAAAAAATGGCTTGTGCCAGGGCGGCTACGCTGCGGCGACCGAAGCCGGCATGGTAGGACCACACCAGCAGGGCGGTGACCACCGCCAGGATCATGCCCGCGGCGGAGATGCTCCAGACGATGATGCGCAGTGTTTTCTTTCTGCGGGAGACCGGCCGGAGAGGCGCCCCCGCCGCGGCGGTTTCGAGGACGGGCATACGCACTGGCGGGGGCACGTCCGGGGGACGGCGCAGTCCCAGAAGTACCCGCCAATCGGCGAAGATGGTACGCCGGCCCCCGGAGGCGAGATAGACGACCTCCCAGGTGGCCCCGGGCCAGGCGAGCATTTCCCGCAGGGCCTCCTCGCCGGATGTCTCCGCGACTTGGGCGTGGAAGATGACGCCGTCGCGGACTACGACGGTTCCGAGGCGCTCACCGGAGACAACCCGGAGTTGGGCGGTCTCGCCGTGCAGGCAGAGGTGCATGATCTGTTCGCGGAGATGCTTGCGGCTTTCTTTCGGCGCGGGGGGCTCGTGTTGTTGCGGAGGGCAACAGTGCAGGATGATGCCGAGGAGCTTTTCGGGTTCTTGGCGCATGTCGACGCAGGGTGCGTCGAGGGTGCCGGCGAGGGACGCTGTTCCGCGGGATGCATCTTGCGGGCAAAGCAGGACCAGGCGTGCCCACGGCGCAAGTGTGTTGAGGCGTTCGAGAGAGTTTTTTGCGATGCCTCCCGGGAGACCGGCATCCACCAGGACTATGCGTACGCGCGTGGCCGCCAGCATGTTCTCGGCGTCTTTTTCGGTTGAGACGGTAAGGAAACTGACCCACGGGGCATGGGTGTCGAGGTAGTCACCGACCATGGTACACATGGCGGCGTCGGATGATACCATTACGATTACCGGACTGGCGTTGTCATCCATGGCTCACTTCCCGACTGCCGGTATTGTTGTGTTGCCCGGCGGCCCCACATTCCATATTACACCGCCCCGCCCGAAAGGGTATAATGGATGGAGTTTATCGTCGGGCGGCGGGTTCTATCAGGAGCCTGTAGTAGCGTTGTGTTCCAGGATGAACGGTGTCCGTCCGGCGGATCAGGCCGCCCGTGCCGTGTATTTTGATATTACCCGGCAAGGGGCGCCATTTCGCCTTCGGGCCGAGGGCCGGTGAGTAGAGCACGGTATAGAGCTTGTCGGGTCGTGACTGCCACTCGAGGACGACATCCCCGCCCGAGCGGGCGGTCATGAGAGTGGTCGTGTCGGCCTGGGTGCGTCTTGCGTGGCCGGATTGTGAAGCACACGAGATCGTGCCGAGGAGCAGTCCGACCAGCAGGACAAAGGCCGCGAACCGCGCTTCCACGCGCAGGCAGCTTGCGGCATTCGGGGAATTCATTTGATCCCTTCCTCGATGGGTGACGACGCGTTTTCTTCCGCGGGGGCGGTGGATTGCTCCGGCTCCACTGACGAGCCCTCTTCACTTATGGAGGGGGATTCTGATTCCACGGAAAGGGAGTCCGCAACAGGCGCCGCCGCCTCCTCACCGGTCATCTCTTCATTGTTCGGGGCTGCCGTCTCTTGCGGGCCGGACTCACCGGACTCGATGATCGGGCTCTCGGGCGGCTGCTCTTCGAACTGTTCGTATTCTTCCGCTTTTTCGACGGCGGCTTTCGTTTCGGTTTCGTCGCCTTCGGCCGCGGGCGGCGCGAGCCAGGGAAGGACTTCTTCGGGGGCGTGGTCGTACCAGCTTTTCCGGCGTTCCTCGGCGTTGAGGTCATAGAGTCTCAGGTTATAACGGGCGGCGAACCATTGCCAATCGGCCGGCCCGAAATCCAGAACCTTCCCCATCGAGTTGATGATGGTACTGGTGTCCTCGGAAGGAATGCTCATGACCAGCGGGCACCAACGGGAGGCATCCACCAGCACCGGGGGAAGCTGCTCCTCGTCGCCGACGAGAACGATCCTTTCCGGGCGTCGGCGGAGAAAGGCGGCCTGGGCGTAATCTTCCAGGGAGACGTAAACCCATTCGCGGCCATCCCAGGCATGGATCAGGGGGGTGCCGCTTGATGCGTCGCCCTGGTAACTGACAAGGATCACCGGATACCTGCGTTCCATGTCGAAGGCCACTTGCAATACCGAATAACGCGCCGGCACCACCATCATGGTCAATCCCCGGGGGCGCCCGGCCATTCCAAGCGATAACATCACGGCGCCGGCTATCAGTCCGGAACCTATCAATCTGCGTGCCTTGAGCAGTCTCATTTTTCGGCCCCTTTCTGAAATCGGATCAACTGCAGATTACCACTGCCGCTACCCGTGCTCAAGCCGGCAGGGCGGGTTTCATTACATGTCTCCCAGGGCCTTTTCGGCGGCTTCCAGCGTCGGGTCGATCACGATCGGATTGCCGGCCGTCCGGCGGGCGCTTTCGATATCCTTCAGGCCGTTGCCGGTAAGCAGCAGGACGACCGTTTCACCGGCCTTGATGACGGACTCCGCGGCCAGCTCCCTGAGCGCCGCCCAGGTGACGGCGGCGGCCGGTTCTACGAAGACGCCGGCGGCGCGGGCGATTTGGGGGATGGCATCCAGGATCGCCTCATCGGGAACGCTGACGGCCGCGCCTCCGGAGGTGAAGAGTGCCCTGAGGGCCGCCAGCCCGTCGCGCGGCATGTCCACGGAGATGGAGTCCGCCACGGTGGCGGCCTTGACGGGCGCAATCTGCACGCTGCTCCAGTCCGGCCCGCCGCCGGCCGATTCGACGGAGGGTCTCAGACTATGGAATGCGCGGGTGAGGGCATCGCTTTTCCGGGACTGGGCACAGACCAGTCGGGGACGCTTGTCGGCGAGGCCGAGGTTCAGCAGTTCGTCGAATCCCTTGGCGACGCCGCTGATGATATTGCCGTCGCCGACCGGGACGACGATCCAGTCGGGGACGCGGTTGCCGAGCTGTTCGAAGATTTCGAAGGCGCAGGTTTTCTTGCCTTCCCTGGTGAACGGGTTGTATCCCGTGTTGCGGTTGAGCCACTGGCGTTTTTCGCTGACGCGCAGGCAGAGATCGAAGGCGTCATCGTAGCTGCCGCGCACGGCCAGCACGCGCGCGCCGAAGGTCAACAACTGCGCGATCTTGGCCGGGGGTGCGTGTTGTGGAACGAAGATCACACACGGGGTGCCCGTGCTGGCGGCCAGGCAGGCCATTGAACTGCCGGCGTTGCCGGTGCTGGCGCCGGCGATCACGGTGACCCCCTTTTCGCGTGCCCGGGCGAGCACTACGGCGCTGGCGCGGTCTTTGAAGGAGGCGCTCGGGTTGACCGTGTCGTCCTTGAGATACAGTCGCGGAAACCCGATTTCTTCGCCGAGTCGTCGGGCGTGGTAGAGGGGGGTCGCCCCGACCCGCAACGGCGGCGCGTTGCCGATGTCTCCGAAGGGAAGCAGTGCCATGTAGCGGAAGATATCCCTCCGTTCTCCACGGAACGGCGTGTCTCCGAGGTCCGTGCGGATACGCCCGATGTCGTAGCGTACCAGAAGATTGTTGCCGCAGTCCGGGCACACGTAGCCGTCGAATTCGGCCGGGAGCATGCGGCTGCAGGCTACACACTCAAATCCTTGAACATACATCGCTTCGCTCCTCCAAGTGGTTTCCGCACGATCAAGGAACTATGTGGGTTCCGTTTTTCCCGTGAATGGCGTCTTCCAGCAGGTGGGGCTGGGTGATGATGACCTCTTTCCCTCCGTTTTCCAGGAAGTCGATGGCCGCGGCGATTTTCGGCTGCATGCTGCCGGGCGCGAAGTGACCCTCTTCCATGTATTTTTTGGCGTCCGCGACGGTCATGTGATCTATCTCTTTTTGATCGGGCTTGCCGAAATTCAGGGCGACCTTGTCGACGGCGGTCGAAATTATGAAAAGGTCCGCGCCGATATTTTTCGCCAGCAGGCATGAGGCCTTGTCCTTGTCTATCACTGCGGCGATACCCTGAAGCGTGCCGTCTTCCCGCCATATCACCGGGATGCCACCACCGCCCACGGCGACCACTATGACGTCGTTGCGCAGCAGAGTTTCAATGACCGGCTCCTCCACGATTTCCAGAGGGCGCGGCGACGGGACCACCCGCCGCCAGCCGCGCCCGGCGTCTTCTTTCATCGTCCAGCCCTGTTCGCGGCGGTGTTCCTCGGCGTCTTCCGCCGAATAGAAGGGGCCGATGGGCTTGCTGGGGTTGTCGAAAGCCGGGTCGGCCGGGTCGACCACCACCTGCGTGACGACGACGGCCACCGGGATATCAACCCGGCGGCGCCTCAGTTCGTTGGAAAGGGTCTGGGCGACCTGGTAGCCGATCGCGCCCTGTGTGTCCGCCACGCAGCTTTCGAGAGGCACCTGATGAAGCATCTCTTTGGCCAGCTCCGAGCGCAGCAGGATGAAGCCCACCTGCGGCCCGTTGCCGTGGGTGATTACAATGCGGTATCCTTCGGCCACGATGGCTGCAATGTGATGGCTGGTGTCCCCGGCGGCACGGTATTGATCCAGTACCGACATGTGCCGCGAGTCCGTTATCAAGGAGTTTCCGCCCACTGCTATCACCGCAGTTTTTTTCATGGCACCGCCTCCCTTCAGAAAGATCCAGTCGCGTCCGGCGTCCATCCGCCGCTTTCATGATTGTATCCCCTTCGCTCTTTCAGGGGAAGCCGTTCCTCGAAGAGGAATGCCCGGCACACTATTGCCAAGCGACGCCGAGCGTGTAGGATAGCGAGGTTCGTGTTGGGACACGGAAGACGAAGTCCATGGAGACGGGTGAGACGAATGCCGGCATTTATCGGAGCCAGTCCTGATGAGCAGCGCGCGATGCTTGCTGAAATCGGCGCGCGCGACATGGACGAGCTGTTCGCGGGCCTGCCGCAGGAACTGCAAAGTTCCGATTTCGCGCTCGAGCCCGGAATGAGCGAAAGCCAAGCGGCCCGGCATGTAGCCGAGTCGGCTTCGGCGATCCGCCCTCCGGTCAATTTCTGCGGCGGCGGCTTCTACGATCACTACGTGCCGGCGGCGGTGGATACTCTCAGCGGACGGGGGGAATTCTACACGGCCTACACCCCGTACCAGGCGGAAGCTTCACAGGGTACGTTACAGGCGATTTTCGAGTATCAGACAGCCGTGGCCCGGCTGATGGATATGGATGCAGCCAACGCCTCCCTGTACGACGGCGGTACGGCGGTTTTCGAGGCGGTCGTCATGGCCGCGCGCATAACGGGCCGCAGGCGGGTGGTCATTGACGGGGCTCTGAACCCCATCTACAGGAGCATGCTCGCCACGCATACCATGACCACGGGGATCGAAATCGTTACGGTGCCGCCGCGGGAAGGCGGTTGTGACCGCGACAGAATCTTCGGCGAGTTGAGGGATGATACGGCCGCGGTGGTCGTGCAGAATCCGAATTTTTTCGGGTGCATAGACGATTACAGCGATATCATCGCCGCAGTCCACGAAGTCGGGGGGCTCGGTGTCGTCAGCGTTTACCCGCTGTCGCTGGGGTTGTTGCGAAGCCCCGGAGAGATGGGTGCGGATATCGCCGTGGCCGAAGGCCAGAGTCTCGGGTTGCCGCTTTCGGCGGGAGGGCCGTACCTGGGACTGATGGCGACCCGCAGTCGCTACGTTCGGCGCATGCCGGGAAGGATCGTCGGCATGACCGAGGATGCCGCCGGCCGGCGCGGCTTCGTCCTGACGCTTCAGGCGCGCGAACAGCATATCCGCCGCGAGAAGGCGACCTCCAACATTTGCACCAACGAGGGCCTGTGCGCCTTGCGGGCGGTGTTCTATCTGGCGTTGCTGGGGCGTGACGGTCTGCGGGAGACCGCCCAACGGTGTGCCGAGACGGCCGCTTACGTTCTCGAAAGGATCAAGGACGTACCGGGGGTCACCCCGGCGTTCGGGCGGGCGGTCTTCAATGAGTTTGTGTTGCGGCTGAGTGAGCCGGCGGAAGACGCGGTCCGTCGCGGGCTGGAGGCGGGCGTGGCGGTCGGCATACCGCTGGGACGATTTTATCCCCAAATGAATGACTGCCTGCTGACCGCCGTCACCGAGCAGACCCAGGCGGATGACGTGGAACGGTTGCTGGCCGTGCTGGCAGGTACGACGCGGACAAAGAAATGAAACTGATATTCGAAAGACATGTCGAGGGCCGGCGGGGGTTTCAGCCTCCGAAAGGGTCATTCGCTCCTCAGGCCGCCTTGCCGGAAGATCTGACAAGGAAAACTCCGCTGCGTTTGCCTCAGTTGGCCGAAGCCGACGTCGTACGTCATTACACGCGGCTCTCACGGCTCAATTTTTCGGTGGACACGAATTTCTATCCGCTGGGATCGTGCACGATGAAGTATAATCCGCGCATTTGCGAGAAGGCGGCCGCCATGCCCGAATTCGCCGGGTTTCATCCATGGTGGCCGCAACTGCCCGGCGGCGGGCGGGTCTCGCAGGGTATCCTGCGGATCCTGTACGAAACCGCACGCATGCTGGCCGATATCACCGGCATGGCGGAATTCACCTTGCAGCCCCTGGCCGGAGCGCATGGCGAGCTCACCGGCAGTTTCATAATCGCCGCCTATCACCGCCGGCGCGGCAACCGCAAAACACACGTGATAGTCCCCGACTCGGCCCACGGCACCAATCCGGCCAGTGCCCGCATGGCGGGGTTCGACGTGGTTACCATCCCCTCCGATGCAAGCGGAGTAATGGATTTCGCGCGGTTCCGCGAGGCGGTCAACGATGAGACCGCGGCGGTGATGCTGACTTCACCGAACACGCTCGGGCTCTTCAACCCGCGGCTGCGCGAGATCGCCGAGATCATACATGGCGTGGACGGATTGTTCTACTACGACGGGGCCAACATGAACGCTCTTCTGGGACGTTGCCGGCCCGGGAAACTCGGGTTCGATCTTTGTCACCTGAACCTTCACAAGACATTCGCCGCCCCGCATGGCGGGGGCGGGCCGGGATCGGGGCCGGTGGGGGTTTCGGAGAAGTTGAGACGTTTTTTGCCGGTTCCCAGGATCGTCCGTGATGACGGGGGGCGGTACGGGCTGGTGGATGATGCGCCGGAGTCGATCGGGCGCGTGGCGCCGTTTTACGGAAATTTCGGAGTGATCCTGAAGGCCTATGTCTATCTCCTTCTGCTCGGGCGTGAAGGGCTGCGGCAGGTGAGCGACGCGGCGGTCTTGAATGCGAATTACGTTCAGGAGAAGTTGCGGCCTTACCTGGACGCGGTGACCTCCGGCCGCTGCATGCACGAGTGTGTTTTCAGCGGCCGACGCCTGTTGGAATACGGGGTCGGCACCCTCGACCTGGCCAAGGGGCTTATCGAAAAGGGTTTTCATCCGCCGACGGTTTATTTTCCGCTGATTGTACCGGAGGCGTTGATGATAGAACCCACCGAGTCGGAGAACCGGGAGACGCTGGATGCATTCATCGCCGCGGTAAAGGATCTCGTCGAACTGGCGGCCGAGGATCCCGAGCGGCTGCACCGTGCGCCGCAGAACACTCCGGTAGGGCGGCTCGACGAGGTCGCCGCCGCCCGGCGCATGCAGCTGGTATACTCCGAGTAAGGGCGCGGGGTATAATCGTCCTTGACGGGTCTACCCATGAGGACCACCACCGGAAAAGCCGAAGAGAGGAATTTTGAAGATGCGTAGGCGCCGAGCGGGAAGGAACCGGGGGGCTGTCGCGCGGGCGGCGGCGGGGGTGCTTCTGGCGGCGTGGGCGCTCGGCCGGGGCGCGGCTTACGCCGGTTCGGTTACGGGGCGGGGGCCAAGTTCGCGGGGAGCGGCCGGGGGCAAGAAGGTGTTGGCGTGGTGTCCGCGCGGGGGGCGGCGGATTCCGTTGTATGCGCCCGGAAGGGTTATGGCTTTCCGCCGCTCCGGCAGAGGCGCGATTCCGGCGCGGCTCGGCCGAACGGGCTGGGCGCGGGCGGACAAAGGCCGGATTGCTGTCTATCAAGGGAGGGGTGGCCGCGCCATGGCGCGCCGGGCGGCGCATTACGGGTTCAAGGAGGTCGCCGCCTACAGCATGGCCGGATGCGGGATCGTGGTGCCGAGCGGCAGGCTCGTCGTGCAATTTCGAGGCGATCCCGGCCTAAAGGGGGCGGCGGACATCCTGCGATACCACGGGTTGCAGTTGCTGAGGATGCGCAAGCGGCATCCCGGACAGTACGTCGCCGCTGCCGCGTTCACGCAGAATGTCTTCGCGGTTTCGCGCGAGGTCGCACAGGAGAAGTGCGTGGCATGGTGTGAGCCAGACCTGGTGACTCAGCCGCGCCCGCGCTACATGCCCGATGATCCGCTCCTGGCGAACCAGTGGGCTCTTCACAATACGGGCCAGTGCGGCGGGGCCACCAACCGCGATGTCTACGCCCAGCCGGCATGGGATATAACCATGGGCACTTCCACGGTGGTGATCGCCGTCCTCGACGACGGTTTCGATATCGACCACGCTGACCTTTCCGCCAATCTGTATACCAATACCGCCGATCCGCTGAACGGTCTGGATGATGACGGCAACGGCTACACCGACGACGTGCACGGGTGGGATTTCAACGACGATGACAATGATCCCAGGGGGAGCCCGACCAACGCCCACGGCACGGCCGTGCTGGGCCCGATGATCGCCGTGACCGACAACGGCATCGGCGTCGCCGGGTTGGCGAACGGCTGCCGTTTTCTGCCCGTGCGCATATTCGGGGAGTGGCCTAACGACCTGCAGCTTGTGGATGCCATTGAATATGCGGCCGACAATGCCGCCATAATGAACATAAGCTATTACATCAGCTCGGCGAGCGTCGTGCGCGACGCCCTGCGTTACGCCGTCAGCCGCGGGCGCGGCGGAAAGGGGTGCCTGGTTTGCACGGCCCTGGGTAACGACGGTGTGCGGCGGGGTTACGAGGCCGACCTGGCGGCCGCCCCCGAAGTATTGACCGTATCGGGAATCTCGAATTATCGGCGGCGTTCATATTTCGCCGATTTCGGGCCGCCGCTGAATCTGTGTGCGCCGGCCGGCGGCGGCAGCACGAACCTGTATACCACCGATCGAACCGGTGCGGATGGATACACCAACGGGGACTATTGCGCCGAATGGGCCGGGACATCCGCGGCTTCTCCCATAGCGGCGGGGGCCGCGGCCCTGGTCTTGAGCATTCATCCGGAATGGTCAGCCCTGCGCGTGTGGAAGATGCTGGAAGACTCCTGCGATCGAGTGGACGCGGCCGCCAACCCGTATGATGCGCGCGGATGGACGGCGGAATACGGCCATGGCGCCCTGAACGCCTGGGGCGCCTTGACCGATCCGGCGCCCGCGCTCGATCCCTATGAACCCGACGACGCCTCGTCGGCGCCGGAGATAGTCGACGGCCAGATGCAATACCGGGAGATATCACCGGCATCCGACAATGACTGGGCGTTTTTCGGCCTGGGGGCGACTTCCATGGTGCGGGCTACCATCGTGGGCGCCACGGATATCGTTCTGCGCCTGTACGACCAGTGGACCAATCTGCAGATGACGGTCAATCCCTCCCCGTATACCGTGCTGACCGCCACCAATCTTTCCGCCGGACGATACCTCGTCCGCTGCAGCAGCAGTTCCGGCAATCCGGTAGGGGAATACGGGCTGCACTTCGGTGTGCTCAATCAGGTAGACGCCTTCGAGAACGACGATTCGGCCGCCGCCGCCGGACCGATTGATCCCCGGGTCCGCCAGCATCGCTCGCTCTATCCGGCCGGCGACGTGGACTGGGCCTTTTTCGCGCTGAGCAAC
Source organism: Kiritimatiellia bacterium (assembly GCA_029934055.1). Lineage (GTDB taxonomy): Bacteria > Verrucomicrobiota > Kiritimatiellia > B70-G9 > B70-G9 > JAOZMZ01. Next base: position 82,796 of record JAOZMZ010000001.1, read on the forward strand.
GCCGCCTACGTCGAGTTGACGACTTTCGGGGAAGTGGATGGAAACACCGTGTTGCGGCTCTATGATGCCAGTGGGACCAACATGATTGCCGAAAACGACGATGATCCCCGCATGTTCGGATACTATTATTCCTATCTTGCCACGCAACTCGTGGCGGGCACCTATTACGTGCAGGTGAGCGAGTATTCCAACAACATATTGTGCGCCTATTCGCTGATCTACGAAGTTCACCGCCCTGACCCGCACGAGCCGGACGATTCTGCGGCACAGGCCGTGCAGATTGCTCCCGGACAACACATCTCTTACACCCTTTATCCTGCCGGAGACCACGACTGGCTCACCTTCGAGCTCACCAATCGGGCGGACGTGCTCGTGCTGACGGACAGCATCAACCCTCTTCTCGTGGGCGACACCTACCTGAAGCTGTACGACGGTCAGACCAACCTCATCGCGGAGAACGACGACGGAAACGCGGGCTATTTTTCGGCGATTTTCAGGTCGGGAATGGACACCGGACGCTACTACATCGAAGTCGAGGGCGTGCCGGGATATACCACCACCATCGAAACGAATCCCGACCACTACGTGGCCCTGGACGTGTTTCCGGCCGACACGACGATCAGCGCGATAACCTTGGCGACCAACGGCATCGGCATCCGGTGGGACGGGGACGGCGGTCGCTATTACAGTATTCAGTCCGGGGACGGTGAATCCTGGACGAACGTCGCCGAGGTGGAAGGCCGGCCCGGAACCAATCGCTGGACAGATCTCGCCCCGGGCGGCGTCACTTGTCGCTGGTATCGGCTGACCGGTCGCTGAGGGCGGGGGCGTTGGTGGCGTTCGGCGTTGCGGCGACTACCGGTTTGCCGACGGCCCGAACGATTACGCGTTTTTCATCTACGGAAAGTATTTCCAGGGTGTAGGTCTTGTTCCCGACCGTCATCACCAGGGCTTCTCCCTTGCGGACGAGTTGGGTGTTGATCATCACCACGTAATAATCCGCCTGCCGCAGGAGCCCGCGTACCTGGAGGACATCCCGCAGGGCAACCTGGTCTTCGCGCGGCACGCCCAGGATTTTCAACGCCGGTACGGCGGGTGGGGCGGGCTTGGATCCCGATTCCGGGGGTGCGAAAAGTTTCTTCACCCGTCCGCAACCGCCGCCGCAGAGAAGTGCGAGCATAACAAGCACGGCCGCACTCCGGTGCGGCAGGCGCCGCATTCTGGAGCCCTCGAGCATGGCGACCCTCTCCACTACCGTCACGGCTTCTTTATCCCACAGCCGCGGACGCATTGCCAGAATCAATTTTCCCGCGTCTTTGACTCGCCGCAGGCGGGTTTCCGGTTATGCTGGAAGTAGCACAGCGATCATTTCACGCCGGATACGGACGGATGGAGAAAGACAGCCCCATACTCGTGAGTATCACCGCGCGGGACGACGGGCGGCGCCTGGATGAAAGCGGGCGTGTATCCTTCGGATCTGCGGCGTCCGTTGCCGATGGGACGCCCCGGATAGAGGTGCACGCTGATCACCGCTGCCAGAGCCTGCTCGGTTTCGGGTGCGCTTTGACCGATGCGGCCGGCCGGGTGTTCGCGCGGCTCGGACCGGAGCGCCGGAAGGAGGTTATCGCGGCGTGCTTCGGTCAGGCTGAAGGCAATGCCTATACCCTGGCGCGCACGCATATCAACAGTTGTGATTTTTCCGCCAGGACCTACTCCTACGACGATGTGTCCGGGGACTATGCGCTTGAGCATTTCGATATCGGGGCGGACCGGGAGGCCCTCATTCCATTGATAAAGGCCGCCTTGGAGCAGGCGCCGGAACTCGAGATCATCGCCTCGCCGTGGAGTCCGCCCGCCTGGATGAAGACCAACGGGGAGATGACCGGGGGCGGCGGGCTGCGCCGGGACTGTTTGGCGACCTGGGCTGAATACATCAGCCGCTATATTCAGGCATACGAGCGCGAGGGGATCCCCATCTGGGGGATTACCGTTCAAAACGAACCGCTGGGAGCTCCCCGCTGGGAGTCCTGCCAATACAGCGCCGAGGAGGAAAGGGACTTCGTCAAGTTTTACCTGGCGCCGCGACTCGAGGGCGACGGCCTTTCCCACGTAAAGATTATTGTGTTTGATCACAACAAGGACGTCGTCGAGCGGAGGGCGCGCGTGATACTTTCCGATGAGGCCGCCGCGCGCTGCGTTGCGGGGGTCGGGGTGCACTGGTACAGCGGCGATCACTTTTCCGCCGTGGCGGCGGTGCACAGGCGCTTCCCGGACAAGTTCATATTGGGGACGGAGGCTTGTATCGAGGGCGGCGTGGAACTGGGCCGTTGGGACCAGGGTGAGCGCTATGCCCACGATATCATCGGCGACCTGAACGCCGGTGCCGCCGGCTGGATCGACTGGAACGTCCTTCTCGATAAGCGCGGGGGTCCGAATCATGCCGCCAACTACTGTGATGCGGCGATCATCGCCGACCCCGCCGCTGACCGATTGTATTACCAGAGCGGCTTCTACTACATCGGGCATTTCTCGCGCTACATTCATAAAGGGGCCGTCCGGCTGGGGACGCGGGTTGCGGGGACACGACTGGAGGCGGTCGCCTTTGAGAACCCGGACGGAGGCAGGGCCGTGGTGGTCCTCAATGCCGACGGGCGGGAAGCCGGCTTTGCATTGGTGGACGGAGATGCCGCCGCGAGCATGGAGCTGCCGGGCCATTCGATAGCGACCCTGTGCTACCCGGGGCGCTGAAAGCGCCGGGCCCCGCGGGCGGGCCCGTGCCGGAAGAAGGGTTGCCAGTGACGTTGAAGTGCGTAGAATATGCGCGCAGTAGGTTGCGCCTGTAGCTCAATTGGACAGAGCGTTAGCCTCCGGAGCTAAAGGTTGCAGGTTCGATCCCTGCCAGGCGCACCATGGCGCCCCTGCAAGGAGCATTTTCCGTAATGAGCGCACGTCCAGATGGAAGAGCCCCTGACGAATTGCGTCCGGTGAGAATCCGCCGCAACGCGGCCCCCGCGGCCGCCGGTTCCGTTCTCATCAGTGTCGGCAACACCCAAGTGCTTTGCGCGGTGACGGTCCAGGACGGCGTGCCGCGCTGGATGCGGGAACAGGGCGTGAACGGGGGCTGGCTCAGCGCGGAGTACAGCCTGCTGCCGTATGCCACCTCGGAACGCACCCGGCGCGAGGCCACCAGCGGGCGCCTGCGCGGCCGCACGCAGGAAATTCAACGCATGATCGGCCGTTGCCTGCGGGCGGTCAGCGACCTCGAAGCCCTGGGGACCCGTACGGTATGGGTGGACTGCGATGTGATTCAGGCCGACGGCGGCACGCGCACTGCCGCCGTGACGGGTGCCTGTGTGGCCTATCGCCTGGCGATGAAGAAACTCGTGCGCCAAGGTGTGCTCGAAGCCGACCCGGTGCGCGAATGCCTGGCTGCGGTGAGCGTGGGGGTCGTCGGCGGACGGACCGTGCTGGACCTCGATTATGAAGAGGATTCGGCCGCCGAGGTCGACATGAACGTAGTCATGACCGCCTCGGGCCGCTTCGTGGAGATACAGGGGACTGCGGAAGGGGACCCGTTCAGCCGCCGCCGTTTGGGTGGAATGCTGGAGCTGGCACGGCGCGGGGTGGAGATTCTCCTGGAGAAACAGCGCAAGGCCCTTGGGGAACGCTGACCCGCTTTCCTGCGGGGAGAGGCCTGTAGCCGGGGATATCCATGCCGTCGGCTTTTTTTAATGGATTTTTTGGTGGGCCGTTGGTTGTCGGGTTGCGGGTTAATGGGGAATGAGAGATTCCTCTGCGCCCTTTGCGAGAGATTATTTTCTTACCACGGAGAACACGGAAGACAGAGGTCGGAGGTCAGCGGTCAGAGGTCGGGGTTGTTGGGTTGCTGAGTTGTTGA
>JAOZMZ010000109.1 GCA_029934055.1 Kiritimatiellia bacterium
GGTCAAATTACGCCCCGGCAGCCGGGTGCTGGAAAGTGTTTGCGGACGTGCGCGTAGGATTTTCAGAAAGGCGGATGCTCCCCCCGCTTGCGGCGCTGCTGCTCGTCTTCGCCGCGGGCTGTACGGCACCCGGCCTCCACGCCCGCCGCACCACGGCGCCCGTCACCCCCTGGTCACGTAGTGAACTGTTTTGCGAGACGGACGTCACCTCCACCGCCTGGAAAAAGTTTCTTGATGAAGTCGTCCTGCCGCGTTTCCCCCGCGGCGTCACCGTAATTGAGGGATACCGCCATCGTCCGGGCGAGGCTCCCGGGGCGGCCGTCCGGCGGCCCGTCCGCATCCTCGTGATCGAACATCCCGACGATGCCGTCGCCGACCGCGCCGTTGAAGAAATCCGCTGCGCCTGCCGGCTTCGTTTCGGCGGCGACCTCCCTCTGCGCACCGATACGCCCGCCGCTGCGGCGGGCGCGGCCCGGACTTTTCCCGTCGCCTTCCACCGGCTCGGCGCAATTCGTGATCCCCGCATTCCCGAAAGCAGCGGGCTCGCCTGGGGATGGCGCAATCCGGGCATTCTCTGGACTCACAACGATTCCGGCGGCCGGCCGCGTATTTTCGCCCTGCACATGGACGGCTCCGTCGCCGCAGTCTGCCGCATCGCCGGCGCCCACGCCGTCGACTGGGAAGATATCGCCGCCATGCCCGTTCCCGGCGGCGCTCTGCTTTTCATTGGTGATTTCGGCGACAACCGCCGCAAGCGTTCCTCTTACCACATCTACGTCGTCGCTGAACCGGAACTTGATTCCCATTCCGCGACGACATTGTGCAGCGATACGCTGCCGCTGCTTGCCGATATCACTTTCCGCTACCCGGACGGCCCGCACGACACCGAGGCCCTCGCCGTCGATCCCCGCGAGCGCTGCATTCTCCTGTGCACCAAGGCTCCCGGCCGCTGCGGGATCTATCGTTTGCCCCTCGATCTTTCCGCGAAACCCGACGCGCCGGTTCTCGTCGCCCAGCCCGTCGCCTCCCTGCGTCTTCCCCGTGTCACCGGCATGGATCTTTCCGCCGACGGACGTCGCCTGATCCTCGTCACTTACGGTGTCGCCTTCCTTTTCGGCCGCAATCCGGGGGAAGACTGGAGCGTGGTTTTCAGCCGGACCCCACAGCATTTCGCCATGCCCCCGCGACGCCAGGGCGAAAGCATCTGTTTCGATCCGGCCGGCATGCGTGCCTACCTTACAAGCGAGATTCTCCCGGCTCCCCTCTGGGAGGTGTTTCTGCCCCTGCCGTGAGGGCCTGCCGGATTCCGTGCCCCGTTTCCCCCTCCGGACGGTTTCCTACTTGCTGAAGCGGCCGTCCTTCCAGCCCGTCACCGTGTGTGACACGCTCACGTCGCCTCCCGGCGACAGCCGGTAATTTTCCGGGACGTCACCCTGCGCATCAACCTGTTCGTTTTCCCACATCCCGCGCGTGATCTTGTATTCCACCGGCACCGCCGCCGGTAAAGCCGCCGTCGCCGTCCAGAGTGTATCGTCCACCCGCGTCAGTGGAAACCCGTCCGCCTTCCATTCACCCAGCACCACGTCGCTTCCGGAAATGAAAACCTGTTGGCCCGCCGGCAACGGCGTCGCCGTTGTCACCTCGAAACGCACGTGCCTTATCTTTCCCGCCGCCTTTTCAGCACTCTTCGACATGACTTCCTCCTCGGATCCCTTTTTGCCCCTGTACCGGCCGCGGCCGGTACCCGGCCCTTTTTGCTGCAAGCCAGAATACTCCATCATGTCCTTTTGTACCAGTCGCATTACGCCTCCGTCAGGCCGCCTGCCGCACCTTGTCGCCTTGACTTCCCGCCCGCCGCCGCGGTAACTTATTAAGGAGGTTCGCCCGCCGTAGCGCGGGGCGTTGGGCCGGGCGGCGGATGAGGCCCTCGTGGAGACATTGCCATGAAGAAGACCTTGCTGTTACTCTTGCTTGCCGTACTCCTCAGCTTCCCCCTCGTGCCCGCGTATGCCGCTACCACCGTCAGCGCCACCAACCACTACGCATACGGCGGAAACATCGGCTGGATCGAAACCCGCGGTGACATTACCAACGGTGCCGTTTTTGGACAGTCCTATTGTACCGGTTACCTCTGGAGCGCCAATTGCGGCTGGATATCCCTCGGCAACGGCCCCACCAACGGCTGGCAATACTCCAATACCTCCGCCGCCGACTGGGGCGTCAACAACGACGGCCTCGGCAACCTCAGCGGCTACGCCTGGGGCGCCAACATCGGCTGGCTCGTCTTTGAACAGACCAACGGCATGCCCCGCATAGATCTCCAGACCGGTAATCTCGACGGCTACGTATGGGGCGCCAACGTCGGCTGGATAAGCCTCAGCAACCTCCAGGCCTTCGTCCAGGTGGACCGCCTCGATTCCGGGCCCGACAGCGACGCGGACGGCGTCCCCGATCCCTGGGAATACCAGCGTGCCGGCAACCTCATCACCTTGAGCGGCGGCACTCATGATGCCGACAGCGATGGAATGGCCGACCATGACGAATATCTTTCCGACACCGATCCCACCGCCGCCGACTCGGTTCTTCAGATTACCTCTTACCAGCGTGTCGGCGACACCAACACCGTCACCTGGAGCATCGAACAGACCCGTTTCTATCGTCTCGAACACGCCCTCAACCAGACCAACGACACTCAGTGGTCCGATTCCGGTTTCGGCCGCATGACACCTGATGCCGGTTCCTCCATGACCCGGCGTCTTTATGATCCGTCCTCCACCATGCGTTTCTTCCGCGTGCGCGCTTTCGTTCCTCTCAGTGATTGATTGCATGCGTATGACTTCGTACCGCCGCCCTGCAAGGCGTATAGCTCCCTTTTTTTGCGAATAAGCCTTGCATTACCCGTTTTTGCGGCTAAATTCGTGCGTGCGGCAATGGTTGCGGGGTGGAGCAGCCCGGTAGCTCGTCAGGCTCATAACCTGAAGGTCGCAGGTTCAAATCCTGCCCCCGCT
>JAOZMZ010000110.1 GCA_029934055.1 Kiritimatiellia bacterium
TCAGGTCACCCCAAGTGGGGAAGAGCCGGGTAAGTGAAGGAACGCAGTGTCCTTTGCGACTGGTGGGAACTTTCTCGGTTTACTCTGAGGGAAATCTCGAGCCCGCGGGTACCAAGGCCATTCTGGACGTATCGCCAGGAGGAAAACAGGTGATTGTTACCGAAGGCGATACAGTGCGGGGTTATCGTGTAGTGACCATTGCACGTGACCACATAGATTTACAGGATCAGGAAGGACGTCGGGTTACGCTATTTTTGGCCTTGGCCAGGCAGCCTTCGGGACCGACGCCTCAAGAGGGAGGCCGCCGGCCGGGCAATGAAACCGGAGAGATTGTCACCAGTGACGGTGTTTCTTGGGGGAGTCGCGTAATGAGTAACAGGTGGGTTCTTCGCTACGATGCGCTGCGGAAGAAATTTGACGAAATCATGGGCGACCCGGAGAAACTGGCAGCCCTTTTTCTTTCATTTGAGGATGTTATCGACGCTGAGGGACATACGACCGGATATGAGTTGCGTCCCGCAGTAGAGCCTGAATTTTTCGAAGCAATCGGGCTCAAGACTGGTGACATCATTCGCTGCGTCAATTCCATGAGGATGACTTCCGCTCGGCGGGCACAGTATTTTGTGCACGAGTTCTCCGCCGGCAGATTAGGAGCCGTGGTTCTGGATATTGAGAGAGCGGGGAAAACCAATAAGCTCATCTATCTCATCCGGTAATATTGCAGGCTTGGAACTTGCCTGAAGGAAAGTGCGTATACTCTACGCAAGCGCAGAGTTGACCCCTCTGGCAGCTACCGGTGGGCTGGGGGACGTAACCGCCGCGCTTCCTGCCGCGTTGCAGGAGATGGGTATAGAGGTTGCTCGGATAATTCCTTTCTACCGCAGTGTACGGGAAGCGGCAGCGCCCGCTGTTGAGAAATTCGTCTGCACTGTATCACTAGGCAGACGCCGGATTTCGGCTGGTGTTTGGCAGATTTCGACGCCGGATGACGTATGCACATTCGCCGTAGACATACCGGAATATTTTGATCGGCGTGAGCTGTACGGGACTAGGGGGGTGGATTACAAAGACGCGGCGGAACGTTTCATAGCCTTTCAGAAAGCCGTACTGGCATTCGCCACATGGCTGCCCAAACCTCCTCAGGTGATCCACTGTAATGACTGGCACACGGCACTGATACCTGTCCTGATTCATGCAGTGAGAAACGGATCGATCGCCGGATTGCGGCGGCTCGCTGAAGTGCGGACGATCTTGACGATCCATAACTTAGCATACCAAGGAGTGTATCCTCCGGACTGCTTTGATCTTGTAGGACTTCCGGCGTCCTACTTCAATTGGAAGGCCCTGGAATTCTACGGGATGGTGAATTTTCTGAAAGGGGGGATAGTGTTTTCCGACGTCATAACCACGGTCAGCCCTACTTATGCACGCGAGATACAGCAGCCTGAGTTTGGTTGCGGCCTCGATGGGCTACTACGGGAGCGAGCGGGGCGCCTCCGGGGGATACTGAACGGCGTGGATTACGGTGTATGGCATCCGAGTCATGACCAGCACATCCCGAGGAACTACGATTCTTCCGACCTTCGCGGCAAGGCGATATGCAAGCGCGCACTTCTGAAGGAAATGGGCCTGCCACAAAGAAAAGGACACGCCTTACTCGGAATCATCAGCCGTTTGGTCGAACAGAAAGGGCTTGACATCATAGACAAAGCCTTGGAGTCCATATTAAGACTTCCCGTGCAGCTGATTCTTCTCGGCACAGGTGAGCCGCGGTTCGAGGACATGTGTCGGAAATGGGCTCTCCGGCATCCGCAGCGGATTGCGGTCAGAATAGCATTCGACCAGGGGTTAGCTCACCGTATTCAGGCTGGTTCGGATATCTATCTCATGCCGTCACGATACGAGCCTTGCGGGCTGAATCAGATTTATAGCTTGGCCTACGGAACGATACCAATTGTTCACGACACCGGCGGGCTTGCCGACACGGTAGTTGACATACGGGTCCATCCGACGGCGGGAACGGGCTTCAAGTTCGCACCATGTTGCACTGACGCCTTCCTTGATGCGTTGCACGCCGCTGTCGCCATGTACGCCTCGCAGCGGCGTTTGTGGCGGGCCATGGTCAGGCGGGCGATGGCACAGGATTTTTCGTGGAAACGGGCTGCCGGGGAGTATGCGGCATTGTACCGGACGCTTATAGACGGAGACCACAATACTTAGTGTGCCCGCGCACTCCTGAGTTAACATAAGATATATTATCCGACGTTATGTTCGCGCTTCGGCCTCGCCCCCGCTGACAGCAAAGAGCCTATCCGCCCCAAACCAGAGGACCCCAGCGCCTGCTCAGGGGCCAGTACACGAATACAGCAGGGCCGACAAGAAGAGTGCGGTTGACCGGACCGAAGTAGCGTCCATCGAGGCTGTGGCCACTGTTATCCCCCAGCAGGAGATATTCGCCAGGCTCAAGGGTGAGGCTGTCAGAGGGTGTGCTCAGCAGAGGTGGTGGCGCTCCGGGGATGCGATTGGGTAGCTGGTAACCGGTGTAGCCGGCGCGGGAATTGAGCAGCAGACCGGTGAAGACGGGTGGATCCTGCAGAGGTCTACCGTTTATCATAATGTACGGCGGGGAGATTGATACCCGTTCGCTGGGAAGGGCCACGAGCCGTTTGATGTAAAAGGTGTTAGTCATAACTCCTGGATACCGGATATGGTCGGTGTTAAAGACCACGATTTCTCCGCGGCGCGGTCGCCGAATGTTGTACGCAACCTTATTGACAAAAATGTGGTCGCCATAGTGAACGCGGCCGGTCGCAAGGATCTGGCCGCGGTGAACGTACTGACCAAGCTGAAAGTGGCGGACCATGTTCCGATGGATCTTGTGCGGTATCCGCGCAATATAGAAAATGATCTGACGTGTGCGAATATCAAATCGGACATCGTTGGCGGAAACAATGCCACTGGTCTGTGCACGT
>JAOZMZ010000111.1 GCA_029934055.1 Kiritimatiellia bacterium
CGATGAACTCACCAAGGGCAACGAGCCCGGCAAAGTCCGAATCGTACTGGAGTAGATAGTGGACATGAATGAGCTTGAACAGCTTATCGAACTGGGAGAATCGGAAACCGTAGAGTTTAAGAAATCTACGGCCCAGCTTCGCAGGGCGATGGAAACGCTCTGCGGTATGCTCAACGGTAGCGGTGGGCATGTGCTGGTCGGTGTCACGCCCCAGGGGCGCATCATTGGGCAAGCGATTTCCGACAAGACCTTGCGCGAGGTGGCTGAGCTGCTCCGGCGATTCGAGCCCCCGGCGACCATTGCGCAGACACGCATCAACATCGGCGATGGCAAGGATGTGCTGGTATTTGAAGCGTGTCCTGATCCAACGCAACGCCCCTACATTTTCGACGGGCGGCCTTATCAGCGGATCGGCCCCACCACTTCAGTTATGCCGCAGGAGAACTATCATCGACTTCTTGCCGAACGTCCCGACAGTCGCACCCGCTGGGAAACCCTCTTCGCTGATGGCTATGACATTACCGACTTGGACCAGGAGGAAATCCTGCGCACGGTGCGCCTCGGCATTGCCGCCGGACGCCTGCCTGAATCGACGGGTAGCAACGTTTCCGACATTCTGTCTCGGATGGGGTTGTTCAAACAAGGGAAGCTGAACAACGGCGCGGTTGTTCTGTTCGGCACCCACTTTCTGCCCGACTATCCTCAATGCCAGCTTCGCATGGCCCGCTTCCGCGGCGTGAACAAGTCCGAATTTCTCGACCAGCGCCAGATCGAAGGGCATGCGTTTTTGCTGCTCGAAGAGGCGATGCTTTTCCTGCGTCGTCATCTGCCGGTGGCAGGCCGTATCGTTCCTGGGCTGTTCGAACGAGAGGACGAGCCACTTTTCCCGCTGGAAGCACTACGTGAGGCGCTGGTCAATGCCTTCTGTCACCGGGATTACACCATTGTCGGTGGAGCCGTGAGCCTTGCCATCTACGATGACCGCCTGGAAATATGGAGTGACGGTACCCTGCCCTTTGGGCTTGTTCCTGAAGACCTCAAGCGGGAGCATCCATCGAAACCACGCAACCCGCTGATTGCCAGAGTCTTCTATCTGCGCGGCGTCATCGAGCGTTGGGGTCGGGGCACGCAGAAAATCGTGGAATTGTGCGTCAAGGCCGGTCATCCCGAGCCTGAATTCGGCGAGCAGGCCGGTAGCGTGTGGGTCAGGTTCCTGCCGAGCGGGTACATTGCTCCTCATCGCGTAGCCCATGATCTTACCGAGCGGCAGCGAGAAATTCTCCAGATCATCGCCCATCACGGGCCAATCCCATTGCGAGGAATTATGGATCGGATGTCCAATCCCCCCGCCTCTGCTACGGTGCGTGATGACCTGTATCACTTGAAGCGTCTGGAACTGATCGATTCCAAAGGGCATGGCCGGGGTGCCGTGTGGCTCCTGCGAGGGGAGAAAGAGTCATGAGGGTAGGAATAAGCTGGACAATAAGCTGGAATGGCCAGCTTATTTGCAGCCTAATTCCGCCTCATTCCATAACGGATAAGCAGATGCATAGACCACCGCAGTAGTATCAGCAGACCATGTTCGATTCAGAAAGACCCGCGACCTGCGACTCGGGACCCGCGACCTGTTTAGGGATGACGTTTGAAAACGACGATGCGCGATGGGAAGGCACGGCGCTGGTCGAGTGGGCGGATGTCTTCGTGGTGTAGAGCGGATACTCCACGTACTTTGAGGTTTACGGGAAATGGAAGCGTTGGCGGAAACTGGTGTAAGCGGGGTCTCGGCTCTCAGTGCAAGGCGTGAGGAGAGGAGTAATGAATACAGGGGACGAATTCATTCGACTTTACAATGAGCTTACCGCGATCTTGCAGCAAAAGAGTGCTGGCGAAAGGAATAGTGAGTACGCGTCGCTTGTGAGAGAGGTGGCCAACAAGGATGCAGTGGTGCGCCGGCGTAGAGCGTTCCTTCTGGCAGTTGGACGATTACGCAATGCAATCGTGCACGACAGGAACTACCCGCCTCGGGTGATAGCCGATCCACGCGAGGACATTGTGGATGAACTGAGGCGGACGATCGATACCATCAGTCATCCTGAGAAGGTTATTCCGCGTTTTCAGAGAGACGTCCGAGTTTTTGAACCGGATGACCCATTGGCAGAATGTTTGGAGTACATGGGGAAACGTGACTTTTCCCAAGTAGTTGTCCACACAAGCGGCATGTACAGGCTTCTGTCGACTGAGGGCATCGTGGCATGGCTGGCCAAAAGCCGCGACGTGGGGCTTGCGGACATTGAGGCGGGTACGGTATCGGAGGCTCTGGAGCTTGAGGATGGCAGGAGTTGCCGGTACATTTCCAGGAGAGAGCCTGTGGACGTCGCCATGGAGGTCTTTCAGGAAGCGTTATCCAAGGGGATCCCACGTCTTTTGGCGATACTTGTGACGGAGAATGGCAAGGAGACGGAGAGGCCGCTCGGCATTGTGACGCCGTGGGATCTGCTCAACGAGGCGGCGAATTTGTGAGCTGAGGAGACGAGCCGCGTGCGGCTGGTAGGATGGGGTGGTGGAATGAGGTGGGCATTCCCGGTGAAAGCCGTTTGATTGGGGGCGAGTGTCTTTATATAATGGCGGCCTGTTCATCCACGGGATACTGGGAATACGGGTGATGGATCTAAAACACTGCCGTTACGTACAGATGCTAGTATGCGCCATCTGCTGGATTGGTGATTTTCTGACGGTTAGCCGAAAGTTGCTTACCGGTACGATGCGTGGCAACATGAAGAGACAAGGAGCGAAAGTCGGCGTTACCGGGTTACTCTACTGGATCGGCCCACATTATTAAGATGAGCGGAGCCATCCAATGCTGAGGTTTTCGGGCCTCAGCCCTTGACCCTAACACGCTCAGTATATTGTCAAGGG
>JAOZMZ010000015.1:0-30956 GCA_029934055.1 Kiritimatiellia bacterium
CGGCTCGCATCCCAGCCGAAAAGCTCCATTCCCCCGCCCCTCACGGTGGCGTGGTTGCCGGTCATGGCGCAGCCGGCGACGTGTCCCACGTAAACATACAGGCCGCCACCATACTTCGCCCGGTTTCCCCGGAAGAAACAACCGCGTGCCGTTCCTCCATTGAGAAACACCCCGCCGCCGCTGTTCGTCGCCGCGTTTTCAGTCACTGTACAGCCAACGATCGCGCCGTTGACGATGTAAGCGCCGCCTCCGTTGGTAGCCGTACACGAGACCAGCACGCAGTTCGAAATCTCGCCCGCCGCGAGATATGCACCCCCGCCGTTACCACCCCATCCGTTGCTGATGGTGACATCCATCAGGCAGGCGTTGGAGTGCAGCAGAGTGAAGCAGCGCGAAACGCCGCCGCCGTCCACTACTACGTCGTCAGGGCCGCCGTATCCCCGCACGGCGATTGCGTTGCTTACAGTAACCGGACTCTGCACGGCGTAGGTAGCCCCGGTCAGCCAGACGGTACCGCCGTCGGGCTCGACCGCATCCACCGCCGCCTGAATGTTCGTGGCGGCATCGGCCCAGCTCAGATAGGGATACACGTTACTGCCGCCCGGCGCGACATAGGCGGCAATCGGCCTCCGGCAAACGGTCCGATGATCCGCCGCCAGGCAGCCGTAGATGTTCGTGCCGAAGACCCAGACATGGTTTATCCCCGGGTCCAGTTGGATGACGTCCGTGGTGGGCGAACCGGCGGCAAAGGAACAGACGAACCCATTGAGCAGATTCGAAGCCCACATCGTCCCCACAACCGCGTCATTGTTGGAGACCGACCAGACCACTGCCGTAGTCGCATAGCCCACCACATAGTAGTCATCGCCGGTCGTTTCGACATCCGGCACCTTGTCGGTCCGCAGCACTTCGAGCACGGTTTCCTCCCGCGAGCGCTCACTGCCGTCCGCGTCCCAGGTGATATACCGTACGGTTCGCCACTGGCCGTCGGTGAAACCCGACAGCGATACCGCATTGCTCCAGACGGTGCCCGCCAGCGTCTGTTCGACCCCGTTCGTCGTTTCAACGGTCCCCGGAGCGGCCCAGGCCACCAGCGTACCCGCGGTCTTGACCCCGATGATCCAGCCCGTGTCGCCGTCGACCGCCAGGCGCCAGCGCCATCCGGCCGGGATCTCCTCCGGGGCGCTGATCTCCGGCGCGGAGAAGGCCGGGTTGCGCGCCTGCTCGTAGCACCCCATGTCCACCGTCCCGCCCAATATCCGCGGCAGTGCGTCCATGTCGTTGGTCACAGTAACGTACCCGTTACTCCCGCTGTCCACGCAGGGCGAGGAGGACAACAGATGAAAATCTCCGCTGTCAGCGTCCACAAAGAGGGGCGGATTAGTGATCGAACCGACCGGCGGCTCGGTTGTCTGATCGCGCGAACAGCAATAGTACTCCTGGACGTTGAGGTCCGGGTTCGAGGGCGCATGATTATAGTAGATAATCGAGTTATAGACGCCTCCCAAACCGGCGCCATCCACGCCACCGCCGAGCAGGAGGGCGCTGTTTTCGACTACCGTGCAGTTGGTGAGATAGCTTGCGTATGCGCCGCCGCCCCGATTGGCCGAATTGACGTACAGCAAGGAGTTCACCGCTGACCCGCCGTACATCCCCCCGCCGTTATCGTCGGCGCTGTTGCTTACCACCGTACAGCTTTCCAGATAGGAATCATACGCGCCGGCGCCATAAACGCCCGTATTCCCGGAAAATGTACAGCGGAACACCCGGCTGCTGCAGACGCCGCCTCCGTCACCATGATTACCGATGAACTCGCAGTCCCAAGCCTCTACATCCGCGGCGCCGCCCCCGTATCCGGCCTCGTTACCGACGAAGCGTGAATTCCGTACGATGCCGCCGTACATCCCCCCGCCGTAACGGCCGCTGTTGCCGGTGATCACACAATTGCTCACCGTCCCGCCGTCGGCCAGTATGCCGGCCCCGCTTCTGTCACTTGTCTGTCCGCACCCGTTAGTGACGGTGAAGCCGCTCAACAGGCCCGTACTCATGAACACCCCGCGTACCTCGGCCGGTTGGCCCGTCCCGACAATATAGGTTGCTTCCGGGCCGTTGACGCTGATCACGCTGATGTCCTGGGTGACTACCACCCGGCAGGGCGTCGCATGTCCCGGTACGAGGCGTGATCCAGTATCGTACACCCCGTTGCTCACCAGCACGACATCCCCCGGCGAGGCAGCGTCCAGCGCCGCCTGGATGTTCGTCGCCGCGTCGGCCCATGAAAGGAAGGGGGAAACATGACCGCCGGACGGGCTCACGTAATGCACGTACTGGCGCTCATAGGCCCCCATATCCACGACCTCACCGGCGATCCGCGGCCGCCCGTCCAGATCTTCGTTCCAGGTGACCGGACCGTTGGTGCCTGCGTCCACACAGGGTGAGCCTCGCTGCAGCCGGTAATCCCCGCCCGCGGCATCCGCAAAGAGCGGGTCATTGGTGATATTGCCCGTTTCCGCAGGGAGAGGGGTGGTGCACGTCCAGCCGATATCGCCGCCCTGCCAGTTGGGATAACTCCCTCCCGCCGTATTGCTCCAGACGATACAGTTGCGCAATTCTCCCGAAAAAGTTCCACCCGCATCGTTGTCGGCATGGTTGCCCACGACTGTACAGTTCACCAGATCTCCGTCATGCACGCCTCCGACCCATCCGTCGCAGTCATTGTCTTCTACCAGGCATCCCTCCAGTCGCCCTCCTTGCGCATAGACCCCGGCGGCAAGATGAGAAGCCCCTCCGTTACACACGATGCAATTGCGTAGAACCGCATTGCTCTCCATCAGCGCCCCGCCACCCGACCGGTCATAGATCAGATCGCCGGTGGTGTACGTATGGCCGTTCGTCAGGGTGAACCCCTCCAGGACCGCGTTGGAACCAAGGTACGCGCAGCGTACTGCACTTGCGCCGTTGGGTCCGGCCCCCACGATGGACGTGTGAGCGGGCCCGTTCATACTGCGGACAGTGACCTCATTAGTGATGATCAGGCGGGTCACCAGCGTGTAGCCCGCTATGGCCCGCCCGCCCGAAGCATAGACTCCGTTGGTCACCCAGACCTCGTCTCCCGGTGAGGCAATGTCCACCGCTGCCTGGATGTTCGTCGCCGCGTCGGCCCATGAAAGGAAGGGGGAAACATGACCGCCGGACGGGCTCACGTAATGCACGTACTGGCGCTCGTAGGCCCCCATGTCCACGACTCCTCCGACGATCCGCGGGAGCCCGTCCAGGTCACAGGCGGCACTGACGGCGCTGTTCAGTCCGCGGTCCACGCAAGGTGACTGACGGGTCAACCGGAAGTCACCGCCGGCCCGGTCCACGAAAAGCGGCTCGTTGGTGATGTTGCCCTCACCGGTGGAGATGGGCCACGTACAGCAGTAGGAGATATCGCCTGCGTTGTGATTGGGGTCCGATGACCCCGCCGAGTTGTAATAGATGATGGAATTGCGGGCCGAGCCCAGCGACGTGCCGCCTCCCGCATAGGTCGCCGAGTTGCTGGTAACCGTGCAATTGAAAAGCGATGCTCCGTACGTGCCCCCGCCGTAACCGGATGCATGGTTTCCACAGAAAAGGCAGTTCTCGAAACATCCGCCCCACGCCCCTCCCCCCAGGTAGCCTTCGCAGCCGGTTATCACGCATGCCAGCACCGTACCGGTGTCCGCGCAGAAAACCCCGCCTCCCCGCGTATTGTCGTCATCCCCGGTTGCCTGCGTATGACCGTTGGTGAGCGTGAAACCTTCCAGCGTCGCCCCGGCGGAGAGGTACACGCAACGCGCTGCATTCGTCCCCAGAGGGCCGGCTCCGGAAATGAACGTGACGTCTGCACCGTTCACGCTGCGCAGAGTGATATTGTTGGTAATGCATACCCGGTTCGACAGGCTTTGTCCCGGCGCCACCCGTCCGCCGCTGTCGTAGAACCCGTTGGTGGCCAGCACTGTGTCTCCCGGCAGTGCCGCATCCACCGCCTCCTGCAGGGTGTGCGCGGCGGTCTGCCAGTTCGTGTAAGGCGCAGCCGGCGACGGACTGTCGGTCCAGACGTAGTGGGTCGCTCCGTCCACCCGTCCAGTCACCGCCACCATTCCCCAAAACATTATGACCGCCGCAGCCGGCCGCACTTCCAGACATCGGAATCTGCCGCGGAGAAACTTCCCAGCCTTGGAAATGCCCCGTCCCGCCTCGCGCTGCCGACGCTGCGACTGCGCTCCCATCCCGGCAATAGTGTCCGTCGCATCCCATCCGACAGTCAACCTCTTCACTTCAACACCTCCCGTCCGATGATCAGTCGGCAACGCCCCAAAACACAGGCGGTTTCGATACACCCATCACCATCTCTCATCTCACCACGGGTAAAGCCGCGTACCGACAGCGTCGGGTACATAGTTGCGGAAACTTTTCTGAACACCTGATAAATCAGCCGTAATTATAGCACTCTGAAACAGACCCGAACAAGCCGAAACACCCTCAATCCCGGAGCGAACCCGAGAATATCATCTCAACGTCGCCCATCCATGAAGACGGGCCAGCAACCGGTGTCATCGTCCGCACCCAAAAAATCTTGTTGCCGAAAACGCTATGAACGTGTCTAAATATTCATGTAGGGTAGTCGGTTCTGCGCCCGAAAGGATATCGGGTGTTTCCGGCGGGCGGACAGCAGGAACCCGAAGCGACGGGAGAAAAAACATGAAGGTAAAATCGTGGCTGGCTGTTTTCGCAACGATGGCTCTGACGACGACAGGTTGGACCCAGGGCTCCCTCACCCCCACCGGCGCACCGTCACCGACCATGAAATCACTGCAGGAACTTTGGGAGGCACTGACCAATCAGCAGAGCCGCCTGGAAGCGCTTCAGGAAGAAAATTCCAAGGCCCGACAGGAAAACAGCCTGATCATGCTTTCACTGAATATCGATCTGCCTTGGGATGTCAGTACCATCGACAGCTACGGCCTTGTGGGATATTACCCCTCCCTGGCCTTCGGCCCCGACGGCCAACCCGCCATCTCATACCACGACAACTGGCTCGGTGCCGTGAAGCTTGTCCGCTACGATGGATCCTCCTGGTCAACCCAGGTCGTGGACAGCGCCGGTAATGTCGGCTATTACAGTTCCCTGGCCTTCGGACCCGACGGCCAGCCCGCCATCTCCTACTACGACTTGAGCAACGATGATCTCAAGTTCGCCCGCTACGACGGATCATCCTGGTCAACCCAAACCGTGGACAGCGCCGGTGACGTGGGGGAATACACATCCCTGGCCTTCGGTCCCGACGGTCAGCCCGCCATCTCCTACTACGATGATAGCAACGATGATCTCAAGTTCGCCCGCTATGACGGATCATCTTGGACAACCGAGACCGTAGACACTACCGGCAACGTGGGCAAATATACATCCCTGGCGTTCGGACCCGACGGCCAGCCCGCCATCGCCTACTACGACGATAGCAACGATGATCTCAAGTTCGTTCGCTATGATGGCGCTTCCTGGTCAACCCAAGTCGTAGACAGCGTTGGCTCGGTGGGCTGGAATCCGTCTCTGGCGTTCGGACCCGACGGTCAGCCCGCCATCTCCTACTATCACATCACCGGTGGCGATCTGAAGTTCGCCCGCTACGACGGATCCTCCTGGTCAACCCAGGTCGTGGACAGCGCCGGTGACGTGGGGCGCGCTACCTCACTGGCGTTCGGCCCCGATGGCCAGCCCGCCATCGCCTACTCCGACGATAGCAACGATGATCTGAAGTTCGCCCGCTACGACGGATCCTCCTGGTCAACTCAGGTCGTAGACAGCGCCGGCAACGTGGGCAAATATACATCCCTGGCATTCGGGCCCGACGGCCAGCCCGCCATCGCCTACTTTGACGCCGACAACTACGATCTCAAGTTCGCCCGCCGCGGTCTCTTTGAGTCGGACCCCTGATTGGCGGTCCACATAATCGGCGCGGCAATTCATTCCGAGGCTGGCGGGCCGCACCCACCGGCGTGTCAGGGGTCTGGCACACATCCTCCTTGAGAATCTGCGTATAATCATATATCATTATTACTCAATAAAAAAACCTCTCATGCCTCGGATAACAGAATCTAATGACCTCTGAGCCTCACTTGCCCTCTGCCGTCTACCTGTCCAACTAACGTCATACCACTTATCCCCTATTCCACACTGCCTTCAACTCTCACCCCATCAAAAACTGTGGCCTGATAACAACCCGTCGCCCACATACATCTTGACAACCCCATCCAACTACGACGATACATTGCTATGTATCCAATCCGGTGACAAGTGGGTGAAGAGAAAAAAACAGGAGAAAAAAGACCGTGGATCAATCGAAATCGCGACCGTCTGGATATTATTACCATCGCGGCTCCATATATCGTGCTATTGATCTCTCTCTTCACTACCCTTAGCCTTCGGTGGTGTGACCGGAGGGATATGATACCGTCCGTGTCTATACGTGAATTCTATCTTTATGAAATATCTCCCGAAGAGTATCCAGAGCTTGCACATCGCCTTGTACAGAGTTTCGATCTACTGAAACATTTTGAGAAAAAATTCAACATCTCCTCACCTCTCCAAAAAATTTCTTCAAGCCGGTGTGCTATGCGCCTTCTGACGAGATGTGCCTATCCTCCCATTCGGAATACAACAGGAACCTGTAACTCCACAGGAGCGTCCTTCGTAGGCGGCGGCTCGAATGGGGCCGCACGATAGACCGCTCTTAGGACCGCCTCTGACAGATAATACTCATGAGACGACATTACTTCCGCCTCGATAATCCTCCCGTCTTTTCCAATAAAAACCCGCACGACCACCCGGCCCCCGATTTTCCGGGTGCGACATTTCCACGGGTAGTGAAGTTGTGCGGCAATCCTCCGGCGCACCCGATCCCAATATTCGTTATCCTGATAGCCGGGCTTACTGATAACCATCGATTCCATTAGCGACAAACTGCGCCTCGTCCGGTCTCGCTCCACTTCTTCCGAAATATCTTTAGCGCATTTGTGTGAAACAGAATAATCGATGCTTTTCGTTCCCTCCTCCACAGTACTGCCAGGCAGGCTGCCAGTATTTACGCCTTTTTGTTCCGCAAGCATCTCCTCTCCCCTTTGGGGTGATTCTGCATCCACATCCTGTTTGTTCGCCTGCCCTGTTAACAATAGATTCACCATAATATACTCGGATCCGATCTCGCGCTGTTTAACCGCTTCCTGCGACACAATACATAGACACACCAACGCCGCATGTGCAGCCGCTGACAGCAATAGAACGGCCAGGAAACGATTCCTAGAACTTGTACTCCGCCACGAGAATGAAGTTGCGGCCCGGCTCATTGACTCCTGATCCATGTATCCGATAGTTTCGGTCGGTGACGTTATCCAGAACTGCGGTAAGGGTCAGATGGGAAGAGAGCTTACATCCAGACCGCAAACTTACCACAGCGTAACCCGGCGTACCACCCGGCGGAATCCTCTGGGTATCCGCCTTGTCACGGGTTGACAGCCTGTCTTGTTTATCTGCAGCAGTGACAGAAGCCTCGACCCACCAGCGATTTGAAGGCTGGTAACGTGTGGTCAGGTTTACTGTCGACGGCATGATGCGACTCATAGGTTCGCGCTTCTTGATCGGATCCGAGGTAGGAAAAGAGTCAACCTCCCCCTCCATCCACGTAAGGTTGCCCCATACCCGCCAACTTGATGAAATCGTCCAACGGGTCTCCAGTTCCACGCCGTGAACAAATCCATCGCCTGCGTTTTTCTTGGTCACTTCCTTGCTGCCATCAATAATCCTTCCGGTCGGCACACGTATGATCATATCTCTGATCAGCGTATGGAAATATGCCAGCTGAAATGCCGCTGCTCCAGCCTCTGCCTTGATACCTGCCTCGCAGGCTAGATAATGTTCGGGATCGACCCCTGGTGACGGCGTCTCGATTTCATCCGTTCGCGCGGTGTCAAAACGGGTAAGATCAGACAAATTCGGTGCCCGGAAACCCTGTGAGACTCCGGCAAAAACATTGACACGGTCTTGCGGCAAAAGCCTGTACATAAGGCGCAGGCTTCCTACTACGGCGTCCCAATCTTCATGGAGCGAGTCTGAGGTTCCAGACACGGGGTCCTGAAAATGGCCCACATCAGCCTCGCAACGATTGTACCGGGCCCCGGATATCACCTGCAATCTCTCTGAGTCTACGGTATTCTGAATGTAGAGCCCTAAGGTGTCGTAGGTGGAATCATCCCCAACGGGCCCTTGGATACCACAAGATTTCAGTTGGCCGCCCGACGAATACTTGTGGGAGTAGCTATCCACTGAGTCGTGATAGTATTCCACACCACAGGTCCACTCCCCCCAGGCATGCTTCAATGCCTGCATACTGAGGCCGAGTGTATCTACATCGACGCCTTGTCGATCACTCGAATAGTTTGACTTAACACGAAACCGATCTTCTTCCTGACGGTGGTGCGATAAGACAAACTCCAGCTGGTCAACCGGACCGCCGAAGTCATCAGCAAGCAACCGCACATACGTAAAATTTCGGCGCTGGTCAAGTACGCGCTTCCTCTCATTGCCCACCGTAGTGCCATGATAACTGCGTGCGAAAATGGTCTTATGCGTCCGCCACGAGTCATTCTGGACAACCGTCTGATGGCCGATCGTAATATTCCATCCAGAAGATAGATCAAAATCAGCACGCAAATCTACATCGCCTTCATCGTAACCGGTCTTAGGTTGCCGTCCCGCGCCACTCCGCAGATCTCCGAAACGCTTCAGCGTCAGCCCTACATGAAAAGCCCCGGCCTTGCCCAGCCGCGTGTTGGCATCGCCCCTTAATATGTGTGACCTTTCCGCCGTACTGAAACGGTAGTAGAGGCGGGATGGCAGTATTCTTCCGGAACGAGAATCCCTGCCCGCACGTGAAATAGCATTGACGGCACCGCCTATGGCGTCGCTGCCAAACAATACACTGGCGGGGCCCCGAAGCACTTCCAACCGGCTTATGCTAAACGGATCAACCGTATTCCAGTATTGGTTTGGACCATCCCGGAATACGGAATTGTTCAACCGTATGCCATCGACTAAGAATAGCGTTCGAAAGCCGGTGAAGCCACGTAGGAATGGCGATCCCTGGCCATGCGCAGTCTTCTGAATCATTACGGAAGGAAGCTCACGCAAGGCTTCGGGTGTGGTACGAGAAGCCTTTCCCAAACATATCTCTGCGCCCTTGATGCTATCACACATGAAGGGGATATCGGCCATCTCACGCTGGCTTCGGGTAGGCGTCACCACTATCTCGGGAAGGCGAACTTTCTCGGCACCTCCTTGAGCCAAGACCGTATCTGCCAGTAATAGACCAGCAAATATACTGGCGGTCATCAATCTCTGTTTAGGGAATACATTACAATTTGATACCCACATCATTGTTCCTCCTATTGATATCCGCTAATTAAACGCTCCAACAGGGGAAACGGTTCACACAGTACGGCATTTTTCCCAAACCCGTGTGCCGCCAAATGGTCTGGAAAATCCCCCGGCAACCTGCTAGCGTCTTACCTGCATGACTAAACAGCCGGACAAACAATACGCAACTCTATCCGACACCGCACTCATGGAACATATTGGAAACGGTGGACTGGATGCGTTCGCAGAACTGGTTAAACGTTACCAGAAGCCATTACTCAACTTCTTTCTTAAGCTGGGAGTAGAGCAGGACGCCGAAGATCTCGTTCAAAAGACTTTCCTGAAAATTTACGCATCGCGTGACTCATATCGTCCCTGCTCCCGGGTTCTTACTTTCCTTTTCTGTGTGGCTCGCAATCTTTGGATTGACTGGCTCCGCAGCAAGTGCCGTCGTGAGAATATGATGCGCGAATACTCCGAAAGAATGGCGAGCGTAAATCCTTCGCAGAAGCCTCTGGAATCTTTTCTGGATGTCAAATCTGCCATCGCGGCTCTTCCCCCTCAGCTGCGGCTGGTCATAACACTCACGATCTATCATGGCCTCACCTACCGCGAGGCGGCACAAGTGCTGAATGTGCCGATAGGGACAGTGAAATCCCGCATGCATGCTGCAATCGCCAAACTTCGGGAATTACTATTATATGCAGACACAGTGGAACAGCGAAAATAAGAACTTTCGTGATAACCAGGACGATATCCGTATCGTAGCCTATCTACTGGGACACGATACTCCACACGAGCGGGCAGTATTTGAGCAGGAGCTCCGGCGTAGTGATCTTCTCAAGACTCGCGTTTACGAACTTTCGTTGTTGCTGCAGAAACTACAGTCTGTTCCTGATATTGATCCCTCCCCAGATCTGACCGCAAGGGTTCTTAAAGCCGTCATTAGCCATAACCATAGAGCACCCACATCTTCGGCAACCACGTCTGCTGTACGGGTTCGATCTATACTCCTCCGCATTGCAGCCTCCGTGGTCCTGCTTCTTGGATCCATCGCAGCCCTCCTCCTTTTCACACGTAAAGAGCATGATCAGACAAGTCCACAGGAATTATTTATGGTTCGACACGCTATGTCGCTCGGACTGCGCTGGCTGGCCGACGCTCAGCAATCCTCGGGTATGTGGGATGCGGGCGAATGGGGTGGCGACAGGCGCCACAATACTGGTTTAACCGGACTCGCGTTGATGGCTCTGTTGGAGGCAAACAATCGGGACAGCGTGAACTACTTGAAATATGTGGAGCGCGCTCAAAGATACCTCCTCACAGTTCAAAGAGAAAACGGCCTATTCAGCATTGACCAGAAGCACCGTGCCTTGGACCACTGTATTGCTACTTGCGCCCTACTTGAACTGTACCACCAGAGACCTAGCAGGGAATTGGCCGTGGCTGTAAGGCGGGCATTGATCTGGGTGTCATATTCTACAAAATACTCTGGCAGCGCTTATGACCAAGCTCTGCCTGACACGGGAGACCCTGTGCACCTCTGGACACAACTGGCGCTGAGGTTGGCACAGCGCGACGGCTTTGAAACTAGTCCCATCGGAACAATCCCGTTGTCACCTCGCAGAAGCCAGCCCTACAAGCAGAATCCCAGATCCACTCCACTCAGCCTCATTTCCAACTATGTTCTCGCTCGACTCGTTCGCCCTGAAACACAAAGACATAATTCGACGGCACACCAACATCTGGACAAGGCTGGAATAATGACATCAATCATGAATCGTCAACTGACATCCGGACCGCTCGCAGGAAGCTGGGAAGACCTTGACGGCTTTGGAGGCGTCGGCGGACGCGTCTATTCCACCGCCCTAGCGATTTTGGCCCTGTGCGGACAAGCCTCAAGCTAATAAGGGCTGACCAACCTTAGGATGTTTCCTCTAGAACGGTATCGGCACCGTACGTTATCATACATCCCTGGCGTTCGGGCCCGACGGCCAGCCCGCCATCGCCTACTTTGACGCCGACAACTACGATCTCAAGTTCGCCCGCCGCGGCCTCTTCGATTCAGGCCTCTGATTACCGGTCCGCAGAACCGGCGGCGATCCATTCCGAGGGTGGCGGTCAGCATCCGTCCGACTGTTGCGGTATGGGCCCATCATTTCAGGGTGTGACGCTGGCGCGATAAAACCGCAAGGACACGTTGGTCGGAGGGGTGTCCACGACGCTCTCGCGATTCGAAAGGGCCGTGCCGAAATACATGCCCTCCCAACCCGACCCCCCGTCGCCAAGCCGCGTGGACCGCTCGATGGTGTAATTCACATCAGGCACACTCTGCCAGCCGACCTGAACAGATGCTCCTGAAGAATCTATCGAAAGAACCAGGCACGAGGCGGCATTGGTCGGATCGGTTCCGGCACCGAATTCGTCCTGATTACACATGCCGTCGCCGTCCGGATCTCCCGCGGCCCCGTCATCACCCGCCGCGCTCAGGGGATTAAGTCCGTGAGCCTTCTCCCACGTATCCGGCAACCCGTCATTGTCGTCGTCCGTATCGGTAAAGTCGGATATTCCGTCGCCGTCGCTGTCCGTCGTGGACTGCGTCCGGTCAACAAGCCGCAGGTACTGCGCCTGCCCGCCCTCATAGGGGCTCCCGGTCAGCCCCACGGTGATCCCGTTGGCGATCAGGTCGCTGCCGAGACGGTTGCTCGCCCAGAGATACTGGGAAGTATTCGTTGCGATAAGATCGACGACGTTGTACTCGTGATCCGACTGGATCCCGAACCAATTATCGCCCTCGTAGTCCGCGTCCAGCGAGAAAGTCGCCCAACGGTTCGTACTTGCACTGAAATCGTTGTTGACGAAGACGAAGACCACCTGCTGTGATGCGGCACTCACTCCCGGCTGCTCGAAACGCGCCACGGCGAATATATCCGGATCGTACTGGCCGGTATCCGTACGGCTCAGGAAATAGTTCTGCTGGCTGCGCAAGGCGTACGAATCCCGCCGCGCCCGGTTGATCCGCCCGTAGATACCCTGCAGGCCCCAATCACGATGGGTCCACACGTTCGACATGCAGTTGTAACGTTTGAAGTTGGGAATCGACTTGCCGAAGTTCAACTCGTAGCGATTGAAGTTGTGATCCTTCCCGGGAACGTTGGTGTAGACGTCGGCATTGTTCAGGGCGCCCGCCTCCTGCCCGTAGAGCAGCATCGGAACGCCGTCCATCGCCGCCACTTCGGCATAGGCGTAAAGCGTGCGGTAAGTGTCGTCGCTCGGGTAGACCTCGTCATGCCCAGCCAGATTCAGGAGCACTGGAATCAGATCGTACGCGTTGCGGCGGTTGTCGAAAGCCTGCCAGGTGGGATAGGTGAAAGGCTGAGGATCGGGAGGATCATTGGCGCCGCCCGGACCCTGGTAGGGATAAGAGAAAAAGTTGTCGCGCCAGTAGAAAATCATGTTCTCGTTGAGCACGTCGAAATGCCGCGCCGAACGATATCCTATCCCGTGGCGCTTGCTGCCGCCCACCTCCCGGTAACCGTCGAGTGATTCGGCCATGAAAATGAAATCCCACTTCACGCTCCGTGTCTTGTTGATACAGTATTCCCAGAAGGCCGACGGCAGCCCCTGTGCGAAATCACAGCGCAGCCCGTCTATTCCGCGCCACGATTCACCCTTGGGCGTGCCTTGGGGATGCCCGGTCTTTTCCATCCAGTAGATGGGATAGTAGGCGAAGTATTCCCAGATCTCACGGGTATAGGTGTCGTGCCCTTCGAAGTGGTCGCGCTCGGCCATGTAGCTGTCGCGCCAACCACCGGACTGACCCTGCACCAAGGCGTCGTAGCGTCCGAAGAAAAAGTCGGCCACATCATTCCACTTCCCGAAATCGTAGCGATCCGGGGCGACCGCAATATCGTTGTCCGCCGAGGAGTTATAGTAGCTGGCGTGCTCGCCGTAAGCGCCCTTGCGCGAATACCACTGTGGGCGGATATCCCTGATCAGGGCGCCGGCGTTCGTGGCCCAGGCAAACATGTCCACTCCCACTTGGCCGATCTCGCAATCCCAGGCGCTGTGATTGAACGTACCGTCCAACATCACCCCCACGCCGACGGCATCCATCTGCTGCACGAAATTGGTGAATTCCTTGAGAGCCTCGTCCTCCGTGGCCGGATCACCGAGGATCGAATTGACCTTCCAGTAATTGCGCACGGCATAGGGACTGCCGGGATCGTAAGGCTGGCCGGTATCGGGATCATTCTCACGGCCCTCGTTGCCGATCGGATGAATCGGCTGCAGCCATATCATGTTCAGGCCCAGTGACGTATAGTGATTGGTGTTCAGGTAGTCCGGCTTGTTGGTGTTGGCCAGGTAGAGATCCTTGAAGGTGCTGCGGCCGTAGAAATCATCGTTGGTGGCCTCGACGATGAGGGGGTTGACCTCGTACATCGTCAACTCCAGCGCCTTGCGCGGCGAAACCACCACCGCGCAGTCACGCCGCAGCCCGCCGTCGCTGTAGTAAACCCATGAGCCACCGTTGACCTTGTAACGCGCGTTGATCCGGTAGGCCCCACACTTCCTGACCGTCAGTGTACATTCATAACCTCCGCCGCCGAGATCGTTCATCGGATAAGCACGGTAATATGTCGTACGGCTGTCCACCGTGACGGTGTCAAGGTCCTCCTCCAAGAGCGCGAAATCGCGCCGGTTGAGGTTGGAAATCAACTCCACCTCGGACACGCTGTTGGTGCCTCCCACCCGGGGCTCCAGAATCACGGTGATCGCCGCCGTCTCCCCCACGGTTTCGTCGATGAAAAAGCGGCGCAGCCCGTAGTTGGCGTCGTTTGTGTCGCCGCCCACCACGGTCCACATGCGCGGGCTGCCGCGGTCGAAGTATCCGTCGCCGTCTTCATCGCGGATACTGGCCACCGGCACCGGTAGAAACTCGGTGGTCTGTACGTCGTTGTCCTCGTCCCACGCCGCGGGCCCCTGGCTGGCGATACCATCCCCGTCGTTGTCCCCGTAGGCCACCGCCGCCACGTAGATCATGTCCGGAACGGTGCCGAAAACTTCCGCCATGTTCAACTCGCCTTCCAGAGCGGCACCACCGACGCCCATCGCCGAACGGCCGTAAGTACCGCTGTTGTAGAAGGCGTGATAGCCGTCCGAAGGCGCGGATTCCGCCACCAGGTGCGGCTGGCTATCCGTGTCGAACCACACCTTGCCCGCCTTGGCCCAGGGGGCCGGGTGCTCGTCGGAAAACTCGTCGCAAACGTAGAGGAAATGATCGTTGCCGCCCCCGTTGGCCGACCAGGTGGCCACGTAGAGATTGTCGCCCCGCACGGCGGCGTAAATGTACATGTCGGTGCCGTAAACCAGATATCCCTGGCTGTCGAAATCACCGTCCATGTCGAAATAGTTGGTGCCGGAAACGCACGCCCCTACCGCCACGGTCCAGTCATTGCCGTCGTTGTTGTCCCAAATGTCGGAGGCGCTGTTGTGAAACACGAATTCCACCGATGCGGCGTTGGTGGGTATGTCGTAAATGTATTCCCACTCGCCGCCGCCCAGGTCCGTCATCACCGGGTCGGTGGTGTTCGACCAGCCGTTGAAACCGATGTGGATGTAGATCGGCGATGAATTGCTGAGCGGACCCTGATTCGGCTTGTAGGTCACCGTCAGCGTCGAGCCTTCGCACCGCGTGGGATCGGAGGGGTCCCAGGTTACCTGCGACGGAAGAAATGTGTCCCCGCAGTCGGCCGGATGACTGTTGCCGTCGTAAATGTCGTAGTGGTACGGGTCCCCATATTCCAGGTAACCCCGCTCCACCTCGCACAAGTTCGGATATCCGTCCCCGTCCCAGTCTTCGTCCCCATCCCATACACCGTCGTAGGTCGTGTCGGCGTTCATGGGATTCAACCGCGACCAGCTCTCACCGTTGTTCGGTATCATGTCCTGGTTGTCGTCACCCGGCCAGGGAACGTTCGGACCCGGAGCCCCCTCGCTGAAACCGGGCATCTCGACGTCGTCCGGCAGGCCGTCACCATCGGAGTCCACCTGGCTGCTCCCGTACAGGTCGAAGTACACCCGCGCCGCCGCCCGATTGGTCTGCCCGGAATCAACCGCCACCGCCTCGAAGAAATGCGGCCCATTGCAAAAGGCACCGTAAAGGCGCCCCTCCACCCCGCCGGAAAGGTAGCGCCCGTCGAAGACATGCGTCAGTGTGCCCGTTCCACTCAACCCGGCCATTTCATAACCGTCCCAGTACAGCTTCACCGACGACTGGTCCATTCCCGCCGGAACGGTCACCGTCGTCTGGAAAAACGGCATCTCTATCACCGTCCCGTTGGTGTGGCTCAGGGAGACCGCCGGCCCGTTGGTATCCACGGCGAACACCCGCACGTACGTGCTCGTGTTGATGATGTTCGTCTCCGCCCCCCAATCGCGTTCCAGGGAGCGTACCACCATGGTGTGCGTCCCACCGCTCAAACCGCACAAGGCGTACTTCCAGGCCCCGCGCATCACCTCGTTCGCCGGCTCGTAACCGCCGCCGTCAACGCTCACTTCGACGTACCAGGCACTGTAGTCCGCGTTGGAAATCACCGCCACCGCTTCCCCCTCGATCGTCTCCCCGTCCGCCGGGTGTACGATCTCCAGTTCGGGCCCGTGGCGGTCCACGTACACCGCCTCCGAAAACGTCTGGAAAAGCGCCGGCAACCCCGCCGAACGCGCGTTGAAACAGCGCGCCTTCACCAGATGAAGCCCGTCGGGCACGTTCGTGAGCGCCGCCGCCAGGCGCCAGTGTCCCGAGGCGATCTCCGTGGCCTGTTCATAACCGGAAATGATCTCATCGTTGTCGGTGTAGTTGGTCGCCGCCGCATTCAGATCGCGGCCGCGCCCCCACTTGATCAGCACGTTGTCCACGCTCCCGTAGGCCGGCTCATTGAAATGGACGTCGATGTACACCGTGTCCCCCGTGATCCTGACCACCTGCCGCGGCTTGTTGGTGGCATGTACGCCGCCCGGAACCACCCAGGCAATCGTCCCGTAGGCCGTCCCGGCGGTATCGCGGTTGAATCGCAACGGGTCTCCGTCGGCCGCGGCGTTGAACGGCGCATAACAGACGTATCCCTCCCCGCCGTTCCCCGGAACGGTGACGTAAGCCTTGCCGCCGCCGTAGACCTGTATGTCGTTAGCGTTGTTCCCGGTGTAGTCATGCAGCCAGGTTCCATCCTCGAAAGCCGTCTGCACTTCGTGGCTGATGTCGTAGCCGGAATCGTTCAGGGCCACCAGCAGGAGACCCTCGCCGCTCTCGGGCGTGTCGTCGCCGTCGTCGTCATAACGCTCGTAGCAGAAAAAGTCGTTGTCGCTCCAGCGCGTGTACTCCTTCCCCCGCGCAAACTGGTTGTGGATATAGACCAGGTTCGGCAGACGATTGTCGTCGTAATCACCCAGCGCACCGCCGTGCCCGGGCAGCACCCAGGTCTTGGTATTGTAGTCCGCCCAACTGATGTTGTTCCCGCTGAAATACACCACCGGCAGCCCGATGTGTGTCAGCAGGTAAGCATACGCCAGGTTCAACTTTCCGGGTCCGCTCTGGTCGTGGCTCTGCACGAAGGAAATCCCCTCGGTCGGATCGAGGGCCACCCCCAGCGACGCCAGGGCGCTCAGGTTGCCGTTGTTGAAGGCATCGTTGATCATGTTGATCTTCATCGGGAAATCCAGGAAGCGCATCTTCACTCCCGCGTTGCGCCAGTAGTCGAACGTCGCCGAGCTGCCGGAGAATATCTCCGCAAAGAGAAGGGCGTCGTCACGACGGATGTAGTTCATGTACATCTCGTCGTACTCGTTGGCGTCGCTGAAGCCCCGCCGCTGATCGAAATTCCACTGCGCGTTGTGGTTAAAGCCGTCGTACTGCCCCGCCGTCCCGTAAAACTCAGCTACCACGTGCTTGGCCGCGTCCAGCCGCAGGCCGTCGTAGTCCATCGCATATCCCAGCCAATTGATCCAGCGCACCAGCATCTCCCGCACGTTCTCCGCCGGAAGATTGGTCGGATACTCGTGGAAAGGATATTTCTGGTAGTCACCCGGATGCCGTACGAACGGCGTCGGGTCTGCGGCGAAATAGGGCGAATTGCCCCCCTGGAAACGACCGTCACGCTCGGTGACAATGTCCATCAGGCTGACCAGTTCCTCCTGGAACGTCTTGCCGTAGCCGTTGTTGATGTCGTCGTAGTCACTCATTCGGTAGGCGCGTTTCCATCCGCCCGGCTGGCCGGAATCCTGCCAGACGTGAAAATCGTTGGGCACCATCCCCGGATAATAGCGGTAGTCCGGCCCATTGCCGTTGTGGTTGAAAACCGTGTCCGGGTAAATGCGCACGTCACACCAGTGCCCGTTGTCCACCATGTTGCGCAAGTCGCCCCGCGTGCCGTAACGCGTCCGCAACGTGCCCCTTTGCGGCGTGTCCCCGAGATCGAAACGATCATACAGGCTGTAACCCACGTTCCCCCAGGTGATCGTTCCCGCCACCGGCGACTTGCACGGCGACGGAATCCACATTCCCTCGTAGCCGACCTCCGCTATCTCCGGAAGCCGCCGGTAAATTTCATCCCAGTCCCCCTCGAAAAATTGAAGGATCACCTCCCCCCGAACACCGCCCACTCCCCAAATCCACCCCGCCAGGAGCCCAAAACACGCTAAAACCATCCTTTTCCTGAACATTCTCATTTTCTCTTCCACCTGTTGAAACGCTTTACTCACAATACTACGCAACCCCCACGCGCCCGTTCAACAAAAATCCCTCTTCCGCCCCCTCTCCAGCCGCTCCAAAAACATCCATCCGACCATTGAAAATCCGTGCACCCGCCCCCATTTGAAACCCATCAAACCCCTACCTTCCCCCGACTACGTCCCTCCCCCGCCAACTTGGCCTTAACGTAATCGGCCACCCTCCCTGGCTGACTTGGCCATGGCGCACTCGTTCGTCTCGTTAACCTTGATGTCGGCAAACACCGCCCCGCCGGCGATGATTACCGAAATGACTCCCAACCGCAGCGCTTGCTCATCCTGCAGCCTTGCCTTCACTTACAGATCGAAGTTGTCCCACGGGCCTGCGCCGACCGGCGTGTTCGTGATCGTGCCCACGGCGTTGTTGGCGACAATGTCGTAGTTGGTGGTATTCCCCGAGCAGGTATTTTTCACAATGAGGTTGGTGGACACATCCACGTCAATGCCCCGGTCGTTGTCAGTGCAATTGTTTCCCTCGATGCGGTTACCGCCGCCTGTCACGTGAATCCCCGCACCGTCGCCGCCACCGTTATTGTCGCAAACACAGCCCACAACATGCGAATCAGCGGCAAGATGGATACCATCGCCCCAGTTGTAAGAGGCCGCGCAGCCGGACAGCCTGCTGCCGCTGCCTGCAGAGATGCCGTGATCGCTGTTGTTATAGGCCGTGCAGCCGGAGAGCGTGCTGCCGTAGCCCGCATAGATGCCGTCGTCCGCATTGTAAGAAGCCGTACAGCCGGAGAGCGTGCTGCCGCCGCCCGCATACATACCGCCGCCGCCATTGAAGCCAGCCGAACAGCTGGACAGCGTGCTGCCTATGTCCGCAAATATGCCGTCAGCGCCGTTCTTATAGGCCGCGCAGCCGGAGAGCGTGCTGCCTATGTCCGCAAGAATGCCGCAGTTGACGTTGAAACCGGCCGTGCAGCTTGAGAGCCTGCTGCCATACCCTGCAACGATACCACAGTAGTTGCTCAATGCCTGCAGGTCGGAAAGAACGGCGCTTTTGCCGCGAGCATAGATGCCGGCGTTGCCGTTCCCGCCCCAATCGACAGCCTTGCCGTTGAAAACCCGCAGGTTGCGGTAGTCGCTGTCCTGATAGATGCCGTGACCACTGTCCGCGCCGGGACCTACGAGGGTGTGCCCGGCCAGGTCAATGGTCACGTTATCGGCAGCCACGGTGATCCCGTTGGTGCCGGTCTGCGTGCAGGTGAGCGTCCCGGCCAGCTTCACCGAGCAGGGCCATTCGATCGTCTCGGGAATCTCGCACAGCAGGATATTGAGCCGGTCACCGGCGGAGAGGGCATAATTGTCCTGATTGCCTTTGACGATGTTGTCAGCGATATAGGCGCCGCTCCCACTGGTGAGCAGTCCGGTGGCACACTGCGATATCGTACAACCGATTACCTGCGAATCACCAACCACGCCTATTCCAATCTGACATCCCTGCACCTGGCAGCCACGCACGGTGAACCCGCCGCCGACCACGATTCCATAGATTTCACAGTCAACCACCCGCAGATTCTCAATCACCCCGGCCGCATTGCTGGATGAAAGACTGAAATCAATGCCGTTGCCCTTAACCGCGGAGACTGTCCCGTTCCGGACATGGACCCCCACACGATTTCCCGCAAGATCGATTGCATTCCAATTGGTTCCCACGATCGCATACCCCATGAGGTCCAACGTCACGTTGCTGGTGACAATAGTCAGAGAGTCTCCGATCAGATTGGTCGTCAGATAGTACGAACCCGGATGGGAAATGGTGTATCCGGCCGAGGAAATCGGGATACGCGGTTCGACCTGATCAAGGGTCTTCATCGTGGGCGCCGGCGCCCCCGGTGGGGTCAGACTGCCCTGCCCCCACGCCGCGGCACACGCACCGAAAATCCCCACCATTATCAAACGCGTGGTGATGTTCTTCATGCCTTTCCTCCTTCTGCTTGTCCCGCCGCAAGTGGGCCTGCTCATTCTGCAGCATCTCCTTCGCTCACAGATCGAAGTTGTCCCAGGGACCCGCGCCGACCGGCGTGTTCGTGATGGGACCGACGGCGTTGCCGCTGACGATATCGTATTCGTTGGTGTTTTCTCTGGCGCTGTTGCAAACGATCAGATTCCCGCTTGCGTCCACATCAATGCCGCGGTCGCTCCCTGTCACGTTGTTCCCTTCGATCCGGTTGTCGGAGCTTGCGACACGAATCCCCGCCCCGTCCGCAAAAAACCCATCAAAGTGACACGTATTGCCCAGCACGCGGCAGTAACTGCCCACCTCAATCCCGTCGCCGCTGTTCGCGTAGGCCGTGCATCCCTTGATAGTGCTACCGTAGCTGGCAAAGATCCCGTCGCCCTGGTTATCGCACGACGTGCACCTACTGATCGTGCTGCCCGCATACGCATAAATCCCGACATCACCGTTCCTGCGGGTCGTGCACTCGCTGACCGTAGAGCCCTCATCGACAACGATGCCATCGTCGCCATTGTCGCGGGAGGTGCATTCGCTGACCACGCAGCCCTTGTCGGTAATGATCCCGTCGCAGCGGTTGGCCCAGATCACACACTCCTTCACGAGAGAACTCTTTCCGATTTTCAAGCCGTTGTAAAACGGGCCACCCCAACCATTGGTAAAGACCCTCAGCCCCACCAACATGCTGTCAGGGGCCCTGATCGTGTTCACCCCATTCCACCCCCAACTGCGCACCACGCCGTTGGAAATTGTGATAAAATGCTGCTGCCCGGACACCCAGACACCTTCCTGCGAACCCGGCACGCCTATGAGCGCGAATCCGTTGAGGTCAATGGTCACATCGCTTGCCGAGATGGTGATTCCGTTGGTCCCGGCCACGCCGGTCAGGTTGCGGGTCAGGTAGTAGGAACCAGCCTGGCTGATGGTGACGGGCAAGTTCGAAATCGGGATACGCGGCTGGACCTGGCCAAGGGTCTTCATGCTCGGCGCCGGCGCTCCCAGCGGGGTCAGACTGCCTTGTCCCCACACCGCGGCACACGCACCGAAAATCCCCACCATCATCACGCGCGTGGTGTTCTTCATGCCTTCTCTCCTTCTACTTGTCCCGCCGCGAGTGGGCCTCCTCATTCTGCAGCCTTTCTTTCGCCTACAGATCGAAGTTGTCCCAGGGACCCGCGCCGACCGGCGTGCTCGTGATAGGGCCGACGGCGTTGCCGGAGGCGATATCGTACTCGGTGGTGTTTTCTCTGGCGCTGTTGCGGATGATCAGGTTCCCGCCTGCGTCCACATCAATGCCGCGGTCGTTCTGCGTCACGTTGTTCCCTTCGATCCGGTTCCCGGAGCTTAAGACATGTATCCCCGCCCCGTCCCCACTATACCCATTATTGTAACACGTATTGCCCAGCACGCTGGAGAAATTGGTCACAGTGATCCCGTCGGCGCCGTTGTTGCAGGCCGTGCACTCGCTGATCGTGCAGCCATGGCCGGCAACGATCCCGTTGCTGGTGTTGTGCGCCACTGCGCACCCACTGGCCGTGCTGCCAGCACCGATAGTGATCCCGTCGCCGCTGTTGTACTCCGCCGCGCACTCGCTGATGGTGCAGGCCAAGCCGACAACGATTCCGTCGTCGCCGTTCTTGTAGGCCGTGCACTTGCTGATCGTACAACCGACCCCCGCAACGATCCCGTCGCTCTGGTTGGCCCAGGTCTCACAGTCCTTCACGATGGAACTGCTCCCGATTTTCAAGCCGTCCATGACCGGACCATCCCAACCATTGGTAAAGGCTTTCACATTGATCAACATGCTGTTATAGGCATTTGATGCATCCACCCCGTACCTCCCCCAATCGCGCACCACGCCGTTGCGAATGGTGATATTGAAACGCTTCCCGTTCACCCAGATGCCTTCCCGCGATCCCGGCACGCCTATGAGCGCGAATCCGTTGAGGTCAATGGTGACATCGCTTGCCGAGATGGTGATTCCCTGGGTGCCGGCCACACCGGTCAGGTTGCTGGTCAGGTAGTAGGAACCTGACTGGCTGATGGTGACGGGCAAGCTCGAGATCGCCGTCCGCGGCTCGACCTGATCAAGGGTCTTCATCGTGGGCGCCGGCGCCCCCGGTGGGGTCAGACTGCCCTGCCCCCACGCCGCGGCACACGCACCGAAAATCCCCACCATTATCAAACGCGTGGTGGTGTTCTTCATGCCTTTCCTCCTTCTGCTTGTCCCGCCGCAAGTGGGCACCTGTTGCTTTCTGCTTATCCGCCGACACCAAACCCGGCCTACACCGTCGAACATGCGCGGAAAGACAATACAACAGTTGGCTCACCAATCTGCCCGCCCAACATCACCGCCGGTATTCAACCCAAGCAGCCTTCCCAAACGCCAAACGGCGATACCCGCTATCTCATGCTTCAATCAAACCTCAGCAATCACGCCTCGCACCGTACCGCTGGAGCGATTCTCCCCGCCGACGGCTGGTTGGGCAATATCAAAAATCAGGGGATGCGGGATCAGCCCGATCAGAATCGAGTCTGCGGCGTCGGTCTCAAGGCCGCATTCCATCGGGATTTCCTTCCGTGCAGACCTCTTCTACCCAGTCGTCCCAGCCCATTTCAGCATCAAACGTTGCGTTTTTTCAACATTTCGGCAGGGATTGGCATTTCGGGCAGACGTTCAGGCAAAACCGCAACGACTGCGGGTAACTTTCAAAACCCGTCGCGGCAGGATATGGAAAAAATCAGCGCCCCCCTGCACGCAGCCCGGCCCCCTCGAGTCCCAGCAAAAGCCGCTTCCATGCCCGGCCGGAAGAAAAACCCCCAAGCCCGCCGGACGCCGGCACGACCCGGTGGCACGGAATTATCAACGGCAGGCGGTTCATACCCGCCGCCCGCCCCGCCGCCCGCGCCGCCCGTGGAAATCCCGCCCGTGCGGCGATCTCGCCGTAAGTGGCCGTCTCGCCCCTGGGTATCATCAGAATCTGATCCCATATCTTCTTTGTGAAATCCGAAGCAGGCGGCCATATCCACGGTGGGGACTCACACCGCCGGCCGCTGAGGGTGTCGCGCAAAAAGGCGTCCGCACGTTCGGCAACAGTGAGCACCTCACCCTCGCCCTCGAAGGTGCTCTCTCCGAGCGAAAAAGTCCTCCCCTCCCCCCGCACCTCCGGCAGACGCAGGCACACGACCCCCGCGGCGGAAATTTCCACCCGGATGATTCCCCAGGCCGTCTGTAATGACAACAATCCGCTTTTCACCGCTTCCCGCGACCATCCCGCCGTTCAGAAAAAAAGCATCCTGGCAATGACCAACGCGGCGAAAAGCACAACGATCACCATGAAGATCGCCTTGTTTCTCTGCTGCCTGCGATCCTGCCGCGTGACCACGGCCGGCGAAAAACTGCCGCTGGTAAAATAGTTCATGAAACGACGATCAACCCGCACGGGTTGAGCCTGCAGCACGGAAGCCGGACGACCCATCGCCCCGCCCCCACCCTCTGCCGGCCGAGCCGCATTGCGCCGGCTGCTCCACGCAAAAAGATCGTTGGCGTCTCCGGCGGACGGCACCCCGCCCTCACGCGTGCCTTCCACAGACGCCCGCCCCCTGCGCATCTTCTCCCGACCCGCCCCCCCTCCTGCGGGCAATCCCGACGGTGCAACACCGCCGCGCCCGACGGTCCTGTCCAGCTGCTTCATCTGGCGCTCGAGATGCAGGCGCTCCTTCTCGAGCTGTTCAAGACGCCGATCCAGGGCGGTCTTTTTTGCCTTCTTCATGCTCAGAGATCCCGGCTGTACCTCTTGCGGTCCGCCTGCTCGGCTGTGCCCTCAAATCAGGGCCTGCACCCTGAGAACGAGATAGACGGCGAAAAGGATCACGATCGTCAGCACCACCGGCAAGCTCACCGCAAAACCGATCTTGATCCATTCTCCCAAGCCGCGCTCATGAACACCGCGCGGACTTTCCTCCATAATCATCGGCGCAGGTCCGCCTTCCTCGCCACGGCCGGGAGTCACCGCCTGAATCTTGGCCATGTCCTTGTTGAACTGCATGCGTGCATCCTCGATGACCGCCAGGGCATGCGTCAGCTCATCGCGGATTTCATCCTCCGGCCAGCTTTCCTCGTCGAGCGCCTCAATCTCCGCGAGCAACTTCTTGAATTCCGCGCGCGTCTCGCCCAGCAGCCCCACGAGTTGCTCGGCCCGCACCTGTTCTTTTTCCAGGGCGACAAGATTGTGTTCGAGGTTTTCGAGCATTTCGCGTTTGCCGTTCAGGAAGGCATCCTGCTTGCGGCGCAGTTCTTCCAGCTCGCGTTTCTCGCGTTCGAGATCCGCCTGGCGCTGCCGAAGAATTTCAAGTTCCTCGGAAGCCTTGGCCACCTGCTCGGCCACCTGTTCCTTGTGGCGCGCTATCCGGCTGATCGCCAGTGACGAAATCTCGGCGCCCTCCTCCTCGCGCTCCTGCTCCCCCATGCCGGCGGGACCCCCGCCCACGCTCAGCGGAGTTTCCTCGCGCCGCGCCACCAGGTCGTCATCGAAAAAATCCGTTCCACTCATTTCTCCATCCTCCATGCGCTCTCTCGGGATCGTATCTGAAAAGAGGGTATCATTTCGGGATCACCAGGTTCTGTCCCACCCGCAGACTCTCGGGCCCCTTCAGGGTGCCCCGGTTGGCGTCGTATATCTTTTTCCACTGCGCCGGACTGCCGTACATCTTCGTGGCGATACTACTCAACGTATCCCCCCTTCTCACGCGGTAGAGACGCACTTCCGGATGTGCCGGCGCGGGCGCCGGTGCCGCCAGAGAGGGCGGCGCAGCGGCCGCGGGGACCGCCGCCGGAGCGGCACCTTCGGCCGGCGCAGGTCTCGCCGCCGTCCGGCTGCGGCGCTTGCATTCCTGCAACTGCCGCTGCAACTCATCCACCCGCTGGCGCAGATCCCGGTTCTCCTTCTTCAACTCGGCGATCTCCCGCACCGCCCCGGAAGGTTGTTCCGGCAGGGATGCGGCGAAGGAAATCCGCGCCCGCCGGATGAAATCCTTGATCAGCCCCTTCTTTTCCGTGTCCGGACGCAGTTCGAGGTAGCGTTTGTAATGGTAAATGGCCCGGATGTAGTCCTTCTTGCGCGTATCGTACAGTATCCCGAGATCGAAATGGGCGCGCGCCAGATGCGGGTTCCTCTCAAGCGCCTTGCGATAAAGTTCGATCGCCCCGTCAACGTCCCCGATGTGCGCCTTGGCCTGCGCGCGCCGGATGATCGGATCCTGCTCGTCGCGCCGGTCCAGGCGCGCCGCCCGCGGGCCGCAACCCGCCAGCAACACCAGCGCGGCGCATGCCGCCACAACTCCAAGCCATTTCACCTTTCCCGCCATTCCCTGACCCTCGTCTGTTCCCGCTCCGGCCAAATATCGCAAACGTCCATTACCATAGCAGGCCCGCCCGCCGGCATCAATACACCCTCGTCTCGATTACTCACCGTCCCGCCGACGGAAGGGTGAATACCCGCCGAAAAACCACGCGGCGCGCACCGGCCGGCCAGTCCTCGGGAGCCCGCAACCCGACCGCCGCCGACTGCATGCCTACGAAAACGTTCGGCTCCAGCCATATGTAAGGAGCCTCCGGCGGTCCCTTCACGCCCGTTCCTCCCACCCGGCTCCAGCCGGAATCATCATAGGAAACCCGCGTCCAATCTCCAGGCGGATCGAATTTCCACTTCCAGCCCGGATCGCTGACGACATCTGCATAATGCGTCCGCAGGCAAGCCTGCACCCAATCCGGATAACGCCGGCGGCCCGCCGCGAGGCAAAGCACGTGCCGGCCGGGAGTGACCGCCACCCGCCAAACCTTCATGCGCGACGGGTCCCCCGTCTCACCCACCTTGCGCCCATCGAGTACAATCGTGGTGGGCATGTTGCAATAGGCAGCCAACAGCGCCCGCCGCTTCAATTCACTCGCGGCCACGCCCACTCCCGAGGTTTCCATTCCGTAGAACCATAACAAGTCCCGCGCCTCTTTCCCGGCGGGGGTATCCGCCGCTTCCGCAGCCGCTCGCCGGAACATTTCCGCCACCCCGGCGAAACCACTCTTCCCTGCCCGGTATTCCGCCTGGCGCAGCAGCAGCCTCCGCCGGTGCGGAAACTCCGGGTGCTCGGCCAGGAACGTGTCTATCCGGTCCGCCGCCGCCTGTATGTCCCCCAAGCGTTCGGAATTCAGCAATTCCATCATCACCGTCGCCCGCGAGGCCGGATCCTCCGGCGGCCGCCGATCAACAGCTCCGCCGACATGACCGGCCGTGGGCTGGGGATCGGCGCAATAATACCAGGCCACACTTTCCATCCATCCGTGACTCGCATTGCGCGGGCCCCGCTCGAAATACATGTCAACCGAATCGCCGAAAGTCACCGCATCCATCTGGTGAAGCCTGTACTGCACCACCCGGAAAGGCGCCTTGAATGGAACGCCGTTCAGGGCGCGCGCCATGGCGTTCTGGTAGTACCAGCCCCCGTTGAAGTAATCCTCCAGCCCGGTTCCCAGCCAGCCCGGCGTCACCTCGCTGTCACGCCGGATGCTCTCGTCGCCCTCCAGGATCCACCAGCTCCCGTCCAGGCTGGTAACGCTGAGGCAGCAGCCCACGTAGCGGCCCCGTGCCCCGGTAACGTTCAGGATCGGATGCTGCCGGCCCACCGCCTCCGGGCCGCTGCGATTCCAGGCCGCATGCAGATATCCCCACCCCCCGTCCCACTGCTCCAGCTCCCGCACTCTGCATGTGACCCGCAGGTGCAAGTGCGCCTTACCTTGATTGACCAGACACAGGCGCGCCTGCTGCCTGAAAGGCATCGGGAAACACGCGTACAATGTCCCGCCCCGCATGCCGAAACAGAACGAAAGATAACGCGTGCGCCGCCACATCACTCCGCAGAAATCACCCAGCGGTGCTTCGACACTCGCCTCCGCGGACCCGTCCCAGAACAACCGGACCAACACATCCCGCAGTACGCGTTCCCTTTCTGCGACGTCCCCCACGGCATCCCAGTCCGGCGTGAACGCCAGGCCGGTGATCATCGCCGGACCGACCTGCGAAAACACGTCCGCTGCATCCCCCGGCGCAAGATCCACCTCCACCGGTTCAATTTCGGCGCCGGGCAATCCCTCCCAGATATCATCCTGCTTCCAGGCCGCCGCCACTTTCTCCAGCGCCGCCCGCTCCTCGGCACTGTAGGTGCCGCGGAAACTGCGGATCGTCTCTCCGGGGCGCAGCGCCGCATAGTTGACCTGGTAAAACAACTTCTCTCCCTGACCCGGCACGGTACCCCGCTGTAACATGATCACCAGCCGCCGGCGATAGGGAACCGGGACCAGCGAATACCAGCAGTAATTCTCGTAGGCCGCCAGCGGCGGTACCAGCGGCGCAGCGCCGCCGCACCAGTCACCCACCGTGGTCTCGACGCGCGGACTCTTTTCCCCGTCGAAATAGAAGCGTAACCCCTGACTGCCGTCCCTCGCTCCCGTGAACCACAACCGCGTTACGTAGCCCGGCCCCTGAAGATCCGCAATCACCTCCCAGCCGGGAGGACCTTCCCGAAGGAAATGGTTGTAGTCATCGTTGCCGCCCGACGGATCCGTGGAAGTGACGATCGCCGTCCGCGGCACGTTCAGGCGGGCGATGTAACTGCGATCCGCCATGTGCCCTATCAGGTCCGTCAAACGGACCTCATGCAGTCTCTTGCCCCGGCATCCCGCGCAGGCGAGCAACGCCGCCGCCGCAAGCGGAAACAGGCTGCGGACATCCATCCGCCGCCCGCAGCCCGACCGCACTCTTCTTTCCACCGATCTCATGCGGCAGACTTTAGACTCCCGCGCAGGCAATTGAAAGCCAATCGTTGCCCTCCGGCAGACGATATTGACACCGTCTCCGCCGCCAAGTAGGTTACTGAGCCGTGAGCAGCGAGGCTTCCAGAAAAATACTCGTCACCGGAGCGGCCGGCTATCTCGGCAGCGTCATCGTCACCCATCTGCTCCAGCAAGGCTACCGCGTCCGCGCCGTGGACAATTTCATGTATCATCAAAACAGCCTCCTGCCGCATTTCATCAACCCCCGCTTCGAATGCCTTCCTGGAGACGTGCGCGACCGCGAACTCATGGCCCGTGCCGTCGAAGGAGTAGACTACATCGTCAATCTCGCGGCCCTGGTCGGCGCGCCTCTCTGCCGCCAACGCGAAAAGGAAGCCTGGGAAATCAACTACGAGGCCGCCCTCATGCTCGAATCCCTGCGCGCTCCGGGACAGGGATACATCTTCCCCAACACCACCAGCGGCTACGGCACCCAGTCGCCGGTCTCCGGTCTCTGCACCGAGGATACCCCCCAGGAACCCATCTCGGTCTACGGGAAAACCAAGGTCAAGGCCGAACAGGAACTGCTCACCCGGCCCGACGTGGTCACCTTCCGCTTCACCACGGTCTTCGGACTTTCCCCACGCCTGCGCCTCGACCTGATGCCCAACGACTTCATGTGGCGGGCCCTCCGGCAAGGCGCCCTGATCGTCTTCGAAAGCCATTTTCAGCGTTCCTTCATTCATATCACCGATATCGCCCGCTGCGTGGCCTTCACCATCGAAAATTTCGAGAAGATGAAGGGACGCTGCTATAACATCGGCCACGAACGCATGAACAAGACCAAGCGCGATCTGGCGGAAAAAATATCCGAACTGACCGGCTGCTACCTGCACTACAACGACCTGCGGGAAGACCCCGACAAGCGTAACTATTTCATCGCTTTCGACCGCATCCGCGCCGCCGGCTTCGAGCCCCGTGTCGACTGGGATGAAGGTCTGCGGGCGCTCTACAACGGCTTGAAAACCCTGCATTGGACCAACCCCTTCGCCAACGTAGAGTATTATTAGAAGCCTTCGGGCTCAGACGCGACGTGAGGAAATGATGAACACCGGAATCAACATACCCTACAAGCGCATCCTCGTCACCGGAGCCACCGGGTTTCTCGGATCCCATATCCTGCCCGCCCTCCGGGAAGCCTTCCCGCAAGCCGAAATCATCGGCGTCGGCCGCTCGGACTATGATCTCCTCAAGCCCGATGCGGCCGAAACCATGCTCGCCGACATAAAACCCGAAGCCGTCGTCCACCTCGCCGCCAAGGTCGGCGGCATCATCGCCAACAAGGCTTATCCGGCCGACTTCTATTATGAAAACATAACCATCAACACCCTCACCTTTCACGCCGCCTGGGAAGCCGGCATCGCCAAGTTCCTCACCCTGATCGGCGGCTGCTCGTATCCCGCCGGCGCCCCTTCACCCATCCGGGAAGAGTCCATGTGGGACGGCTATCCCCAAGCCGAGAGCGCGCCTTATTCGATCGCCAAGAAAATGATGCTGGTCCAGTCGGAATCCTACCGGCGTCAGTACGGCTTCAACTCGGTGGTCCTCATTCCCGGCAATGTCTATGGAGAATACGACAATTTTAACTTCGAATACGCCCACGTCATCCCCGCACTCATCCGCCGTTTCATCGAAGCCGCCGAAAAAGGCGCCCCACAGGTCGCCTGCTTCGGTTCCGGACGGCCGACGCGCGACTTCGTTTACGCCGCCGACGTCGCCCGCCTGATTCCCTGGTTTCTCGCAAACTACAACAGCAGCGAGCCGGTCAACATCTCCAGCGGCACGCGCACCTCCATCCGCGAACTGGCGGAACTCATTCAGCGGGCCACCGGCTACGAAGGGCGCCTCCAATGGGATACCAGCAAGCCCGATGGACAACTGGACAAGATTTTCGCAGTCGAACGCCTCCACCGTCTCGGCCTGGAATGCCCCACCCCTCTCGAGGAGGGACTGCACAAGACCGTGACTTGGTTCCGACAAGCCCGACGGGAAGGAAATGTACGCCTGTGATGTCCGCACGCGACAATCCACAGCAGCCGCGCACCTGCGCCATTCTCGGCGGAGGCGGATTCGTCGGATCGGCCATCGTCGCGGTCGCGCGACAGCTCGGCTGGAAAGTCGACTCGATAGACCTCGCCGAATACCAGCAGGCCCGCGGAAAGCATTTCGATATCCTGATCAACGCCGACGGAAACTCGAAGAAATTCCTCGCCGCCGACGATCCCCCCGGAGAATTCGATCTCTCCGTACGCTCGACCATCCGCGCCCTTCACGATTTCCACGCCGAGCGCTACGTCCATCTCTCCACGATAGACGTCTATCCCGACCATGCCGATCCAGCCAACAACAGCGAAGACTCCTCGATAGACCCTTCCAAACTGACCCCCTACGGATTCCACAAGTACCTCGCTGAAGAAATCGCACGCTACTATTCCGCCGATACACTCATCTTCCGCATGGGTGGATTTGTCGGGCCCGGATTGTGGAAAAACTCGATCTACGATCTGCTCCGCGGGCACCCTTTACGCGTTCACCCGGACTCCTCCTACCAATACCTCCACACCCATGTCCTCGCCCGCATCGTCCTCGACCTGGCCGCCGACCCCTCCCCGCCCGACCGCCTTTTCAATATCTGCGGCCGCGGCCTCGTCAGCCTGCGGGAGGTGGCCGACTTGATCCCGGATTGCCACCTACCGGAAGACTCCCCCGCCCAGCCATCCCCCGAACATTACGAAATCAATATCAGCCGCATCTCCGCTCTCTATGAAATCCCCGAAACCCGCCGTACCGTCGCAGACTTCGTCAAGGCCGTCCTCGAAGGAAAGGAACAGATCCGATGATAATCTCCCGTACCCCATTCCGGATCAGCTTCTTCGGAGGCGGCACCGACTTCCC
>JAOZMZ010000015.1:30966-33617 GCA_029934055.1 Kiritimatiellia bacterium
ACATTTTTACCACGAGCACGGCGGCGCCACCATTTTGACGACCATCGACAAGTACTGTTACCTCTCCGTCCATGAATTGAGCCCCTTTTTCCGCCACCGTTTCCGTGCCAGCTATGCCCGCACGGAACTGGTCAACGATCCGGCCGAATTCCGCCATCCCCTTGTACGCGAAACGCTGCTCATGCTCGGCGTCACCAACCGTATGGAAATCACCCATATCGCCGATCTTCCCGGACAGACCGGCCTGGGAAC
The DNA here is from genome assembly GCA_029934055.1 of Kiritimatiellia bacterium. GTDB lineage: Bacteria > Verrucomicrobiota > Kiritimatiellia > B70-G9 > B70-G9 > JAOZMZ01. Next base: position 31,219 of record JAOZMZ010000015.1, read on the forward strand.
CTCGTCATCCTTCACCGTCGGACTGCTCAACGCCCTGCACGCTTTCCGCGGCGAATCGCCGTCCCCCGAAACCCTCGCCCGCGAGGCCATCACCGTCGAACGCGAACGTGTCGGCGACCCCGGCGGACATCAAGACCAATACGCAGCCGCCTACGGCGGCTTCCTGAGACTGGACTTCCGCCCGGACGCAACCGTGCGCGTGACCCCCCTCGTCCTCGACAACACCCTCCGCGATGCCCTCGCCGAGCGCCTCATGCTTTTCTATACCAGCGGTGAAGGGTCGGCCGCCGATATTCTCCACCGCCAGACCAAGGCCGTCGGCAGGAACACCGATTCGCTCCTGCGTATGCGCGCCCTGGTGGACGAAGCCCAGAATTTCCTCGAAAAAGGCGAGCTCGGCTCGTTCGGCGACCTCCTCGATACGGCCTGGCAAATGAAAAAGAGTCTTGCCCACGGAATCAGCAACAGCCTCATAGACCAGGCCTACGAGGCCGCCCGCACCGCCGGAGCGCGCGGCGGCAAGATCCTTGGCGCCGGCGGGCGCGGTTTCCTACTGGTTTTCAGCGATCCGTCCGACAAGGAGAAAGTGCGCCGGGCCTTGCGGGCCTTTCCGGAAGTCCGCTTCGCCCCATCCGATTCCGGCTCGGCGATAATATTCCGCACCACGGAATGAAGACCAATTCCAAGCCCCGTCTGGCCCTCTGGTTCCGCTACGGACCGGCGGAACACAGTGAACTGTTCCACGCCATTCCCGACATCGTCCGCAGCCTCGCCCACAATTGTGAAGTCCACTATTACGGCCTGCGCAGTCCTAAGCCGGTCCCCGGGGAGATCACCCGCAACGCCGTTGTCCATCACCTCCCATTCCGCATCAACCGATCATCCCAGCGTGACAAGCTCCTGAAAACCGCCCTCTGGATAGCGGCCCTGCCTTTTATCGGCTTATCCTGCCGCTTGAACCGGACCACGGCCGTCTATATCGACGAAACCGTCCCGCTGACCGCCGCCCTGGCCCGCCTCTTCTTCGGGCGCCGCGTCGCCTTTACGGTCGCCGACTTCTTCATGGATATCTATGCCGACCGGCGCCCTCTCCTGCGCCCCGTCGCCGCCGTTGTTCGACGCCTCGACCTCGCCGCCTGGCGAAAACTCCCCCTCATATTTACACGTGCGCGGGCCACCGCGGACTACCTCGCCGCCCACGGCGTGCCGCGGGAACACATTCACCCCGTCTACGACCCGTGCGACCTCAAAATCTATCATCCCCTGCCGGAAGAAGAACGCCGCACCACCCGCCGGCGGCTCGGACTGCAACCTTCCGACATCGTCCTGGCCCATCACGGGATCCTTCATCCCAACAAGGGAAATGACCGCATACTGCGCGTACTCGCCCGCCTCCGCCAGAAACTGCCTTCCCTGCGCTACCTCATCATCGGCGACGGACCCGAAATGCCGCGCCTGCGTCACCTCGCCGCAGAACTCAACCTTGAGGGCACCGTCGTCTTCACGGGCTGGCTGAAGACCATCCGGGAAGTCAACCAGGCCCTCAATGCCGCGGATATCGGACTGGCCATGCGTATCGGCCAGCAGGCCGACAATTTCCACGTCACCGGCGCCCTGGTCCACAGCCTCGCCTGCGGGTTGCCGGTGCTCGCCGCACGCCTCGCGGGAATGTCCGAAATCATCAGCGACGGCGAAAACGGCCTTCTCTTCGACCCGGCCGATATGGAGGACTTCGCCGGGCAACTCCAGCGACTCGCCGCCGACCCCGAACTGCGCCGGCGACTCGGATGCGCCGGACTGGAAACCGCGCGGCGCCTCTTTGACATGCACGAAGTGACCCGCGCCACCGTCACCCCGCTCCTGCAACTTGCCGGCGTTTCCCCGGAGGACCTTGAATGAATACCCCGCGACAACCCTCTCCCCCAGCCCTTATCCTCGCCGGAGGATTGGGAACACGCCTGCGGTCCATTCACCCCGAGACCCCCAAGGCCCTCGTTCCCGTCGCCGGACGGCCGTTCCTGGCCTGGCAACTCGATTGGCTCACCAGGGCCTCCATCCACCGCGTCCATCTCGCCGCCGGCCACCTCGGCGCCAAGATCACCGAGTGGCTTGAAAATAGTTCCTTCCCCGACCTCGAAATCACCCTCTCGGTCGAGCCCGAACCACTCGGCACCGCCGGAGGGCTCGCATTCGGATTCCGGCGTTCCGGCTTCGACGCCGACGCCGTGCTGGTGCTCAACGGCGACACCCTCCTGCCTGAACTCGACCCCCTCCGGCTAACCACCGCCCTGCGGCCCCCCACCGCCGCCGTGATCGCCGTCACCCGCATTGACGATGCCCGCCGCTATGGAACCGTCGAGATTGATCATGACAACGCCATCACCGGCTTCCGCGACAAA
>JAOZMZ010000071.1 GCA_029934055.1 Kiritimatiellia bacterium
ACTGGAGAGAGATCTGGCCGCACACCCCGGGAAGTATCCGGCCCTCAAAGGCGAATTCGCCGGACTCCGCAGGTACCACGTCGGTAATTATCGCGTGATCTTCGCCATTCTGAGCAAGGACGTCTTGATCCTCCGGATCGGGAACCGCAAGGAGGTCTACAGATAATGCGGCGAAACGCAGCCTGAAGAAAATGTACGCTCGCAAGATGGCCACACCGTGCCGCCCGTTACCGTTACAAACGGAATCTCATCACGCGCAGGCACGGCGACACAAGCAACCACTCAGGGAGGAAATACCGGAACCGTAAACGGAGAAGGCGCATAGAATCCCATGGTCTTTTTCGCAGGTGAAATCCCGGCGGCGGCCGGTTATCATCCCCACCGTGAACAAGTTGCTCGAAAAGATCAGGGCGACCGACCCCCTGCTGGTGCGCTTCTGCCTCTATGGGTTTCTGAAGAACCAGGCCTACTTCGAACCCTTCCTGATCCTCGCCCTGCGCGAGAAGGGCCTCTCGTTCTTCCAGATCGGCGCCCTCGTGGCCTTGCGGCACATCGTCCTCAACGCCTGCGAAATTCCCAGCGGGGCACTCGCCGATCTATACGGACGGCGCCGCGCCATGGTGACCGCCTTCAGTGCATACGTACTCGCCTTCGCCGCCCTGGCCCTGGGATCCGGCCTGGCACTGCCGGCCGTGGGTATGGCGCTCATGGGCGTCGGCGACGCCTTCCGTACCGGTACGCACAAAGCCATCATCATGACCTGGCTGGAACGCGAAGGCCGCTCGGCGGAACGCACGAAGGTCTACGGCCTGACCCGCAGCTGGTCGAAAATCGGTTCCGCCGTCTCGGCGATCATCGCCGGAGCCATCGTCTTCAACGTCCGCCATTACGCCGGCGTGTTCTGGTTCGCCATGATTCCGTACGCGGCCGACCTGGTAAACCTGGCCACCTACCCCGCATGGCTCGACGGCCAGACGCGCCCCGGGTTCCGCTGGAGTGAGTTACTCGCCCACTTCCGCGATACCGGCCGCGCGCTTCTCAACCCCGCCCTCCGCGGAGTGCTGATCGAATCCATGAGCTTTCACGGTTACTACGCCGCCGTGAAAGATTACCTGCAACCGATCGTCATGACCGCCGCCCTCGCCCTGCCGACACTGACCTCACTCGCCGACCGCCAGCGCACGGCGATCATGATCGCTATAGTCTATACCGCACTCCACATCATCGAAAGCTACGCCTCGCGCCGCAGCCACCTGCTCAGTACCCGTTGCGGATCCGACGAAAATGCGGCCTGCCTGATCTGGATTCTGCTGGGATTGGTCTCCGGCGGACTGTTGCTCGCTCTTCTGAACGCCCGTTACTGGGCGGCCGCGGCCGGATTCATCGCCTTGGCGGCATTGAACAACCTCTTCCGCCCCAACGTGGTCAGCCGCGTCGTCGCCGCAGGAGACGCCCGTCTCCAGGCGACCGTGCTTTCGGTCGAATCCCAGTTGAAATCCCTCTTCATCATCCCCGTGGCACCCCTGATCGGGCGCTGGGTTGATTCCCAGGGCTTCTGGCCGCTGTCCGTAATCGGCCTCCTCCTCCCGGCGGCGGTGATAATCAGCGACAGTTGCCGTTCCAATCTGAAATGCGCCCGTCACCAACCTCCCGGCGGTCCCGCGGCACAACCTCCCGCCGGCGGTTGACCTCCGCCGCCGCCGAGAGTATTGTTGGGCGTTGGGATGGAGTCCCCTTCCCGCTCCCCCTTACTCTCTTTTACGCACTCTTCTTGACAGTGCCGAAAATTCATTTCTTATCAGTTCCTGCTTGACCCCTTCACCCCGCTTCAGCTAGCGTTCTTATCGTGAAAGCACTACGTTCGGCCCGGTCCCAGCAGACGAGTTCCCGCGTTGCCCGAAACGCGATTTCTTATCGGTTGAACACTAATAGACACGAATCCTTATCTAGTTGCCCGGCATGGCCTGCCCGAGAGGTGATCGCAAGATATGCACAGAATGCAACAGGTCAGGTCTGCGCCTTATATTTCGATTTTGTGTCTTCTGTGATTTCTCTCCCCCCCGCAGCGGCACACCGGGGCAGCACATCCCGCCTCATCCTCATTCGCGTCTATAGGGCCGTTATAAGGTTGTTAAGACGACTGAGATGTGTACACTTAAGCGCTGTACGAACCGGAGGACTTCATGACTGAATCAGGCCCAACTGTATATGCCTCGCCAAAGATTGCCGCGCAGGTGGCACAGTCATTTGGCAACAGAACCTCGACGAAGAAGGTCAGCATGCGCTCGAGCCGCGACGTCAATAAGTTCATCAAGAAGGTGGAGTCCGCTCACAAACGTGCAGCCACGAGCAAGCAGAAATTCGATTGATGTCCCATCGCACTGTCCATCCCTCATCTGTAGAGATTGTCCCACTCAAAGCACCGTTCTCCAACTTCCTCTTCGTTGAGAAACGTTTCGGCGACATACCTTCGATCAGGCGTTTGTTCTCTCTGTCCCGAATCCACTCCTGCGAGACCCTCGTCTACGAACAGATACCGCCGAAAGGTGTGGTTAAGGATGAGAACAGTGAGATCCGGGCGCGGTATCCGGATGCCGAAGAAGGAAAGCTGGTCCGCCTGTCTTTCTGGAAGCCGGCCTTCGTGCAAAAACGCAAACTGGAATCGCTGACATCGGAAGATCTGGCAGGCTACGCAATCGTGAAGCAAGACATCGTTCCTTCCAAAAATTGCAACCGCTGGCACGTATTTGAATCTGTCTTTCAGAAATACCCCGATGAACACAACTGCGTCTCCGGCGAGCAGAGTTATCGTGTGGGTGTAGACGGGCACGCTTTCGACATAAGCGGCGTCCTGTACTGCCAGCAGAACCAGCTCAACAAATGCTGTGCACACGTTGCTCTTCGCAGCCTTTGTTCTCTCCATGTACCGGATACAGAACTTCCGTATAGCCGGCTGAATCAGCTTGCAGAAGCAGCCGGGGGAGCATTTGATCCCGCGAAGGGTCTCTCTGTCGAAAGAATCAGAGCTGTTCTGAGTGGCTTAGATATCCGGTTTCAAGACGTTGACTATCCCCGCGAAGTCGCAGTTTCGAAGGATGCCCGAAACCAATTGCCGTACCAGAAGTTCCTATATGCGGGGGTCGAGTCGGGGGGAGGCGCATTACTGGGGTTCCAGCTCACGGGACCGGAAGCGCCCAATGTAAGTCATATCATCCCGTTCTACGGGCACACCTTCAACCAGGACACCTGGGTTCCGAATGCAAACTTAGCCTACTTTCGAATCGGAGAGAAAACTCGGTACATACCGAGCGAATCATGGTTAAGCAGTTTTATCGGACATGACGATAACTTTGGATCGAACTTTTGTGTCCCGAAGCTGTATGCGAACCCTGATCAAGTTCAGTACGTCGTGGAGCTATTCCGCAGCGGCTTCATGTACAGTGGCGTCTTAGCTGAAGCTGTAGCGGTCAACTACCTCTACTCACTTGTCGATGATCTTGGAGATGAGGACAATATCTGGATTCGTCGCTTAATGGTCTACTCGGATAAAGACCACCAACAGGCGGTCTTGCGAGCGATAGCCCTTTCAAGAGCAGAATATGTTGACCATCTTCGTTCGATGATTGACTGGGCAAAAAAACGGGAGAACAGAAGGCTCTGCAATATCTTCGAACAGACTCTTCCTGAGTATCTTTGGGTTGTGGAGGTCTCTCTTCCGGAACTTTTTCCTGCGAACCTCCGAAAGCTGGGTGAAATCGCTCTGGATGCGTCGCAACCGCTATCAACCGATCAGGATTTCAGCTCCTTCGTCCTGGCCCGATTCCCGGGGCTGATCATGCTCTATCAGGGAAAAGACGGCCGGAAGCCTCAGTTCCTTCACGTCGAAAGCAAGATGACGAAGCACACGCCTCTATACCGTTTCTGATCATAGGCGACGTCCTATGACGCTACTGATCGCTACTGATCGCCACTAAGAATCGGCAAGCAAAAGAGGGGCTACATATCAACATTCGATTCCGCTGAAAAAGCCCTTTTCCCCTGGGCGACGAATGGTACGGTGGAGCATGTAGTTGCCACGCACTGCCGTTGGTATCAGGCCTTGACGGGCTGTTGCCCAAAGCGTGACTTACGATCCGGATGGCTTCCCTGTCTTGGTTCTCCGAAATCAGTTGAGAATTGAATATGCCTTCAATTGACGAGTTGTTATATCGGATCCCGGAATCGGAGGGTCAATCGGAGAGGTCACGCTTCGACATCCGACAATTCCTTGAGAACCTGCTTCTGGATGTCTTGAAGGAAACGGTTCCCGGCAAACTTTTCCTTAAACCGTTCCACTGCTTTTCCAACCGTCTTATACGGCACCCCGCCTGCCTTCTCTCCAATCTCCGGCAGGGACAGTCCGCTATGTCTGCGACCCGGATAAAACGTCATATCCCACCCCCACTCACCGCGATGCCCACGAAACACCTCCCATTCTCCCCCCTCAGATCCTCCACGGCCTTAACGACATTATGAATCATCGGGAAACAAACTCCAACACTCCGCGCCGCCCGCATCTGTGCGGGCCATGAAGACGTCTTCTGATGCCCACCGCTCATCGGGGACCCCGTCAAAATTTCTGCCCGCTCAAAAAACTTCCAAACAGTAAAACTCAACTCCCAAGGCTTCCATATCCCGCTACGCCGGAAGATTTCCCCTCCGACACTTTTCCCATGACTGTAACGCCCCAAAAAACACGCCGCGCGGATAGCGCCGTCAATCGCCGCCGAGAAGGGCCTCGGCACCCGGCCGGGTAGGCTCGATGACCACTGCGCGGCGCCGGCCGAGCAGGTCTATCTTCTGCCAGCGGCCGCCGGCGAAACGCAGGAAGTATCCGATCGCCATGGCACAGATATAGAAAGCCGTCCACGTCCACGAAGAAAGAATATCCATGTGCTTGACGAGCACTATGTAGACCTGCCCGGGAACAAGTACGCCCCAGGCCATGGCAATCGAATAGTACATTACGAAGCGGGTGTCGCCGGCGCCCTTGAGGGCTCCGCCGAGAATGAGATTGACGGCGTCGGCCAGCCCCCAGACGGCCATGATGACCATCAGCCGCCTGCCTATCGGAAGAAGACGCGCCACGGGAGTGGCCTGCGGCCCCCCGGCTGAAAAGAGCGCGAAATAGGACTGGGGCAGAAAAAGAAAACTGATCCCGATGGGAATCATGTACAGCCAACCAAGGTGCAGCGCCGCCCAGCCGGCCCGCGCCGCAAGATCGCTCTCCCGCGCCCCCTGGTATTGGCCCACGAGAATCGAAGCCGCTATCCCCAATCCTATCAAGGGCATGAATGCCAGCAGATTGATGCTCAGGGCGATATTGCTCGCTGCCAGCGCATCATGTCCCAGCCGCCCGGTCAGCAGGACGAATATCTCGAAAGAGGCCACATCAAGCGCCAACTGAATCCCGGCCGGCATCCCGAAACGCAGCAATCGCATCAGTAGAATACGGTCCGGCCGGAAGTTGGCGACGGTTCTGAATACTTTCCGTACCGGCCGCGAAAAGTAAGGAACCGCCAGGATCGCCGGGACAATGAAACCCGCCGCCACGGTGGCCAGAGCCGCACCGCGAATGCCCATCCGGGGGAACCCCCAATGGCCGAAAATGAGAAGGTAGTCCAGCAGGACGTTTGTCAAATTGGCCGAGACGTGTGCGACCATGCTCGTCACCGTGCGCCCGCGCCCGGTAAAAAAACCCACCAGGGCGGCCGCCAGCGGCGAACCGGCCCCGCCGAGCATCAGGATGGTGAAATACTCCTTCTCCTCGGCCAGCACTTCCGGCGGATGCCCGCTCAACGCCAGGATCAGGTGCCCGACCGGGATCAGGGCCGCCATCAACGGCCAGGAGGCCAGGGCGAGGAATATGCCTTGAGCGGTGACGCGGGCACAGGCAGGCCCATCCCCCGAACCCCAGAACTGGGCCACGAAGGTATTGGTGTAACCGGCCACTGCAGTGAATCCGCAGATGAACGTGAAAGCGAGTATCCCGGCCGGCAACGCCGCCTGAATGGAAATCGGGCTGTGCCACGCCAGGAACATGCGGTCGCAAAACTGCATCACGGTGAAAGAACCCGTGCTTATGATCAGCGGCCAAGCCACTCCCATGATCTGCCTGTAAATACCTGCCTTCATGGCTCTCGAAAGGCCCTTTCCATTCTCACGCGTCCGCTCAAATTCGATCTGCAAGACTCTCCCGACATCCCCCACCGTGCAAGCAAGTTCTCATACCCGCGGCGACATCCCTCTGTGCCCGCCGATCCACCCCCCCCCCCCCCACCCCCGCCCCCAAGACACCCGGCCGAGACGATGATTGTTCAACAACAGCCGGCCGAGTCTGCTCGCAGGGTGATGGCTGCAGACATCCCCAGAAAAAGAGTCCGCCTGGTCATGGCCCAGGAACCGGAAGACCTTTGGCGTTCGGTCATCGCACCATGGATCCGGCGGCGCGCCCCCGATGCCTGGCGCGCCGCAAGCCCACCCGCCATCATCGTGCCGACGCGGGCCTACGCCGCCTACCTGCGCGGGCGCATGATCGAGGAGGAACTCGATCAGGCCGGCCTGCACATCTACACCCCCGAGGACTGTCGCACGAGCCTCGCCCTCGCCCTCAACCCCCAGGCCGCACCGGTCCCCCGGCCGGATCTCGAAATCGTTATCGCCGCCCTTGCAGCACAACGGGCCGACGAAAACGAGACGGCCGCCGCCGTTGCCCGCGATCCGACCGCCGCCGCAACTCTCCTGGAAGAATTGAGCGGGGCCGGCTGGAACGCCCACGACGGAGTGCCGGTGCTGCAACAATTGATCGACGAGGCGCAAAGCCTCCTGGCATCCCGGGGACTTGTAACGGAACGGGCACTCGACCGCCTGCTCTTCCAGCGCGCGGCGGACGGCGCCGCTCTCTACGGCGACGTGCTCGTCACCGGATTCGATGCCGCCGGCTGGAACCGGTGGAATCTCCTCAACGCAATCGTATCCTCCGCGCAAGAGGCGACGGTGTGTCTTTTCAAGCCGGCTTATCGTTCGGAACAGCTCGACCGTCTCTGGATCGGATCGTGGGAGCAATTCTACGGTCCGGCCGAGGAAACGGGCGGCCCCAACGAGGAAGGCCCGCTGGCGGCACTGGCCGCAGAGATCGGCTATGCCATCCAGGCGGCGCCCGCCGCCACAGCGGCACCGGTACGCTTTCTGGCCGGCTCCACGGCCCGCGCCCAGGCGGAAGCCGCGGTCACGGAAGTCATCTGGAGACTGGCTCACAGCGCCGACATGCGCATCGCCATCCTCGTTCCCGGCTACGGAGCCCTGTCACGCGAAATCGGAACTCTCCTGCGCAGCAACAGCATAACCCATAACGACCTGACGGGGTACAACATGCTCCCGCCCGCCGAGGAAGAATCCTGGAACGCCTGGCTCGACTTCCAGCAGGAAGAACGCCTCGATACCTTGCTGGAATTCCTCGCGGTCGAACGACGGCGAAACAATAACCCCATTCCTCGGCACACGCTGGAAAAACTTCTCGCCGAAGCCCTGACCGAACTCCAGATTGACGACCCCAGGGCGCTTCTGAAATGGTGCCGCGAATACGCCCGGGCCCCCTCACACCTCGTCGAGGCACTGGAAAAACTCGAACGCCTGCCGTCTTCGGCCGCCTTGCACGAATATCTCGCACACACGCGGACACTCCTGGACAAGGCCGGCCTGCCACTCCACGCCCGCAGGCTGGACAGCGCCGCGGGGACGCTCGCCCTCATCCACTCCCAAGAAATCTCCCGCGAAATCTTTCTCCGCTGGCTGCGACAAACCCTGCGGTTCGATGCCTGGCGACGGCCGCCGGACGCGGTTCATCCTTATGCCCGCGTTCACCTGCTTTCCTACACCCAGGCGGACCGCCAGGCGTGGGACTACATCATCATGACCGGCCTCAACCAGAATCACTGGCCGCCGCCGGACGCCCCGTCACCGTTCTTGAGCGAAGACCTGATCGCAAGACTCAACCGCGCTGCAACTACCGAGGGCGCTCAGGGCGAGGGCCACCAGACCGTCAAGCCGGGCAAGACCCCGATCCTCGGCCCGGCGGAAAAACGCGCTCTCTTCCAGAGACAATTCTGCTCGCTGCTCGAAGCATCCCGGCACGGCGCCTGCGCGACCTGCGCCCTGACTGACGAAAGCGAACCCGGCCGGCGCCTCCTGCCGGCGGATATCCTCTGTCAGCTCTACCACAAGGTCACCGACCGGCCGCTTTCGGATGATAAACTCGACGACCTCGAAAAGATCACCCGCGCATGGTGCCGCGCCCAACCGCTCAGCCACGACGGAAAACCCGGTGCCGACGACGATCCGCAAATCGTACACACCGCACGGGCATATCACGCCCGTCGGCGTACCGATGTTCCCTTCGGCGAATACGAATTCTGCCTCTCGGCCAGTCCCGACCGCCCGATCGTCCTTCCCTGCAAAGAGTGGGAACGCGCCCTGCGCTGCCCGGCGACCGTCTGGCTCGAACACGTCATCGGCGTTCATCCACCCGCCCTGGACACCCGCCGTGACGGCTGGGATCTGACCCTCGGAACATGGGTCCACCGTTGGCTCAGCAAAGCCGTTTCTCCGCGGTACTCGGGACGCCTGGTTGCCTTCGAAGCTGGAAAGAACGTCTTCCTCCGGCGCCTGCGGGCCGCCGCCGCCGAAACGCGGCGGGCCGCCGAAGCCTGTTACTCCGCAGCCGGACTGAGACCCACCGACACCTGGGAGGCCCTCTGGAACACCGCCCTTCATCAAGCGCTCCGCATCGTCGCGGCCCTGGACACCATCCACGACAGGACCACGGCCGCCGCCGAATGGTCCCTGCCGCCGCTGGCGGTGAAGACCGCCTCCGGCCGCGCCCTCCACATCACCGGCCGCATCGACCTGCTGCTGGGCAGCAAACGTTCCGACGGCCGCCTCGAAGACAATGCCTGGTGGGTGATCGACTACAAGACCGGATCTTCCGACCGCCGCCCCCTCACCCCGGCCAGTCTGCCCGCCGCCCTGCGCCGCGGCGAAGCGGTCCAGATCTGCCTTTACGGACTGGCCCTGCGCGCCGCCGGCGCCCGCGAAACCTGTCTCTCAGTAATCAGGCCCGGATTCCCTCCCGAAATTCAGGTAACCGCCGAAGACGCGGCCTCCGTGGAAGATTTCTGGGATGAACTCGGACGCATGCAGGATGACGGCGTCTTCGGCATGCGCACGGAGCTGCGCCCGCCGTACGGGCCCGCCTGTACGCTCCCCCTGGCTACGCTGCCCGTCTCCGCCGAAATACTCAACCTGAAATGGAAAGCAACCCATCCGGCATTCGACAGAGGCAAGAGCGATGAGTGATACCACCGGAATCACCCCCGATGCCGACCTGCGCCGGCGCTTCGTCGAAGAAGTCGACGGCAACTTCTCCGTCATCGCCCCGGCCGGGGTGGGCAAGACGCGCGCCATCGTCGAACGCGTCATCCACATCGCGCTCTCCGATTTCGACCGCGCCCGCGAATGGCTGCCGCGCCTCGTCGTAGTGACTTATACCAACAAGGCCGCCGAAGAAATGCAGCAACGCGCGCGCAGCGCTCTCGTTGAACATCACGTCGATCTCGCTATCCTGACCCAATTCAACCGCGCGTTCTTCGGCACCATCCACAGCTTCTGTGCCCGCTTGCTTCAAAGCCACGGGCATTACCTCGGACTGCCCCCGCGGCTCGAAATCCTCGAAGACGAAAACGCAATGTGGGCCGACTTCACCCGCCGCCTCTATCGCAAAACCCGCTACCTCAGCGATGCCGCCCGTCGGGAAGCGCTCCGCTATGTACCCCTGAAGGAAATCATCCGCCTGGCACAGAAACTGAAGCCGTGGACCCAGCCGCCGCCGCTCACCGCCCAGGCGCCGCCGCCGCTCGAACTCGACACCCTGCTGGCCTTTCCGGCCAAGGGCCGCGGGGCCGCCGGCATCGCGGCATCCCTTCACAATCTGAAAGAATGGCAGTCCGCCCGGGATGCCGGCCACGAGTTCGTCGGTCTGCCGCGCTGCCGCGGCGGCTCCAAGGAATTCCGCGGCGCATGGCGGCATGCCTTCTATCCGCTGCGGCGCTGGCTGGCCAAGGCCACCGCAGCCATCGCCTGCGAGATCGCCGCCGACTACAGGAACTATCGCCTGGCACGCGCCTGCCTGACCTACGACGACCAGGTCGAACTCGCCCGCCGTCTCCTGCACCATCCCGCCGCCGGCCGCGCCATCCGTGCGGAAGAATACCGCGTGATTCTGGACGAGGCTCAGGATACAGATCCACTCCAGTTCGACGTCCTCCTCGAAGTCACCCGCCCCGCCGACTCCGAAGGCCAATGGCACGACAAGGACGCCGACCCGCCCCGCCAAGGGGCCTTCTGCATGGTCGGCGATCCGCAACAGGCGATCTACGGCGATCGTGCCGACCTGGAATACTACGCCCGCGTCCGCAACTGGCTCACAAAGCAGGCCGGCGGCGAAGAACTGGTCTTCAGAACGACTTTCCGCTGTGACCGGGCGATCGTGGATTTCGTCAACCGCGTGGGCCCCGCCATGCTCGACGGCCGCGACCAGCAAACACACTACGTCCGGCTCGAGCCCCGCCCGAATTGCGGCCCGGGCACCGTGATCCGCCGCATCCTGACACGCCCCGACGACCTCGCCCAGCGTCCCACCCTGGATGATTCCACGCGCGCCGAGGCCGCCGCCCTTGCGGAATGGCTGGCAGCCACCGGCCATGCCGCCCTCGGCGCGGGGGCCTGGTCGCAGGTCGCAGTGCTCTGCCCGCGGATCTCGTGGCTGAACATCCTTGAGTCCGCCTTCAACTCCCGCGGCCTGAGGACACAATCCCATTCCCCAAAATTGATCCGCGGTGACCGCCCCGCACAGGCCTGGTTCACCGCCCTGATGAAGATCATGTGGGACCCGCAGGACTCCTGGGAAATCGTCGGCGTTCTCAGGGAAGTCTTCGGACTCTCCGACGACGCCCTCTATCGCTTCGGACACAACGAGCCGTCAGCCTTCACGATCGAACGCGAACCGCAAGGAAACGGCCCGGTGGAGGAAACCCTGCGCCTGCTCGCGCAGCTTCGCTCCGCAGCCGGCGGGCTCCCGCTGCGTGAGGCGTCGGAAATGATCGTCGAG
>JAOZMZ010000072.1 GCA_029934055.1 Kiritimatiellia bacterium
CGGAGGAGATGCGCGCCGGAGTCTGCCGAGCATCGCCGCCTTTCCCATCCCGGAGGGTGCCGCACCGTCGGGCTATATTGAAAAGGTTGCGGCCGAGGCGGGTGCGTCGTTGAAGCCTTGGCCGGAGGTGAAGGCTGCATGGGATGGCTACATGCAGGCGGTCATGTGGCCGGTATTGCGGCGAATCGTGGGCGAGAGTTTGGATTGAGATGAAGACACGCGAGGTCATTGAGTGTGATGTGGTCTGTGTTGGGGCGGGTGTGGCGGGCCTGAGCTGCGTGCTGCGTCTGCTCAAGCGGGCGCGGGCGGAAGGCAAGCAGCCGCCGACGGTATTGATTTTGGAAAAGGGACGGCAGGCAGGGGACCACGTGCTTTCGGGGGCACTGGTGGATATGCAATCGCTGGCGATGCTGCTTTCGCCTGAAGAAGCCGCGTCTTTGCCTGTGGGGGTGCATGTACACAAGGAGAGTCTCCTTTTTTTGACGGAGCGGCGCTCATGGCGCTTGCCGCTGATACCACCCCCGTTGCGTTCGGTGGGCTGCGCGATAGTTTCTCTTTCCGATGTTGTCCGACGTTTGGGTGAACTGTGCGAGGAGTACGGTGCCGAGATATATGCGGGAATGGCCGTCAAGGAAACCATCGTCGAAGATGGGGTGGTGAAGGGGGTCCGTCTTGTAGATCATGGAGTGGACCGTGCCGGTCGTCCGAAAGCCAATTATGAACCGGGAGCCGAAGTGCGGGCGCGGCTGACGATACTGGGGGAGGGTGCGGCCGGCATCCTGACGTCGGCGCTCATCCAAGACGGGGTGCTTGCGCCGCCGGCTGAGGAACCCACGTATGCTTTGGGAATCAAGGAGCTCATCCGGATAAAACCGCGTCCCGAGGTGGCCGGCTGTATTGCGCACAGTTTCGGCTATCCGCTTGGGAAGCATGATTACGGCGGGGGGTTCATCTATGGAATGACGGCCGAACGACTAGCGGTGGCACTGATCGTCGGTCTTGATTATCGTGATCCGGATCTGGATACCCATGAGATGTTCAGGAGATTCAAGCGGCACCCGTTGGTGGCTGATCTGATCGCCGGCGGCCGTGTGATCGGCTACGGAGCTAAACTGATACCGGAGGGAGGCGTCCGGGCTGTGCCCGGATTGACCGCGGCGGGGGTGATGGTCGTGGGCGATGCCGCCGGCTTGGTGGATGGTGTGCGCCTTAAGGGCGTTCACGTTGCGGTCGAAGCCGGGGTTCATGCCGGCGACGTGATCTTTGAATGCTGGCAGAGCGATGATTGGACGGCGGTACGGCTGGCGGACTATGAGCGCCGCCTGCGGATTTCGGACTCTTGGAGAGCGATGGCGCGCTTTCCTACTGCGCACGGATGGTTCCAGATGGGCATCCCCTTCGGCATGGCGGCGACGGCCCTGAATTTCATCAGCGGAGGGCGTTTCCCACCGGCGAATCCGTGGCGCCGGGAGGATCGCTTTCTTTTAAAGAGGGACGAAGTGCGTCGGCGGTCCGGAAGTGACCGCAAAGGCGGGCGGGGGCCCCGGGAACTGGATCTGGGCATTCTCGACGATCTTTATTTCTCCGGCACGGAACATGAGGAGGACCAACCTTCCCATTTGGAGATCATTGATCCGCGGCGGTGCGTGGATGAATGCATTCCACGATACGGCGCGCCTTGCACACGTTTTTGTCCGGCTGGTGTCTACGAGGATGATAGAGAGTCGGGTGGAATTCGGATTCAGGCGTCGAATTGTCTACATTGCCGCACGTGTCGGTTGAAGTGTCCCTTGGACAACATCCGCTGGCACGTGCCGGAAGGTGGCGGCGGTCCGCGTTACAAGGGGATGTAGCCGGCATGAAGACCGACACCCGCGGCATATTCTTATGGATGACGGTGGTGGCGGTATTGATCGGAGCCGCGGTTCTGTTGCGGCGTAGTGAGGATAACGGGGCGCGGGAGACGGTCATTCACGGACGCACCATGGGAACCACTTACAATGTGCGCGTCGCCGGAATACGCCTTGGGCGCCGCTCCCGCCATCGCCTCGAAACGCGTCTGGCGGCGCGCCTGCTGGACGTCAACCGGCGGATGTCGATTTTCATGCCGCAGAGTGACATCTCCCGTTTCAACCGGGCGCAGACAACGCGACCGATATCAGTTTCGCCGCAGATGGTGTTGGTAACCAGGTTTGCACTTGATTTGGCGAGGCGTACCGGGGGGGCGTTCGATCCTACGGTTGCTCCCTTGGTGAACCTTTGGGGTTTCGGCCGGGACGGCCGACGCAGGGATGTTCCGGCGGCGGACGCACTGGAGCGCGCCCGTCGGCGGGTCGGCTGGAGGCATTTGACCGTTTGGCCGCCGGACAGGATTCAAAAGGACATGCCCCAGGTTGAGCTTGATCTGGGAGCGTTGGCGAAGGGTTACGCGGTTGACTCCGTGGCGGATCTTCTCCGCCGGGAAGGGTTCAACGACTTTCTGATCGAGATAGGAGGGGAAGTCTTCGCTCAGGGAGTCAATGCCGGAGGAGAGGAGTGGACGGTCGGCGTGGAATGGCCTTCGTCCGACAGTCTGCCGGGGGAGAAGTTGAGTTGTGTGATTCACGTTTCGGGGTGGGCGGTGGCCACCTCGGGGGATTACCGCAATTTTTATCGCGATTCTTCCGGGAGCGTACGCACACATATTATCGATCCGCGTACCGGCTATCCGGTGAGCAACCGTATTGCGTCGGTCACCGTGATCGCACGCAAGTGCATGGTAGCGGATGCATTGGCCACCGCGGTTTTCGTACTGGGTGAGGCGCGGGGGATGGATTTGGTGGAAACCCGGCCGAGGATCGAGGCGCTGATTATCGAACATGGTAGGCAAGGCTTCACGCAAAAGATGAGTAGCGGGTTCAGGCGGTTTCTGGCGCGTGATTCGGGCAAAGGGAAAGGGTTGTGAGGAGGCAATGTGCGGCATGATTGAAGACCTGGTGCTGCGTTCGCGGAGCCGGCGGCGTTTTCAGGAAAGCCGCAGGGTTTCATTGCAGGTCCTGCGGGACTTGGTGCAGGTGGCGCGCCTGGCCCCATCGGCGGCGAATCTGCAGCCGCTGAGATATATCTTGAGTGTTGATCATGAGGTAAACGCGCGGATCTTCGATTGTCTTGCCTGGGCCGGTTATTTGACGGAGTGGTCCGGGCCGCCCCCGGGGGAACGGCCGTCGGCATACGTTGTGATGCTGGGTGACCTGCGGGTCACGGAGAATTTCGGATGCGATCATGGGATCGCCGCCCAGACGCTCATGCTGGCGGCGGCGGAGAGAGGGTTGGGGGGCTGTATTATCGGAAGTATAGAGCGGGAGCCCTTGCGAAGATCGTTGGCAATCGCCCCCCGTTACGAGATCTTGCTGGTGTTGGCGTTGGGGTATGCGGTCGAGGAAGTAGTGATAGAGGATATGGCCGACGGTGACGTTCGTTACTGGCGTGACCCCAGTGGCGTCCATCATGTACCCAAACGCCCGTTGAAGGAAATAATCCTGGCTGAATTCGGTTCATGACGGTGCGCCGTACTGTTCCGGCCTTCGGGTGGGCGTGCTACGGTTTTTGTCGGAGGATTTCCTGCCTGAGGGCGAGATCTGCCAACACGAGGGCACACATGGATTCGACGATGGGGACGGCGCGGGGGACAACGCACGGATCGTGCCGCCCCAAGGCCTTGAGTTCACTTGGCCGGCCTTCGTAGTCGGCGGTTTTTTGGGCGCGGGCTATTGAGGCCGGTGGTTTGAAGGCCACACGGAGAACGATTTGTTCCCCGTTCGAGATGCCCCCTTGGACGCCGCCGCTGCGATTGGTTGCGGTCCCCAGGCCACGGGTCTTCATGATGAAAGCGTCATTATGTTGAGATCCCCGCTGTCGGGAACCTGAGAATCCGGAGCCGATTTCGAATCCCTTCGTGGCTGGTATCGACAGCATGGCATGTGCAAGGCAAGCCTCAAGCTTGTCGAAGACAGGCTCCCCCCAGCCGGGAGGCACACCGCGGCAGACACAGGTTATTATACCACCGATCGAGTCGCCCTGCTGTTTGACTTCCTGGATGGCGGCGATCATCGCTGAGGAGGTCTGCGGGTGTGGACAACGCACGGGGGACTTGTCCACCAGATCGCGGGTGACCTGAGAATTGGTCATGTCAGGTGCATCAAGGCTGCCGATTGAGCTGACCCATGCCACGATTTGGACTCCATAATATTCCTTCAGGAGCTTCTCGGCTACGGCGCCGGCCGCGACACGTCCCACCGTCTCGCGGGCGCTTGAGCGGCCGCCGCCGCTGGAGCTGTGAATGCCGTATTTCGCCCGGTAGGTGAAATCGGCATGGGATGGGCGGGGGATGTTCGCAAAACCATGATAGTCGGACGGCCGCTGGTCGCGGTTGGTGACGACCAGCGTAATCGGGCTGCCGAGTGTCACGCCGTTCTCGGTTCCCGAAAGGATTGTCACGCGGTCGCTTTCCGAACGCGCGGTGCTCAGCGGACTCTGTCCGGGCCGGCGACGGTCGAGCTGCGGCTGGATATCCTTTTCTTCGAGGGGCAGGCGCGGGGGACATCCGTCTATTACGGCTCCCACGGCAGGGCCGTGAGATTCACCGAATGTGGTGACCCGGAATACTTTTCCCAAGCTGCTGCCCATGATCGCATTCCCGCGGATTCGCTGAGTTTATCCCTTTTCTTGAGTAAACAGGTTACATGATCCCGGGGGGCATGCAAGCCGGGATCGTAGGGGGATGAGGGAGAAGGCCCCGCAAAAAAGACTTGGGTCTTGATGATGCGTCGGGAGAATGGTGGCATCATGAACCGGAATGCATTCCGCTTCGGGATAGAGGTGCTCCTGGAAGAGGCCCG
Source organism: Kiritimatiellia bacterium (assembly GCA_029934055.1). Classification (GTDB taxonomy): domain Bacteria; phylum Verrucomicrobiota; class Kiritimatiellia; order B70-G9; family B70-G9; genus JAOZMZ01. The sequence goes on from JAOZMZ010000072.1 coordinate 4,878, forward strand.
GGATTTGGTTGTGGGGGCCAGGGTGGGGCTGGTGACGCATCGCGCCGCGGTGGATCGTTTCGGGACGCCGGTGTTGGATCTTTTCGTTGAGAGGGTCGGCCAGCCGGCGGTGTGTTTTGTTCCGGAGCACGGATACGAGGCGACGGAAGCGGCGGGGGTGAAGATCGCCGACGGCCGTCTTCCGGGGGGTGTTCCGATCCGTTCACTCTATGGACAGCGGCCACCTGCCGCCGGGGAAATGCTGGCCGGACTCGACGTTGTGTTGTTCGACCTGCAGGACATCGGCGTACGTTGCTACACCTACTGTTCCACCCTGAGAATGGTGATGGAAGCGGCGGCTGAGGCCGGATGCCGGATGGTGGTTGCCGATCGGCCGGTTCCCCTGGCAAATGTAGTGGACGGGCCACAATTGGAGGAGGACTGCACCAGTTTCGTCGGATACGTGCCGGTGCCGCTGGTTTACGGGATGACCCCGGGTGAGCTGGCCGTTTTCCTGCAGCGGGCACTTTTCCCGAAGCTTGAACTTGAAGTAATCCCGGTGCGTGGCTGGTGTCCCGCGGAGGGCTGGCCTGATGATGACGTACAGTGGAGACCGCCCTCGCCGGCCTTGCAGACTGTCGAGACTGCGCGGGTATATCCGGTGAGCGTATGGTGCGAGGCGTTTCCGGTATGGGATTGTGGTCGCAGCCGCGAACTGGCATTCCGGCGCCTCTCGGCCGAAGGCCTGGATGTGAGCGGTGTTGTATCACTGATGGGGTCGCGGCCGGTACACGGTTATGGTTTTGTGGAAGCAGGAAACGAAGACAGCGGCCGGTCGGTTGAGATTATCTTCAAGTCGGCGGAGAACTGCCGTCCGGCGGCGGCGGCCGTGGAGTTTCTTTGTGCGTGCCGCGAGATACACGGGGATGCTATTCTGTTTTCATCGGCTGGTGCGCGCCCGGAGTGGTTTGACAAGCTTTTCGGCACACGTGAGGTTGGCAGGATGCTGAGAGAAGGATTGGACGCCGGGCGGATACAGGAAGAATGGGCCGCAGGACTGGACGAGTTTCGCGTCGTGAGAAGGCAATGTCTCCTGTATGATCGGGATGCTGAGGGGGAGTGATGGAGGACGGCCGACGGAATTCGGGAGGCGACGAGTCCGGATGAAAGAACACCATGTGAAAGGCCTGAGGATTCTGAGATTGGCGATATTGGTGAGCCTGCTTGTGGGGTCCATAGAGCTGTATTCTTGGAGTCGCAGTGCAGATCCGCGCTTTTTCCATTTTCTTGAATCACCATTGGGCCGGGAGTTGGCACGTCTGTTTCGCTGGCGCGGGCAGGATGTGTCGCTCATTCCACGGGACAAACCCGAATCTGAGATGACGGCCGCCGAGCTGGCGGTGAAGAGGCGGCTTGAGAAGGTTGTGAGGGAAAACCTTCCGTCGCATCGCCTGATTCTCAAGACGGGCAAGGTTATGGAGGGGCGCTTGGTGGAGGCCAAGCCGGATCATTTTCTTTTTGAGGAGTCATACGGAAGCAGCGGCGTTCTTCGAGCGCGCATCGTCAGGAGCCGTATTGACCATATCGAACGGCTGAAGATAAGTCCGCCTCGCATAACCTATCGTGATGTCCTTTTCCAGATGGAATTTCCGCGCATGAAACTGTACAAGCACCCCCCGTACACGATCGTAACGGATGAGTCGTATTTCCAGGTACAGCGCTCAGTCCGTACGCTGCGCGATCTATATACTGAGGTTATGACGGTTTTCGGTCCGCTGATGGCGAGAGGTCGGCGTGGAAAGGGTTTGCAGATACTATTCTTTTCGGATCGCGAGGCCTATCTGCGTTATCAGAAGAACTATCGGGTGAAGATGGAAGACACGGCCGGATTTTACAGCCCGTGGCTCGACCGCCTGGTGATTTTCAACGAAGTCGGCAGTGATGTCATGAAGGATCTCGCGGCGGATCTGCACAAGCAGGAGGCGGAATTGCGCAGGAAAACACAGGACGCCCGCCAACGCTCGCGGATCGGAGCCTATCGGCGTCGGGTGGAGAGGAACCTACTTGAACAGGCGGAAGAGAAGACCTTTGTGACTTTGCGGCATGAGGGGGCCCACCAGCTTTTTTTCAGTTACGGAGTGCACTCGTCGTTTCGTGCAGAGAACGAATGGTTGGTTGAGGGACTGGCGGTGTACTGTGAGACACCACATCTCGGCGAACCGGATCCGCGGCGGATCAAACGACTTCGAAGGGCGATGGATAGGGGACGCTTCATCGGCTTGCAGAATTTGGTGAATTTCCGCCATGTGCGGGGATTTTTCGCCATGGGAGAAGGGCGCGTGGACTTGGCTTACAGTGAGGCTTGGTCACTGGTACACTATTTGATGTCAGACGCAGATCTCCGGAACTGTTTTTTTGAGTATATCCGTTATATTCGTGATCCGCGTCATCTGGATGTGATTGTGCGCAAGCCGCGCGTGCAGATCCTCTGCCGCTTCTTGCACACGGATTCGGAATCCTTGGAAAAGGCATGGCTGGACCATATTCGCAGGATGTAAAATGTCGCTTCCGCGTGTCGAAAGGGCAGATCTTTGATGGGCGGCGGTCTTGACTGAAGGGGGTCAAGAGTGTAGTAGTGGTTCAGTATGCGGAATTTTATGGACAGAATGCAGACACTGCTGGTGATCCTGTCTGGTCGTTTGGGCCTCGGCCTTAGCGGGGCCCGTGCGGCGGGACGGGCATGAGGTGGTGTGTTCTTTCCAACCTCCGCTTTGATCCCGCCAAGGGCGGGATTTTTTTCGCCTCGCACGGGCCCTGCCGGATAAAGCTTTCTGACAGCGATTATGTTTTCCGGTCGAAACGCGTTCGATCTTGTAATCAAATGTTGTTTCGGCAAAACTTTACAGTTTGAAACACACCAATTGATGAGGAATCCGAAAAAATGAAAAAGCGGCAGAAGAACGAGGTGATCATATTCGACACTACCCTGCGTGATGGGGAGCAGTGTCCCGGGGCGAGTATGGGATTGAGTGAGAAGATGGAAGTGGCCCGGCAGCTGGCACGCCTGAAAGTAGACGTGATAGAGGCTGGATTCCCTATCGCCTCGCCGGGGGATTTCGAGGCGGTTCGGGCTGTGGCCGAGCATATCCGCGGCCCGCGGATCGCCGGCTTGGCGCGGTGCCTGAAAGGGGATATCGAGCGTTGCGCCGAAGCCGTGGCCCCGGCGGGCGAGCGGGGGCGTATTCACGTGTTTCTGGCGACCTCGGAGATTCACCGGCGTTACAAGTTGAAAAAGGCCAAGCGTGAAATCATCAGGCAGGCCGTGGAAGGCGTCAAATACGCCAGGCGTTTTTGTGACGACGTGCAGTTCAGTCCGGAAGACGCTTCCCGGACGGAACCGGACTTCCTGGCGGAAGTGGTGCGTGCCGTGATTGACGCCGGTGCAGGAACGGTGAATATCCCTGACACGGTCGGATATGCTATTCCCAGTGAATTCGGTGATCTGATTGCATACCTGTTCGAGAATGTCCCCGGGCTGGAAGATGTCGTCGTACACGTGCACTGTCACAACGACTTGGGCTTGGCGGTGGCGAATTCGCTGGCCGCGGTGCAGAACGGCGCCAGGGGCATTGAATGCACCATAAATGGTTTAGGAGAACGCGCCGGCAATTGTTCACTCGAGGAGGTTGTAATGGCTATTCGTACCCGCAAGGATTTCTTGCGAGTCCGGACGGGGGTGGATACCCGCTGGCTGTATCCCGCCAGTCGTCTTGTGAGCCGCCTGACCGGCATGACGGTGCAGCGCAACAAGGCGATCGTAGGTGCGAATGCATTTGCGCACGAGGCTGGTATTCATCAGGATGGAATCCTGAAAGAGCGCAGCACCTACGAAATCATGCGGCCTGAAGATGTCGGAATTCCGGGTACCGAACTGGTGCTGGGGAAGCACTCGGGGCGTCACGCTTTCCGCAACCATCTCAACCGGATGGGCTTCAAGCTCTCTCCGGCTGAAATGGAGAAGGCCTACGAGGCTTTCATCGCACTGGCTGACAAGAAAAAGACAGTATACGATGACGATATCATAGCTATCGTTCAGGAACAAATGGCGGAGGTGCCGCAGGTATACGTATTGAGCTACCTGCATGTGTCCTCGGGGACGGGCACGGTTCCGACGGCGACGGTTCGCCTGAGAAAGGGTCGCAAGGAATTCCAGGATGCGGCCTGTGGCGACGGACCTGTTGATGCGGCGTTGAAGACGATAGATCGCATTTCGGGAGTATCTGGAAAGTTGATGGATTATTCTCTCCAGGCGGTTACTCAGGGGAAAGATGCCGTCGGCGAGGTCAACATGCAGGTCAGTTACGGCGGTGGGCAGGTGGTTTCCGGCAAGGGGTCGAGCACAGATATAGTCGAGGCCAGTGCCAAGGCCTACCTGAACTGCCTCAATCGCCATCTCTTCATGAAAGATCATGCTTCAAAAAAGAGCAAAGCGGTGCGGGATCGGCGCAGCCCGGGACGCAAGAGCACGCGGCGTGCCGGAGGAAGGTGAGTCCGCCGGTGGGCTGTTGCAGAATTGGAAGACGGCGATGGCGGACAAACGGATAGACGCATCAACGCGGTGTTTTGCGGTACTTGGACATCCCGTGGAGCATAGTCTTTCGCCCTTGATGCATAACGCGGCCTTCCGCGAGTTGGGAATGGCTGCCGTATATTTGGCCTTCGACGTTCGTCCGGAGAATCTGGATGCCGCCGTGCGAGGAGCCGCTGCGATGGGGTTTGGGGGCTTGAATCTGACGGTACCGCTAAAGGAGGCGGCACTGGGTGTTCTGGATGAGTTGGATGAGTCGGCACGTACCTTGGGGGCCGTTAACACGGTTGAGATCAGTACCGGAGGACTGCTGCGAGGTCACAATACCGACGGCGAGGGTTTTCTGGCGGCTTTTCGTGAGGCCTTCGGATTCGGTCCGAAAGGCCGCCGGATTTTCGTGCTGGGCACGGGGGGGGCCGGCCGGGCGGTAGCCTTGAGTTGCGCGGCCGCCGGTGCGCATGAAATGTTTTTGTGCGATGCAGACAAGGAGCGGGCGGTGCGCGTGGCCGCGGAGATAGACGATCATAAACAGGAAACGGTCGTTTCCGTTGTGATGCGCGAACAGGCCGAGGACGCAGCCCGGGAGGCGGACATCGTCATCCAGGCTACTCCGGTCGGGTTGCGGCCCGAGGACGAATCGCCGTTGAGCGGCGGGGCGTTCAGAGAAGGACAGGCAGTCTTTGACCTGGTTTATACTTATCCGGAGACTGCATTCATGCGGAAGGCGCGATCGCGCGGAGCAGAGGCTGTCAACGGGTTGGGGATGTTGCTTCATCAAGGCGCACGAGCCTTTGCGATCTGGACCGGGCGGGATGCTCCGGTGGACGTGATGCGGGCCGAGCTTGAGGCGGCGGTATACGGCACATGACCGTTGACCGACAGAGCATGGCGGCGTTGCTGAATGCGGTGGTCTTCGTATTCGCGGCATGTGTCGGTAGTTTCCTGAACGTTTGTATCTACCGTATTCCGCGAGGGGAATCCATCGTATGGCCGGGGTCTCATTGTCCCTCCTGTGGAAAGCCGATCGCCTGGTATGACAATATTCCGCTCTTGAGCTATGTCATCCTGAGGGGACGCTGCCGTCATTGTGGAGGGCGCATATCCCCGCGCTATTTCTTGGTTGAGTTGTTGACGGCGGCGTTGTTTTCGCTCATATGGCGGCATTATGGGCTTCATGTTGAGACAGCCGTTTACTGGCTGCTTACCGCGGGGTTGATCGTTGGGACGTTTGTTGATTTTGAACATATGATCATACCCGATCGTGTCACTCTGGGAGGAATAGCGGCCGGGCTGGTGCTCAGCGGGCTGTTTCCACAGTTGCACGGTGTCACCGGAAGTCTCGGCGGATTGCGGGCTTCCGTGTATGGAATTCTTCTCGGGGCGGGCTTGTTGTGGACCGTGGGCGCTTTCGGCAAGCTGCTTTTCAAAAAGGAGGCCATGGGGCTGGGAGACGTGAAGCTGCTGGCGGCTATAGGGGCTTTCATGGGTTGGCGGGCAGTGCTTTTCACCGTGATGATTTCAGCATTGATGGGGTCTCTGGCGGGAGGCTTCCTGATACTCGTGGGGCGTCATTCGTTGGGCAGCAGGATTCCATATGGGCCATACTTGGCACTGGCGGCGCTGATCTGGATTCTGTGGGGTGGTCAGTGGTGGGCGGAATATGTGC
>JAOZMZ010000112.1 GCA_029934055.1 Kiritimatiellia bacterium
TGCTGCCGCCGCACCGGTTATGGCTCTCAGAACGAAGCCAATAGAGATCACCAGGAGGTCAATAAGTGGTACGTTCTTGAGCAACACGGTGTAGATGCATTGTAGGGCGAGATACGACGACGCAGTCACAAATGCACGGGCGTCGATATGGAAGAACGCAATGAGCGACAGAAGCGCCAGAAGTAGTCCAAACATGACCGCCGATGGAACCGGCAGTTCGCCGGCTGCAATGGGCCGGTGGCGTTTGAGTGGGTGAGAGCGATCCATCGGGCGGTCACGGATGTCGTTGAAAATGTAGACCGAGCTGGAAAGCACACAGAATGCAGCGGCCGCAAGCAGCACTTTCCACATGCTCGCCAGCTCCAGTTGCTGGGTTCTATCTCCAATCGCAAAGATGAACGGCGCTAGTACCACAATGTTCTTGCTCCACTGCGCCGGCCGCATGGTCCTGATCAGTATGGAGATTCGTTTCATGGTTTGGAATCCTTTCGGCTTGCTATGCTACGCGGATTTGTTCCGGATGGCCGCCGGCGGAGGCGGTTCTGAATCAAAAGCCGCCAGACCATCCACAATGCTTCAAGAACGATGCTGCGGCTCATTTTTGATGATCCGGCGCGACGCTCCTCAAAGACGATGGGGATTTCCACCACTCGGAATCCCAGGCGCCAGGCGTAATGGATCGTCTCAATCTGGAATGCATAGCCGTTCGAACTGATGCGATCAAGGGGGATTTCCTCAAGCACGGCACGTCGGTAACACTTGTAGCCGCTGGTCGGGTCCGTGAAGGGCATCCCGGTGATCAAGCGTACGTAAATACCTGCCGCCCGGCTGAGCATCAGTCGGTTGAGGGGCCAGTTGATTACGCGAATGCCCCCGATATAACGCGAACCCAAGACGACATCTGCGGAACGGGCGGCCTCGAGAAAGCGAGGGATTTCCGAGGGATCATGGGAGAAATCGGCGTCCATTTCGAATATGTATTGGTAGTCTCTTTGGAGGGCCCACTTAAACGCATCCACATAAGCCCTGCCCAGGCCCTGTTTGTTTTCACGATGGAGAGCGTGGATCCGGGGGTCGTCCGCCGACATGTGCTCGATGATTTTTCCAGTTCCATCGGGTGAATTATCGTCCACGAAGAGGATCTCGCTTTGAGGGGCATGCTGCAGGATTACCTCTGCGATACGAGCGACGTTCTCGCGCTCATTGTAGGTCGGAATGGCTATGAGAATGTCGGGCATTTATGTCAGATTAACCGTTTGGGCGGGCCAGCTTCAAGTCTGGTCCGTCCGGCAAAGCGATAAAGCGCTTGAGCAAAGCAAGTCAACCGGTGATCATAGCAGAATAAGTGCAGGGGCAAGCGGATGACGAGAAAAATCCTGATCCACAACGCTCGCATATGGCCGGATCCGACCCTGGATAAGGTTCTGAGCGGATCAATCCTGGTTGAGGATGGGGTCGTGCGCAAGGTTGGCGCGATAGATCCGGAAGACCGGACACATGCGGAGACTATTGATGCGCAAGGCCGCCTAGTCATGCCAGGACTGGTTCAGACTCATGTCCATCTCTGCCAGACGTTGATGCGCGGTGTCGCCGAGGACTTGCCTCTGTTAAGATGGCTCCGCGAGTACATCTGGCCCCTGGAAGCCGCACATGACCGTGAAAGCCTGCGGATATCGGCATTGCTTGCCTGCGCAGCTCTGATTCGCAGCGGCACCACCGCCGTGATGACCTTTGAGACGGTCAGAGGCACTGATGTCGCATTTGAGGTACTCTCGGAAGTGGGGTTGATGGGGCACATTTCGCATTGCTTCATGGATGACAGCGGCGGTTATGCCCCTCTGGCAGTACCTTTGAGCGACGCATTCCGGACGTGTGAGCACATACTGCAGCAGTGGGAGGCCACCCTGATCTGCGGTTGGCGATTGCTCCCCGCTTCGCTCTCAGTTCAACCCCGGAGAATCTCAAGGAGGTGGCCCGCTTCGCCCGTGAGAATCACCTTCTTCTGCATACCCATGCGGCAGAGCAGCGGGACGAAGTCGAGGAGGTCCAACGGCGGACGGGTTACAGTAATGTGGAATTTCTCGATAGGCTGGGAATTCTCGGACCGGACGTGTGTCTGGTTCATTGTGTCCACGTGCGGCCGCCGGAGATAGCGCGAATGGCGGAGACCGATACGCGGGTGATTCATTGCCCCTCGGCTAATCTGAAGTTAGGGTCGGGGATCGCGCCCATCACTGAATATGTCGAACGGGGATTGACAGTCTCGCTGGGGGCTGATGGTGCGCCCTGTAACAACCGCCTGGACGCCTTCACTGAGATGAGAGCGGCTGCCCTTCTCCAGAAAATCCGTTCAGGCCCTTCGGCTCTGCCAGCCAGGAAGATCGTGGAAATGGCCACCATAGGTGGAGCAAGGACACTCAGATGGGACCATGAAATCGGAGCCCTGCGACCGGGTATGAGGGCCAATCTGATCATGTTGGAAAGTAGTTGGCAGGTGGTTCCGGGCGAGGACCCGGCCGGCAGCGTAGTCTATGCGCATAATTCTGAAGATGTATGTCTCACCATGGTAAACGGCAAGGTTCTCTATCGGGATGGCCGGCTACTGACGATCGATGAGGATTGCCTCCGGCGCGATGTCGAGGTCCAGCGTCGCCTGCTTTTCCAGAGGGCTGGTTTGCGGTAGGTAGGACACGCTCTTCCTAACAGTAACGTGATGCCCAATGGCTCACGGATTCTTGCGAACGCCTGCTCTTATCAGGCGAAGGGATAGCAGCGTGCGGGTACGATACGGGCCCTGTCGCCGCGTCCCAGCCTTGCCGCCGGACAGTCAGGATCATGACTGAAGG
>JAOZMZ010000113.1 GCA_029934055.1 Kiritimatiellia bacterium
ACAGTACGGGGTCGGCGTTGGGGAAAAAATCTACATGGTCGTTTTGTTCGACGGCGGGAGTGATTCGGTCGGGATTGATACCCATGCGGCGATCCAGAAAACGGCCGTAGAATATGAAGGCCGCGCCGAAAAATGCGCATCCACTGATGAGTAGCCAGGCGATCATGTTTCCTCTCTCCACTTTTCGTTTGGCCGCGACAAGTATGCCATGCGGCCGCTTGGGAATACAAGCCGCAGAAGGCGCCGGCCTGCGGTCGGGCAAGATTTGGCTTTGCGCGGCGCGGCGGGTGAGATACTCTGCGGCGCGGCTCGATTGATGAGGATCGGGAATTCATAAGGAGAAAACGAACGTTGCTGTCGAAGGTGTATTCGGGGGCGGTCTACGGGATCGACGCGTTTCTGGTGGAAATCGAGGTCAACGCCGGACACGGGGACCCCGCCACGGTGATCGTCGGGCTGCCTGATGCGGCCGTCAAGGAAAGCAAGGACCGCGTGGAAACTGCCTTGCTCAACTCGGGGTTTCTGCTGCACAAGGGGCGGACGACAATCAATCTGGCACCGGCCGACATCCGCAAGGAGGGTCCGCGTTTCGATCTGCCGATCGCGCTGGGGATAGCTATCGCGACCGGTTCGCTGGCCGGGGAGCGGCTGGAGGGTTTGTGCATCACCGGTGAGTTGGCGCTGAGCGGGGCCGTCCGCAGGGTCAAGGGGGTATTACCACTGGCACTCAAGGCGCGTGAGGAAGGCTTCCGGGGGCTGATGGTGCCGGTGGAGAACGCCGAGGAGGCGGCGGTGGTCGAGGGGCTGGAAGTTTACCCGGTGGGGAACTTGCGGGAGGCGGTGGATTTTCTGAACGGTTCGCTCGAGATCGAGCCGCGGCGGGTTGATGGGCGGCGTGTCTTCGATGAGCACAGCATCTACGAGGAGGATTTCGCGGACGTACGCGGCCAGGAATACGCCAAGCGGGCGATGGAGATCGCCGTGGCGGGAGGGCATAACATGCTGATGATCGGACCTCCCGGCACCGGAAAGACGATGTTGGCCAGAAGGGTTCCCTCGATATTGCCGCCGCTCACCCTGGAGGAAGCCCTGGAAACCACCAAGATCCACAGTATCGCCGGTGTGTTGCCGGCGCATCAGGCGCTGGTGGCTCACAGGCCGTTCCGATCGCCGCATCACACCATATCCGACGCCGGCCTGCTGGGAGGCGGTTCCTACCCGTTGCCGGGCGAGGTGAGCCTTGCGCACCACGGCGTCCTTTTTCTGGACGAGCTGCCAGAGTTCCATCGAAACGTTCTTGAAGTCCTGCGTCAGCCGCTGGAAGAGGGATCGGTGACGATATCGCGTGCGGCGGTCAGTGTGACTTTCCCGTGCCGGTTCATGCTGGTTGCGGCGATGAATCCATGTCCGTGCGGATATTATGGTGATCCTGAAGGGCGCTGCCGCTGTTCGCCTTTTCAGGTGCAGCGCTATCGCAATCGGATTTCCGGTCCATTGCTCGACCGCATTGATATTCACGTTGAAGTGCCGGCGGTGCGTTACCGCGAGTTGGCCGGTATGGCGCCCGGTGAATCCTCGGCGGAGGTCCGCAAGAGAGTCGTGGCGGCGCGTCTCATCCAGCAGGAGCGCTTTGCCGGTGCGGCCAAGGTTCATTGCAATGCGGACATGGGCGCACGTGACCTGCGCAAGTATTGCCGTTTGGACGACCGCGCGCAGACCATGCTTCAGGCGGCGATAAGCGAGTTGAACCTGAGCGTACGGGCCTATGACAGGATTCTGAAAGTTGCTCGCACCATCGCCGATCTGGCGAGTGAGGATCAGATCGGCGCCGACCACATCTCCGAGGCCGTACAGTACCGCAGCCTGGACCGGATGCTGTGGACCTGAGCCGCGGTTCTCCCGAAAAGGGCGGCGCGTACGACGAGGCACTGCGGTGCGGCGGCTTGTCAGGTGCCCGGCCGGTGGTTATATAAACAGGTGGGTGCACGAGGCGGCAGAGGAGACGATGGGCATGAAGCTTCAGATAAAGAAGGCGCTGGTGGAGAGGAACATAAGGCAGATCAGGAAGCAGCTGGAGGAACTGGAGGGCGAGCCGGAGCCTTCCTTCTTGCAGCCGGTGGAGAATCCCGAAGAGACCTATGTGGTCCGGAGCCGCGAGGAGCGCAGGCGGAAGCTTCTGAGCCAGCTCGAACGGTACGAGCAGGCCCTTCGCGACTTGGAGCGGGAAGAGCACGAGGGGTCGGGGAAGGACTGATCACCGGCGGAGAATTGTGCGGCGGCTTGACGGGTGCCGAAAAGGCGCTGTCTACTTGCAGGGCGGAAGAGACTCCGCGTGCGAATTCAAAGCCGACCCCGGGGAAAATCACCACTTGATGATGTCGCCTTCCACGAGTTCCTGCAGACGGCGTTGAATGATTTCGTCACGGCGTGCCCGGCGCAGCGAGAGTTTGTGCTGCAATTCCTGCAGGCGGCGGTTGATGTTTTCGATTTGCTTCTCGCGTTGCTTCTCGCGCAGGTCGAAAAGTTGTTCAAGGGTGCGGCGCAGTTCAGCGAGGTTTTTCCGACGGGTCGCCTCGTCGGGCGCGTTACGGATACGCCTGGCGAGATCACGGGATGCTTCTTCAAGCTTACGGATCTTGGGCGTGTCAGGCGCGCGGGAATTACGTTCGGATCGTCGCAGGCGGGGCTTGGGATAGGCGGCGGTGACTATGCGCAACTGCTGTTCGGGAGGAAGTTGCTGGTAGACGCGGTAGAGTGCGGGTGCCTGGCGGATGGCGGCCTCGAAACG
>JAOZMZ010000002.1 GCA_029934055.1 Kiritimatiellia bacterium
CGCTTGGCGCCCTTTGCGAGAGATCCTTCTTTTCTTCCCTCTTCTTTGCGGTCTTGGCGCTCTTGGCGAGAGTCTCTTCTTCCCTCATTCTTTGCGAGCTTTGCGGGATCCCGCCGGAGAGATGAATCCCCCGCGCAATTCTTCCAATGTTTGGAAGTTTTTGATGGAAAGTTTCCAATGATTGGAAGTTTTTCCACACAAAGTTTCCAATGTTTGGAAGTTTTTCTATAAGTTTTTCCAAACATTGAGAGCGTCCCATTTCCTTGAGTTGGTTATCTAGGCCGCATTTTCGAGTTGGCAAGAGAGCAAGCTGATTTTGCAACGTCCGCGTAGGTTGATGCGCTCATCCCAGTAGCGACGCCACCCCTGCGGATCGTAGCGCCTAATCATCACGATTCTGCCCATGCGCAAGGCCCCCTCATCCGACCAGTTCCATCCAATCTTCTTCAGCCGTCGGACCAATTCGCGGATCAGGTTCTCAATGATCGAGGTCGTTCGCGGGGCAATGATCCCCGTCTCCAGCCATAAGCGCAGATGATTGAACAAGTGATCCCGGGCACGCCGCAGATATGTGGAGGCTTTGGCATACCCCCTCGAAGCAAACTCTTCGGATAACTGCTCAAGCTGCTTCTCGGCTTGAGCAATGCGGTAACGCAGATGCTCCTTCTCGCGTTGGCTCACCCACTCAATGTCCTCGGCGGGTATCTCCAGGGCCAGCAGATCACCCACCTGCTTGCGCCATTGCCGCCGCTGTTCATAGGGCATCTTATCTTCCCAAAGCGCATAGCCCACTTCACGCGCCGCGTGCCAATGCCCACGTTGACTGCGCGCACACAGCCGCCCCAACCAATCCTCCAAGCCACGCTCCCCATCACTGAGAAAGAGCCGCGCCTGCCCCTGCTGAACACCAGCCACTTCCGCAGCGATCTGCTCCCAACTGGCTCCCGTCCATACCCCCACCGGCGCAACTCTCCCCTGCGCCCCTATTTTCAGCACTAAACGCACTTCCCCCTTCTGACCAGCCTGCTTCTTAAACCCCGTCCCGTCAGCCCCAAGCAGATCCCCTTCACCGACCTCCTTGACCGGTAACTCTACGCTCGCCGCCCAGCGATGCGCGGTCGATTTCGCCACCGGAGCTTCCCCCAGCACACTCAGTTGATCCACCCCGCGCTGGTAGCTGGTATCGGCTATGGCCTCAATCACCTTGTTCAACAGCACTTCCGTATGCGTCTGCCGCTTCTCTAACTCCAGCGCCTCCAGCACCGGCGTCAGCCGCTTGCCGCAGCGGGTGCACTCTACCATCGCCGGACGAAACCATACCTCCCCACGTTCACCCCGCAACCGCCGCTCCTCCGACCAATATCCCGCCCGCTTGAAACTACGCCCCCGACAACGCCGCCCCGCATGCCGCTTGTCCTCATGCAGACCCAAGCCCTGCTTCGCCTTTAATCCACTGGCGGTACACAGCACTTCTACGATCTGTTCCTGGTAACTCTCGATAACCACCCGCGTCAATTGTTCATAGATCGACTGCATAACCAGATTAACTGCCGCAAATATCTCGTTCGCGCTCGCACGCCCTTCCGGAAAGTTGACTTCCAGCTTCATCTCTACTATTTTCTTCATGGGGCTCACCTCCAGGGTTCCCAGCCTCGGCTGGTTTTTTTTGTTTTACGAGGTGATGCCCCCTTCCTTCCCTTTTGTCAAAACTCAAGAAAATGGGACATTGTCCAAACATTGGAAGTTTTCGAGACGGTCTTTTCCAATCCTTGGAAGTTTTATCAGATTTTTCCAAACATTGGAAGTTTTGCGGCAGCTGCCAATCAGCCCTCACGGCGCCGACGCTTGATGATCTCCTCGGCCAAGGCAAAGGGCACCGCCTCGTAGTGCTCAAAACGCATCGTGAAGGTCGCCCGCCCCTGTGTCAGCGTCCGCAGAACCCCGGCATAACCGAACATTTCCGCCAAGGGCACCATCGCCCGTACGACCCGATTGCCGGCCTGAGTGTCCATGGACTCTATATGACCCCGGCGCTGACAGATGGAACTGGTTACCGGCCCCATGAATTCTTCCGGCGTGACGACTTCAATCGACATCACCGGCTCGAGCAACGATGGGGCCGCCTTGCTGAAGAGTTGGCGGAACCCTGCCTCCCCGGCTTGCTGAAAAGCAAAGTCACTGGAGTCCACCTCGTGGAACGATCCGTCGTACAGCACCACCCGCACGTCAACCACCGGATAACCGGCATAGGCCCCCTTCTGCATCGCCCTGACAACGCCCTTTTCCACCGAAGGTATGTACTCGGCGGGTATGTGGCCACCTTTTATCTCGTTGATGAATTCAAAGCCGGCCCCCGATTCGAGCGGTTCCAGGCGCATGCAGACATGCGCATACTGCCCCCGTCCGCCCGTCTGTTTGACGTGCTTGTACGCGCCCTCAACCATAGTGGTCGCAGTTTCACGATAGGCCACTTCCGGACGCCCCACCTCCGCGCGCACCCCGATTTCCCGTTTCAACCGGTCGGCGATTATCTCCAGATGCAGTTCACCCATCCCGGAAATAATGGTCTCGCCGGTCTCCGTGTCGAAGGTGACCGTGAAGGTCGGGTCCTCATCCGCCAGCCGATGGAGTGCATCACCGAGTTTGTCAGACTCGGCCCGCGATTCGGGACGGATGCTTATCGAAACCACCGGCGATGGAAACTCAATGGCTTCAAGGTAAATCGGGTGCTCGCGCACACAGATGGTGTCGCCGGTCTTGGTGTCGTGCAACCCTACGACGGCCACGATGTCCCCGCTGAAAGCGGCTTCCAAGTTCTCCCGGCGGTTGGCATGCATGCGCATGATTCGGCCGACCCGCTGGGCCTTTTCGCGCGTGCTGTTGTATACCTCTGATCCCGAAGGCAATACACCGGAATATATGCGCAAATAAGTCAATTTCCCCATGTGCTGATCGGACATTATCTTGAAGGCCAGCGCCGCCAAAGGCTGGTCGTCGCGCAATTCGCGTTGGTGGCCGTCACGCTCACAGATTATCGGAGCGATATCACACGGCGCCGGCAGATAGTCCACCACCCCGTCCAGCAGGCGCTGCACGCCCTTGTTCTTGAACGCCGAACCACAGAAAACCGGCACGATACGCCGCGCGATCGTCGCCGCCCGCAGGGCTTTCACCAGTTCTTCGGTCGAAATCTCCGTGCCTTCCAAAAACCGCTCCAGGAAACCGTCGTCCTGCTCGGCGCATTTCTCGACCAGATTTTCCCGCCACTTGTTTACCTCCCCCTCCATCTCAGCGGGAATGTCGTCCTCGTGGTATTTCTGCCCCTGCGACTCGTCGTCGTAGTAAATCGCCCGCCGCCTTACCAGATCAACAATGCCGACGAACTCTTCCGCAGAACCAATCGGCAACACCACCGGAACCGCGTTGGCACCCAACTCTTTCTGAATCTGCTCCACCACCCCGAAAAAATTGGCCCCGATTCGGTCCATCTTGTTGATAAAGGCTATTTTCGGAACACTGTAACGTTCACTCTGGTGCCAGACCTTCTCGGACTGCGGCTGAACCCCCCCCACCGCACAGAAAAGCGCAATGGCACCATCCAGTACGCGCAGGCTCCGCTCGACCTCCGCAGTGAAATCGACATGTCCCGGGGTATCAATGATCGTTATCCTGTGATCCCGCCACATCGTGGAAGTCGCCGCGGACGTGATCGTGATCCCCCTCTCCCGCTCCTGCTCCATCCAGTCCATCTGCGCCGATCCATCGTGGACCTCGCCGATGCGATGCGTCTTTCCCGAATAGTACAAAATACGTTCGGTGACCGTGGTCTTGCCCGCATCAATGTGCGCCATGATGCCTATGTTACGCGTTCGCTGAACCGGTATCTCGCGTTTCATTCTTCTTTCTCCGCCGTATCTAAAGGAAACCTCCGGCAAAAACGCGGAACTATGCTATCCGCCCCGCAAGGCCGCAAGTGAAATCTCCAAAAATCAGACCCCTCTTGCGGTCACCGCACCACCCGGTTCCACCCCACACCATGCCGCCGCCCCCGCCGCAATTCCGCTTTTGCGCTTGCCAAACTGCAGATTACGCGTAATTTGAAGTTGTTATGACAGAAGAAAACACACAGCAGAAAAAAACCCTCGACGTTCTCATTCTGAGTATCCACCAGGACCTGGGGGAAACACTCGTCGCCGATATCTGCGGGGAAAACGCCCGCGGGAGCACCGGAGAAACCACCATCGAAAATCAGCCGGTCCTGATAGAAGTGCTCGCCGGCGACCCCCGCCTGATTCCCGATTGGGACGCCCGCGTGCAGAAGGCCGACGCACTCGTGCTCCTGGTGCGCTTTCTTGACGTTATCAGTCTTGACAAAATCAAGGCGATCTACCGGCGCGTTCCCAGCGAGAAACTGATGCCCCTCTCCGTGTTCCTGTTCCGCGAGGAAGGCGAAATAGATTTCAAAATGAGCTGTCCGGCCTGCGGGCAGAAACTGTGGGTCCGTGATACCGATGTCAACAAACGCGGCCGCTGCCCAAATTGTAAGAAGGCCTTCAAACTGCCCTCCCAAGCCGGTCATATCAAATCCCAACTGATGTTGCCCGACGCCGTTCCGGTACTGAGCGTCGTCCGCGGCAATCCTTCATCTTGCCGCGGCGCCCTGGCCAGCCTGATCGCCAGGGTGGAAGGCGAAATCGTCGGCGCCGGTGCTGCTCCGGACGCCGAAACACTGAAGAAGGCTACCGTCAGGGTCCAACTGCCGGACGGCAGTCAGTAAGCGGGTGCGCACGGTCCCTTCTACACCGCCGCACAATATCAACTCCACGCCGCGTACTTCTTTTGCATTGCCCCGGCTTGTGGCATATATAGTGATGGTGACAAGGCGCTGTAAATTCGTGAGCAACTAGCGTGAACAAATATCCGTTCGTACATCTGCACTTTCACACGGCCTACAGCCTCCTCGACGGCGCTTGTGCGGTCGGTCCCTCCATGCGGACGGCCGAGGAACTCGGCATGCCCGCCCTGGCGATGACCGATCATGGTGTCCTCTACGGGGCCGTCGAATTTTACAGCAAGGCCGTCGAGCAGGGCATCAAACCCATCCTCGGCTGCGAAGCCTACATTGCCCGCGGAGACATGCACGCGCGCGGCCAACAAGAGAGCCGGGAAAACAACCACCTCGTGCTGCTGGCCGAAACAGACGAAGGCTACGCCAACCTCATCCGCCTGATCTCATTGGCACATCTCGAAGGCTTCTACTACAAGCCCAGGATAGACAAGGAACTCCTCTCCCGCCATTCGGCCGGCCTCATCGGCCTCTCGAGCTGTCTCAAGGGTGAGGTCGCCAGCCGCATCATCGCCGGCGACTTCGACGGCGCCGTCAACGCGGCCGGCGAATATGCCGACATCTTCGGAAAAGACAATTTTTTCCTGGAAATGGAAGATCACGGCATCCGCGAACAAAAAACCGTCAATCAGGCCCTGCCGGAAATCTCCCGGCGCACGGGGCTGCCGCTGGTCGCCACCAATGACGTCCATTACCTCCGCAAGGAACATGCCGCCGCGCACGATATCATGCTCTGCCTGCAAACCCAAACCGTGGCCAGCAACCCGCGGAGAATGCGCTACGCTTCGCAGGAGTTTTACATGAAAAGCGGTGCCGAAATGTGGCGTCTCTTCGGCGACTTCCCGGAAGCCCTCGAGAACACCGTGCGCATCGCCGAACGTTGCAACGTGGAAATACCCCTCGGGCGCGAGCTGCACTTCCCCGTCTACCGCGTGCCCGACGGGTATACCCAAAAAAGCTACCTCCTCCAACTCGCACGCGAAGGACTCCGCAACCGATATGGGATCACGGACCCCGACCACCCCCGCAACGAATACGAACGCACGGTCTGCGAGCGTTTCGCTTACGAACTCTCGATCATCGAAAAGACCGGGTTCATCAACTATTTCCTGGTGGTTTCCGACTTCGTCCGCTATGCCCGCGAACATAATATCCCCGTCGGGCCCGGGCGCGGCTCCGGCGCCGGCAGCCTGGTGGCCTATGCCCTCGGCATCACCGGAATAGACCCCCTGCGCTACAATCTCATCTTCGAGCGCTTCCTCAATCCGGAACGCGTTTCCCCGCCGGATTTCGATATCGACTTCTGCCAGTCACGCCGCGAAGAAGTCATCGAATACGTAAAACGCAAGTACGGCCGCGAAAATGTGGCCCAAATCATCACCTTCGGCACCCTCGGCGCCAAAACGCTTATCCGCGACATCGGCCGCGTGCTCGAGATCCCCTTCGCGGAATGCGACCGCCTCGCAAAGATGATCCCCGAGGACCCCAACATGACCCTGGAAAAGGCCCTCGAACTCAGTCCGGAATTCCACCGGGCGGTCGAAAAGGACGAAAACGCCCGCCGTATCATGGAGTATGCCCGCGTGCTCGAAGGACTGCCGCGTCATGCCGGTACTCACGCCGCAGGCGTGGTGATCGGGGAGCGCCCGCTCATCGAACTGGTCCCGCTGTCCCGCGATAAAGACCGCAACATCATCACCCAGTTCGAAATGAAACCCCTCGAAAAAACCGGCCTGCTCAAAATGGACTTCCTCGGGCTCAAAACTCTTACCGTCATCCAAGAAGCCCTCGATAACATCGAACAGTTCCGCGGCACACATCTCGATATCGAAAAAATCCCCATGGACGATCAGTCCACCTTCGACCTCCTTAATCGCGGTGACACCGTCGGCGTCTTCCAGGTTGAAAGTCGTGGCATGCGTGACCTCCTGCGACGCATAGGACTGAGCACCTTCGAAGATCTCATCGCGATGATCGCGCTCTTCCGCCCCGGCCCCATGAATATGCTCGACGACTACATCAACCGCAAACACGGAAAGGTTCCGATAACCTATGACCATCCCCTTCTGGAACCCATCCTCAAGGAAACCTATGGGGTGATGCTCTACCAGGAACAGGTTCAGCAAGCCGCGAACGTACTGGCCGGATTCTCTCTCGGACAAGGTGACATTCTGCGTCGGGCCATGGGCAAGAAACGGCGCGAAGAAATGATGGCGCAGCGCGAGCGTTTCGTTCAGGGCTGCATGCAAACCAACAAAATCCCCCGCGCCAAAGCCGAACACATCTTCGACAACATCGAACGCTTCGCGGGATACGGCTTCAACAAGTCTCACAGCGCGGCCTACGCCATACTCTCCTATCGAACCGCCTATCTCAAGGCCCACTACCCCGTCGAATTCATGTCCGCCATCCTTTCAAGCGAAATCGGCAACACCGACAAACTTCCCATCCTCATCTCGGAAGCCCAAGAGATGGGAATCGCCGTCCTGCCGCCCAACGTCAACGAAAGCCACGTCCGCTTCCGCCCGGCCTATACCCGTCGGGCCTCAAAAGACGAGGATCGCGCACCGGATGCAATTCGTTTCGGCATGGCGGGGGTCAAAAATGTCGGGACATCAGCCGTAGAGGCCATCCTCCGGGAACGCGACGCCGGCGGGCCCTTTCAGGGACTGCTCGACTTCTGCGTCCGTATGGACAGCCAACTCGTCAACCGCAAGGTAATCGAAAGCCTCATCAAGTGCGGCGCCTTCGATTTCACCGGCATCTCCCGGGGACGCCTCTTCAAGAACATCGACTATGCCCTCAACCGTGCGGCCGCCGTCCAGCGCGACCGCCGTACCGGACAGCAGTCACTCTTCGAAACATCCACATCCGCCCCCGACGATCACGATCTGCCCGCCGGCGAACCCTGGACCACCAGCGAGATGCTTTCCGCAGAACACGAACTGATCGGGTTCTACATATCCGGGCACCCCCTGAAGGAGTATGAGTGGACCTTGAAAAACTTCGCCTTGACCCGCATCGCCGAGATAGACGGCGTACCCGCAGGCAGCCCCACGCGCGTCGGTGGACTGGTTTCACGACTGGCCAAAAAAAGCACCCGCTCGAAGGAAACCATGGCCACCTTCCGGTTGGAAGGACTCGAGGGAGCGGTTGATGTTATCGTCTTCCCAAAAGTCCTCTCCGAATACGGTGTATTCCTCCGCAACGAGGCTCCCGTGATCGTCTGCGGCGAGGTGGTTCATGAAGATCGCGTGCGCATCCGCGCCCGTGAAATCTATCCTCTTTCCGAGGCCCCGAAACTGTTTGCGGTGCGGATCTTCCTCAATACCCCCGCCACCGCTCTGGAGGAGGGGAAATTGGCCAAGCTGAAGGAAATATTCGGGCGTCACAGCGGAACCATTCCACTGTTGATATGCATCGAGTTTCCCACCGGAGAAAAAATCTTCACCGACACCGGGCGCCACTATCACCTGACCCCGTCTGAACAAATGGTGCGCGATATAGAACATACCATCGGCGAAGGATCGGTCTACATCGAGACCCTTGCCACCCCGTGCCGTACGAATTCCACCAAGAGAAAATCCGGCCGTAACGCACGCCCCCGCTGAATCCTCATCCCGCAGCGGGCCGGCGCTGCCTTCCCCCCGTGCCGGAATGCAGCTTCAGCCAGCGCCGCACGCCGTCCGCAGCCGGATCTCCGGGCGCCAGTTTCAGGAAACGGCGGTAATGCCGTTCGGCCTCTGCGCGCTGGGCGGGGTCCCTGCTCAAAATCATCCCCAGCAAATAATGCGCGCGGGCATGATCCGGTTTCAGCTGCAAAACGTATTCGGCCCATCGGCGGGCATCTCCATACTTTCTTTTTTTCCAGTAGATAATAGCCAGATTGTAAGCCGCGTTCTGCATGTCGGGCTTGTACTTCAACGCCAACCGATAGGCATCGGCCGCCAAATCCAGATCGCCACGTTCCATGTAGGCCGTACCGAGATTGTAGTAGGCCTCGACAAATGTCTCGTCATTCTCCAACGCCCGGCGGTAATAGAAAACGGCATTGTCCCAATCCCGCCGCTGCTGATAACGGGCACCTCGATTGTAAGCCTGAACCGCAGCCCGTGTGTTTCTCACTCTCGGCTTACGCAACTTCAGCCGACGCGTGTGAACCTTCTGCACCGCCGTGCGCAGTTCCCGCTCGACCTTCCCGCCCGCGGCGGCAGCCTTGCGGGACCCGGCGGAAGAAACCGATGAGGAAGCGCTCAGCTGTGCACGCCGCCGCCGCGATTTCAAAACCCGCGGATCATTCGGAAACCGCCGTTCGAAGTCCCGGTAGGCGGCCACGGCCTCTCCCGCCAGCTCCAGTTTTTTGTCGTAGAGCTCGGCCAACCGCCACAGAGAATCCGCACTGCCACGATCCAGTTCAACCGCCTTCTTGAGTGCCACCAGCGCCGTATCGTACTCTTCGGCCCGCTCGGCCGCGGACGCCAATGCACGGTATACGTCGGCGGAGTCATGCTTCAATACAGCCGCCTGGCGCAAGACCTGAACCGCTGCAGACGCCTTGCCGTTGGCAAGCAGGTATCGCCCGTATGCATAATGCGCCTCCCAACGATCCAGACACGACTTCACGGCCCTCTCGAGGGCCTGCCCCTGCATTTCGGTATCACCGCGCCGCTTCGCCTCGGAAGCCGCCGCCATGAAAAGACGCAACGCCTTGTCAACGTGCCCGTCCGCAGCCACGTGGGCAGCCCTCTCGATCATCTCGGCCACGCTTTCCGCCTTTTGACGACGGCCGTCCTCCGCTGCTTCCGCCCCCTTTTGCGGCGGCTGCCGACGACGCCCGCCCGCTTGCACCCCGGCCGCAGCCGGCGGCGTCCTTGCCGCAACGGCTGCAAGGCGGCGGGCCGCAGCAGCGCGCGGCCCGGATTTCTCAACCTCAAGAAAGCGGCGGAACCACGCCTGCGCCTCGTCGCCGTCATGCAACCAACGCAGATTGATCAGCGCCAAATCAAACAACGCCGGGGGATAGCGCCTGTCCCTCTCAAGCGCCTTGAGAAGGTCCTTCACCGCAGCCTCGGGGCCGGTTGTTCGCAGCCTGCAGATCGCCAGCGCCGTCAGTACTTCGGGCAACCCGGGTCTACGCGCCGCCGCATCCAAAAGCACATCCTCGGCGCTTTTCCAGCGCCCGGCCCGCATTTCCAAGGAGGCAAGATACAGTGCCGGCCGTACATCGTCGCCGCTCGCCGCAGAGGCCTCCTCGAACAACTCCCGCGCTCGCTCAACCTCCCCCGCCCGCGCCAACAGCACGCCCAAATTGTAGGACGCCTCCCAGCGGCGAGGATCCAGACGCCGGCTCTCTTCAAAAGCGTGCGCGGCATCCCCCATGCGTCCGAGTTTCCACGCCGCAATACCCAGCAGATTGTAGCAACGCCCCGCAACCCGATCTCCCGGATGTTCCTGGAGAAACTTTTCAAGCAACATGCGCGCACGCACATAATGCCCGCTGTTCATCTCTTCCCGCGCCGACCGGCAGGCCGTCTCTCCCGCCGGACGCGAACAGGCAACCAGCAGCAACAGCAGCGCCGCCGCCGAGAATCGCACGATCTTCATGCCGCCGTTCCTTCGATCCATATCCGCCGTTCCCGCGGACCATCAAATTCACACAGGAAAATCCCTTGCCACCGGCCCATCTGTAGCCGTCCCGACGAGACGATCACCTGAACTGATGAGCCCATCAGCGAGGCCTTGATGTGCGCGGCCGCATTGCCTTCGGAATGTCGGTACCGGGCACTCCACGGCACCAGCCGATCCAACGTATTCATCAAGTCACCGACTACATTCGGATCAGCATGTTCATTGATGGTTATTCCCGCAGTTGTGTGGGGCACGAACACCGTAACGACTCCCTCCCGCAGTCCCATCCGGGATACCGACTCGGCGACCAGGCGCGTCACATCGATCAAATCGGTACGACTTCGTGTGGAAACTGAAATCTCTTGCTTCACGACGACATTGTAACCGCACGCGCCGTGTTGACAAGCAAGCCCGGAAAAATCAATCATTGATCCAAATGAGCACACTTTTGCTCCTTCAGCTTCTGGCGCTCGCCGCCCTTCTACTGGCGTCAGCCTTCTTCTCCAGTGCCGAGGTGGCTTTCTTCTCGCTCCATCCGATTCAAATTCATCGCCTCGAAAAAGATCATCCTCCCGCAGGGCGACGTCTTCGTGCCGTCCTCGCCGAACCCAACCGCCTCCTTTCATCCATTCTGATCGGCAATACCGTCGTCAACGTCTCGGCGGCCGTGCTCGGATACGCAATTACTGAAAAGCTTCTTCCCGGACAGGGAGAAAAAGTCGCCATCCCGGTTATGACCACCCTGCTGCTGATCTTCGCCGAAATCACGCCCAAACGCATCGCCATGGCCTGGCCCAGGCAACTTGCCCGCATCTACACACGCCCCATGAAAGCCGTCCTGCAAATACTGGCACCCGTCCAGGCCATGCTGGAATCCACCGGTTCCCTTGCAGCGGGACCGTCCGTTACCGCGTCCCGCATATCGGGAGACGACCTCGCCGCCGCAATCGAACTTCCGGGAGATCAGACTCTCGATCCACACGAACGTCGTATGCTTTCCTCCGTCGTGCGGCTCGGTCGCATCCAGGCCAGCGACGTAATGACCCCTCGCGTCGATCTTCACGGAATAGACCTCAACCAACAGCCATCCACGGAGATCATAACCGCCGCGCACAACCTGCATCTGCGATACGTGATTCTCTTCAGAGAAGACCTTGATCACATCATCGGCTTCCTCGATATCCGTGCTTACCGCCTCGATCCACATCACCGCATGGAGACCGCCCAGCTCCCCCCTTACTACGTGCCGGAAACCGCCCGGCTGGACGGCCTGCTCTACTCTTTCCTCGCCGAGGGCCGGCGCATCGCCGTGGTCGTGGATGAATACGGGGGAACCGCCGGCGTTATTACCCGCGGGGACATACTCGAAGAGGTCGTCGGAGAAATGGATGAACACGCCGCCGCACCGATATTCGAACCGCTCGGACGAAACCGCTGGATCGTTGAGGGATCAGTAAGCCTCGAGGACGTCAACCAGCGACTCGGAGTCAACTTGGACGCCGAGGGCGCCGATCGACTGGCTGGCTGGTTTTCAGCGCATGCGGGCCATATTCCACGCGCCGGCGAGACGCTCGAGGTTCAAGGAGTACGCGCCGCCGTGCTGCGGATGCGGCGCCACCGCATCGCTACCATCCTGCTCGAAAAGGTCGGGACTCAGGCACCGGAAGGTACAACACCGTGATTCCGCTCGGGCTACAGTTCATTCTCATCATCGCGTGCCTGGCGGCCGCAGCTTTTTTCTCCGGCGTGGAGACCGGCGCCATATCCACCAACCGCCTGCGTCTTCAACGGCTCGCCAGAAAAAACAACCCGGCCGCACAAACCCTCGCCGAATTTCTGCGGCACCCAGATCGCCTCCTCGGCACGACTCTCGTCGGGGTGAACCTGGCCACCGTCATCGCCTCAGTCACCGCCGCCGGCGTGGCACGCAGCCTCGCAGAACACTGGGGCCCGCCGCTCTGCAGTATCCTGATGACGCTGGTCGTGCTGGTCTTCTGCGAATATCTTCCCAAGGCCTGGTTTCGCAGCGACCCGCTTCCGAGAACTCTCTCATGGGTGCCCGTCCTCCGTGCCGGCGCACGCTTGCTCTACCCACTCAGCCTCATCGCCACCGGCCTGGCGCGCATCCTCGTTCCCGTGCCCACCCGCGGAGAACCCAGTCTGCGACCGTTCATGAGCCGCGAGGAATTGAAATATCTATCCTCGCAAAGCGAACAGACAGGTGCCCTCTCAGCGGAAGGGCGGCGCATGATTCACGGCATCCTGGAACTCGCATCGCGCACCGCCGCCGAAATCATGACCCCCAGGGAAGACTTCTCATATCTGCAAACGGACGCCTCCGCCGCCGAAGCCGAACGTCGCGCGCGCCTCACCAACTTCGTTCGGCTGCCGGTCTTCGACCCCCGCCGGAATGCGTTCACCGGAATCCTTCACATTCTCGATATTCCACCGGACCCTGAAAGCCTGAAGCGTCCGGTGACGGATTTCATGCGTCCCGCCCAATTCATCCCCCCCACGATGCGCCTCAACGAGGTCCTGGTACGCATGCGGGCGGCCCGCCAACCGATGATGCTCGTGGATGACAACGGCGACACGGTCGGCTTGCTTACCATGGAGGATATCCTCGGCGAAATCGTGCGCAGCGCCTGAACGCCCTCTAGAAAAAAAACGTCCAGTTCAGGTGCATCCCGAAATCCATGCTGTTGTCGTAGGAAAACGTGTTTTCCACCAGCGCACATTCCAGCACCGAACGCCGCCCCACCCGATGCTTCCACCCGGCCGATAACTCGTAGATGGGGTCCGAGAAATCACCCGCGTTGCGCGCCAGCCCGCTGGAAGCAAGCCATTGAACCAGCAGTGAGGTGCGGGGTGTCGCCAGGAATTCAACCGCCACAATCCCGGTGAACTGGCTGCGACGAATCGGCACCCCGGCCATGTCGTCGGAACCGATGTAGGAATAATGCGCCAAAGCGTATCCCCGCCATTGGTCCGACCAAAGCCGCTGCGCCAGACTCAGACCGGCCCCTACCCCGATCGCCCCGGTTCCCTGAAGCTCGTTCTCGTCTCCTGTGGGAAGACTCAAGGTGAGCTGGGCCCCCACCGACGGACGGCGGCGCGTACAACTCATCAATTGCCTGACCACAAAAAACCGCACGTCCCCCACCCCCCAGGCATCACCCTCGACACGCCGGGTATCGCCGTGCCGGTCAGGATACTCCACGAGCACCCGATTGCGTGGATATTCGTTCCTGTGGGCGTCGTCGAAATCGAAGGCCTGATGAAAATCCTCAATGGTGTGGTCGGCAAAGCCGCCGGTGCGTCCCACCACGGGAATTTCCATCCCCGCACTCGTGAGCGCATTCAAGCGCCGGGTCACTCCCAGCGATGTATAGATCCACTCTCCATCAACTATGTATCCCGCCTCACGATCCTGGTTCCAAATGTTCGCCCACGAAACCCCGATATCCACCCGCCAGTCACCCTGCAGGAACGGCCGGTGGGAAAGAATCTGCGGCATCGGCTGCAGCATATGTCCCATCGACATGGAACGCCATGAAAGCGGCCCCATCCCCTCCGGGGGACGACTTTCACCCGCACCAACGAGCGCCGTGGATACTGTAACAAGGATCACCCATGCCAGCATGCGTCTCTCGCAGCGTCTGCAGCCCGTCATCGTCTTCATGAAACCTCCTTCGCCGAAACCACCACCCCTCACACCCGGCCGGCGCGCCGGGCATCAATCCCAAAACTCACCGTGGCTGCCGATAACAACGTACAGACCGAGCAATACGTTCGTCGTTACATGCGCCACACAACTGCTCCATATGTCGCGCGTCCTCACCAGCAACAGGCCGTAGACCACGCCTGCCAGCACTCCCACAAACCAACGCCGGTGTTCCAGACCGAAAAACAACGCCGTCAACACGAATGCGGGAAACATGAAGCGTCCCGGATCCACCTCAGTGAAATTTCCGCCCTGGATCCACCGGTAAACGAACCCCCGCCAGAAAAACTCTTCCGTGACCGCGATCACGAATCCTGAACCCATCAGACGTATGAGCACCCGCGGCGCAATGGCCGACACACCATGGTACCCGCTCCATTCGTTCGCTGATCCTTTCGCGCCGAAGACCAAGAACGTTTCGTAGAAGCGGGCGACCGCCGGGAAACGCGCCCCGAGCCATTCCGGACAAACCCATACCAGAAAAACCAAAACCCCAAGCAGGCAAGCCCGCACCGCGTATTTTCCACGAAATCTTCCATACCAACGCCACGGACGGGTCATCAAAAGTACCAGCAGTGTCGCTCCGCTACGCAGCCCGTACGACCATGCCGACTTCGGCAGTACCAGCATGAGTACGATCCACACTGCAAAGGGCGCCACATGCGCCACCGTCGCTTCATCGGGCCTTCCTATCGAAACACTCCTCATACATGCCCACCGTACTGGTGCCGCAGATTAACACGGCCGCGGCTTTCGACAAAAGCCTTTCAGCACTCCTCACCCAGCCGGACCCCCGCCGACAGCACCATCCGGCCGCACCTTCCTCACACACCGGCAGCGCCTCGGGAAAACGCCCGATCCAATGTACATGCTTTTGGCTTGCCTCACTTATCGATCAGGATAGTCTTATGCCACGGCGGTGGGCGTAGCTCAGCTGGTTAGAGCGACAGGTTGTGGCCCTGTAGGTCGCGGGTTCGAATCCCGTCGCTCACCCCAAATTTTCACGAACAGAGCGGAACCGGGAATCATGCGTCACCCTAAAGCGGAAAAATTTGAACTCCGCCTGAAGAAAATCTTCGACGAAATCGACGCCCACCTCGAAAAAAAATACGGTGGCCGTTTTCCCCTCCATCCCGCCCGGGCCGCTCCCGGGACGACAGCCAATCCTGAAAGCGACGGGCTTTTCGACATAGGCGCGGTCTTTTCCCCGGGGTTCGGCTCACGCACCGGACCGGGCTATGTGGTCGATATCAACATGGTAACCCTCGCCCACATTCCCCAATCGGTCCGGGAAGAGATCGCCCGCGAAGTCGAACACTACCTGCGAAAGGAATTGCCCCGCGTGTTTCCGGACCGTAAACTCAACGTCGTACGCGAAGGGCGCCGCTTCCGCATCAGCGGCGATCTTTCCCTCGGCACGCTCTAACTGAATCCGCCGGCAGACAACTTTCCTCGCCGAAACCGGGTCACGTCTGCGTGGCTTCCGCCGAAGGCCGGTTCACCGCCGCCCGCCGGGCTCGAACAATGGATTCCAATACTTCCATGGCGTCCGCCCCCGCCGCCAGGGAAATCACGCCCGGTTCGGCCGTCAAC
Source organism: Kiritimatiellia bacterium (assembly GCA_029934055.1). Classification (GTDB taxonomy): domain Bacteria; phylum Verrucomicrobiota; class Kiritimatiellia; order B70-G9; family B70-G9; genus JAOZMZ01. The sequence continues at coordinate 15,792 of JAOZMZ010000002.1, forward strand.
TCGCTGTTTTCAGCCCCCAATACCACTATGCCGCTGCCGGGACGCAACTTGATGATCGCCCGCAACAGCCCGGCCGGGTCGGACCCGAGAAATCCCCGATCGAAAACAATCCCCTCCAGCGGGCTGTCGCTGTCCACTTGTCCCAGGGCCGCAACTACATCATCTGCGGCCGTCACCTCGGCACCCGCCTTCTCCAGTTGTGCCGACAACGACCCGCGATATTCATCGGCGGGCATCGCCAACAAGACGTGTCGTTCCTTTATCAAGGCGCTCGCTTCCTCGCCGGGCAGTGCCCGCGAGGCAGACTCCCCCGAAATTTTGAACTCGGGAAGGTTCACCCGATAGGCACGCACGGCACCCCGGCGCCGCAGTATTTCCAGCGTCCCGCCCACCTCTTCGATCATAGTCCGCACCACCGACTGGATGACTCCGACATCCTCGGTCGAGGTCTGGATCGTCGTCTCGGCAGCCCCGAGCGGCGCGGCCGTCTCGGCCTCCGTGGCGGTTATGAATATCTGCACACCCCCCTCGGGCCCGCTCTGAACATTGAGCCGTAACCTGCCGGGACGACCGAATTCATCGATGAGCACCAGCCCGAGGTTGACCACCGCCTCTTCGACCTGCGCGCAACCCAAAGGAACGGCCGGCAATCCCCGCCCACATTCCACCTCCATATCCCATAAAGGTGGCACACCAACCTTCAACAGATCCGCCGCCCTTTGAACGTGTTCTTCAACGCGGTCACAGGGCGCCTCACTCTCCCGGGACCGACTGAGAGACAGCAAGTGCAGCGAAAGTTCCGCCCCTCGTTCGGCCTCTCTGATGATGGCTTCCAGCGAAGCACGGTCTTCCGGCTTCTCCATTCCCGTCGCCTTGATCAGCTCTGCATGACCGGAAATCGCACAAAGGATATTGTTGAAATCATGCGCCACCCCGCGCGCAATGCGACCGACCACCTGCAAGGCCGCCATCTGTCGGCGCCGCAACTCGACGGTCTTCTCGTCAGTAACGTCACTGACCAAGATCAGGTCCATGTCCTCCGAGGGCTGGCTGCGAAAACGCCAAACGCGTAGCACACCGGTGTCGCCTCTTACCTTTTCGATCTCCCGCGGGCGATCCGCATCCAGCAGGAAGGTCACGTCGGCCTCTCCCAGCATGGGAAAAAGGCTTCTGAGGTCCCGTCCTTTTTCATATTCTCCCGGCGCCATCTGTCGGCCGGCCGGATTACAGCCGGTCACGCGCCGGTGCTTATCGAGCGCCACCAACCCGTCACTGAGGTAATCCATGCTGTCGACAAACCGTCCCACGCGCCGCAGGCTCTCGGCGTAGGTCGTAGAACGCACCGCCCACAACCCCATCGCACCCGTCAAAAGAATCAGCCCGATAATCAAGACATTGAAAGTCAGGGTGACCTCGCGCACCATGGGCTGAATTTCATCCGCATTGTATCCCACCTGCGCATATGCCAATACCATCCCCTGTGGATCGGTAAGTGGAATCAGCAGTTCGTCCGCGGAAGGAACCTTTTCGGTATCGAGTGTAAGACCGGTAAAATACGGCATGCGTTTGCGCACCTTCTGGATGTAACGCGGTCCGAGAACCCGCAGCAGCACCACCAGCGCTTCGCGCCCGCCGCGCGCCGCCGCCAACTCAGCACATGCCGCGGCTGCAAGATGTTCGCCGGCCTTGACAAACATCCCATGCCGCCCATCCGCTGTCCCCCCACTTCGCCATGCCCGCCAAACCTCCGGCAGCATGCCACGCGCCTCGTCCGAACCGCGGAAAAGCAGTACGTGCCCATCTCCATCCAGTACCGCCGCCGCATCCAGTTCTTCTTTCTCCAAAAATTCAGGAGCACAGATTCTATCGACCGCCGCCGCCTGCCCCCCTGCCACCACCGCGACCGCCGCCACCAAGTCGCCCAAATGCCGCCGCTCATCCTCCATCCAGTACAACAGCCTGCGGGCTGCGGCCCTGCTTTGCAGGGATACGATAAGTTCCTGCACGTAGTTGGTCGTATAAACCGCCGCCCGAGTCGCGATCATCAGCAGAAGGATGATCAAGACCGCATAGCGCCACTCCCCTGGACTTATCCTTTTCATCGTTCAGCGGACCTGATCACCCCCCTGCCATATCCCCCGGTGATCTCTCACTGTTGCGCCTGCAACGCCTCCCTGGCAAGATGCTCGTGGATCAACTTGCCGCCCGATGGAACCCCGGAAATATCCGTCAAATCTTTGGGCTCCGCCAGCCCGACGGTCACAAAAATTATGACTTCGTCCTGCTCGGCGGCCGTGTGCGTGTGGCGGAAAAGATACTTTCCGATAATCGGAATATCCCCCAACAGAGGAACCTTTGTGACCTCCTGACGATCCGCCGTCTGCGTCAACCCCCCGATCGCAACCGTACGCCCGCTCGCGAGATTGAATTCGGTCTCGATCTTACGCGTCTGAATCCGCGGAAACTCCACTCCAACCTGCTCGACTTTCGCCGGTGTCAGCAGGCGGCTGAGCTCGGGGGTTATCTTGACGGAGATCCGATCCTTGGTGTTTACCGTCGGCGTTACGGCCAACATGACCCCCACGTCGAAAAACTGCTGGGCGCTGTCGAGGCCGTAGACATACGTGTTGCCGCTGTCGCCCTGCGGCTTGGCCTGGATATTGGGCTCCCTGACTCCTACGTGAATCGTCGCCGTCTCCCCGCTGGCCACAATAATCCGCGGGTTGGAAACGATATCAACCCCGCTGTGCTGCTTGAGCGCGCTCAGCGTAATCGCAAAATCGTCCGCCGTCAGAATTGCGGAAAGCAACTCTTCGGTGGTGGTCAATACATCATCAGAGACCGCACGGCGATTCTCACTGGCATGCGTGTTGTAGTTCTCGTCCACCCGCGATATTTCACGCGTGTGATCGCGGGCGGGAACCATGGTTATGGTCCCCTTGCTGGCATCGAACTCGGAGATGTTGTGCCCGCTGACATCGGCATTGAATGTCCCACTCTGATACAGCATCGTCGGCACGCCGTTCAGAAGTGCAAAGGCGCTGCTGCCGTACGCCGAATCTATGGAGGCGTCCTGGTACAAGTCTTCGCGCTTGTCGATATCGCTGTCGGTATAATGCGTTCCCGCCCCCTCCGTATTCACCCGCGTTGAAGTCTCTTGGGTTCCCTTCTTCGAAGTACGCCCGCGTGCATAACCGTACCGCAAGCCGCGCACACCGATCGTGTAGCCGCTAAGCACCTGCCAGTTGATTCCCAAGTCCTTGATGGCCTGATCATTCAACTCCACGAACTTGGCCTCTATGAAAACCTGGGGGCGCGGCACGTCCAGCTTGGCGATCGTCTCCTTGATGCGCCCCAGGCGGTTGGCCGTCTCCTGAATCACCAGGGAATTGGCCGACGGAAAACCGGCTACGGAAGCATTCGTCGAAACCAGCATGCGGCGCACGATCGGCAAAATATTCGACACCGTCGTATACTTCAGAAAAACCGTATCAACGGTGACCGGCTCCGACGCCAAATCATCCTTGGACATAATCACGTATATCCCCGGAGCCTTTTCCACCATGGCCATGTCCACCGAATCGAGAATGACCCGCAGGGCGGGCTCCCACTCCACGTCCTGCAGACTGACCGTAACCTTGCCCTGCAGGTTGGTCCCCGCCACAATGTTGGCGCCGGAAATACGCGTGAACATCCTCACCACATCCTGCAGCGGCACGTTGTCGAGCGATATGGTGATGAGATCCTTGCGCTCCACCGAAGTCGCCAGCTCTGCTCCGGCGGGCCTACCCTTTTCGACCTGTAGCTCTATCAGCTCCTCACCGGAGGATGCCGCCTCTTCCGCAGGAGGCAGACCACCTTCGGCCTGGGCTGCGGCCGCAGTCGATTCAGCCTCGCCCGCCTCCCCGGAAGTCGCCTCCCCCACCTCTTGCCCCTTCAAAGCTGCTTCCGGCGGACTCTCCTCTCCGCCGACGGCCACACCGGCGAGTCCGTTGGTCGCCGCTACCTGCCCACCCGAACTTTCCGCAGGTTCCGCCTGCCGGGATTCCATGGAGGTGACCCCCTGCGGCGCGGATGGACTCTGCCCGGGCTGAACATTCTCCCCGGCGACCGCCGTCCACGCCACCGCCAAAACCATGGAAAGCATCAAGCCTAAACCAGTATGCTGTGGGTTTTTCATGATGCCCTCCTGCATATTGGAGCAACTTTATTCATGATGCGCCTGCCGCCTTTCTTTACTATCCCAACCATTAACACTACCTGTAACACCTCGATTTCTGCCAACCACTCACGTCATCTTGCGCGTCCGTACCCGCTTACCCGGAACACCGCTCCCTCCCTGCGACTGCGGCCGCTTGATGATCTGCGGGCCCAAACCCCGCTTCCAGATCGGCCACTCCACCGTACAGGCTATGCGGTGCACCTCGGGTTTCGCCGGCTGTCCCGAAATCTCGAAGGCCGCTATCGAAAGATAAGGATTCCTTTCCTCCAGCGTTCTCACAAAACGCAGGAAATCAAAAAATGTGCACTCGGTAACCAGCCGCACCGTGTAGGGCACGAACTTGCGGTCTATCTTCTCCGAACGCTCCCACGGCACCACCCCGGGGCTGACCTCCAGTACGGACTCGATATCAATGCCGACTTCACGCCCTGTGCGGTAAATGTATTCCGTACACCATGTCAGCGGATTCTCGCGGGATGGTATCAATTCGCGGCTCCAGCGCAAAAGCGCGTCCGAAGTCGCCTTGAATTCGGCCTTAAGCTTGGATTCGCCGATGATCGCCAGCTTGGCCTTCCGCATCTTGGCCTGCAACTCGCCCAGATCCGTGCGCGCTTCACGAAACGTGGCCAGTGACGGCGTCAACACGAACCGAAACAAGCCGTACAGAATGCCGAACGCCAACAGCACCGAAAGAACGATCACCTGTTTCTTTTCCCTGCTGAGGTCCGACCAGTTCATTCCATCTTCCTCGGCACCGAGGCCACTTCAACCGCAAACACCCGCCCCTCCTGCCCGGGCGGCAGTCCCGGGGCCCTCTGCAAACGCTGCAACTTGACGGTGTCCAGAAACTCCTTGAAGGCCTCGCCGGTCCGCAAAGTCCGAATAAAACTTACCACGATGGCATCCGCCATGTCACCTCGCACACGCCCTCCCAGCCCCATTTTATATAACCTCGCCGGAGTCGGGGGAAGGTCCTTTTGCCACTTCGGCGGCGGAATCATTATGAACGTCTCACGAACATTTATCCTATCGATCTGCATCTGGGCCGGCACCACGCGGGCGAATTGCAACAACACCTCGTGCCAGGAAACCCGCGAGTTCTGCCACGTCTTCAACTCCTCAATGAGTTTCTTGTTGTCCGCCAACGCCTCCTGCATCGCCCGTACATCCTGATAATGCGGATCAATCCTGTGATACGCCGCCCGCGTCCGTTTCAGAGCGACCTTCATCGCCCGTACGTGCAGCACCATGCCCGCCAGTGAAAGCACGACGATCGCAATGATCGCCAGCCCGATCGCCCGGAAAAGAAACAACTGCGTCATCCGCCCCGGATAACGGCGCTCACTTTCCTCCAGGAACTCTACCCTCAGCTTACTCACGTTTCCAGCACCCCCATGGCCGCACCAACCGCCGCTGCAAAACGCGCCTCCTGCCCCTGCAGCTTCTCGGGAAGCGCGGTCGCACCGATGCACTCCAGCGGGTTCCACACAATCACCTCTCCGGCCACCGCCGAACGAACACAGTCCACCCAGTAGGACGACATCGCCATCCCTCCGCAGAGATAAAAACGGGTGACATGACATTCTTCCCGGCGCTCGACGAAATCCCGTGAAATTGACAGCTGCTGCAAGAACTGCTGAGCGGCCTGTGTCACAAACTGCGAAATATCGAAGGAACCCTCCTGAATCACTCGCAATGCCACATCTCGGGTAACCCGCATCTTTTTCTCGAAGAGTTCCGCCACCCGATCACCACCAAGAGGAAACTGCCTCGCCAGAGCCAATTCCCCACCGTTGAAAAATGCCAGCAGAGTGCCCCGCGCCTCACATGCAATGTAGCCGATCGCACCCTCGTCCTTGGAAGGCGGCCCCCACGTCGCAAACGCATCCAGACCCGCCAGCGATGCAATCTGTACCGATGCCGCCGCCGGTATCCCCGATTCGACAAGCGATAAAACCCCCGCCACCTCAGCTTCCGGCAGGGCCGCCGCCAGTATTCTGACCTCACCCTCCCGGCGGCTCCCCGCCCCCATACGCACAAAGCCGAGCCGGTATTCCTTCTCCAGCCCCAGATGCTCCCGGAGACGGCCCTCCAACCCCTTGGCATCAGCCGCCTTCCCCGTCAGGCTCAAGAAACGCACCACGGCCTCCGGACTCGATACCGCCATGCCGGCATATGTCACCCGCCACTCCCGCGGCAACGGCAAAACCGGCCCGCCCGCCTTCCGGTCTTCCTCTTTTTCCGAAGCCAACTCCAATTTCAATGGCGGCAGCACATCGGCATTGACCAGCGTATACCCCTCCTTGCCCCGCCGAATCCATATGAGCTTGAGGCCCGAAGACCCAAGATCCACCCCCAGTGCCTCACTGACCACCGGCTCCCTGACTACACCTTTAAGGCTGAAGTCCACCACGGCTCCACAAACCTCCTGCCGCGTCGCCCGGGTCGCGTATCTCCGCAACCCGCGCTCTCACGAAAGCAGATTCCATGCCCGGAATCCATCTACGGCCTCTCGGCAGGGCCGCCCAACACCGCCGACCGACAGGAAGCGGACACCCATCCACGTATCCCGGCTGCAGCCCGGCCCGTCCGTGTACGCCTATGGTCCACATCTGCAAAGATTAGGCCAAAAACTTTCACAATGTAAGTAATTTCTCACCTTTCTTCCTCAAGATGGGCGTTGCTTTTTCTCATTCGCGCAAATTCGCGGCCGCGTCATGACAGAACGGTTCCTTGGAAAAACATGCCACCGGAAACTCTTTCACCGTGAACCCGCCTCACAAGACAGCACGTCCGCACGCTTTCCAACACACTATGTGCAGGGTATCTCTCTCTTTTGAAGAAATGCGGGCGGACGCGTCATCCACGCGGCAGCATGCACTCAAGACGGCGCGTCTAAGGCCAGGTTATTGTTTGATTTGACACTTGCAGCACCATAAACTGTTGACTGTCGTCACAATAAACAGCGCCTAACGTGCAACAGCGGCCTACAATCAACGCCGTCGGAGAACACATCGTTCCACCGGCGCATGGCGCAGGGACCCTGCCGCCAACACGCGGCGACGCCCCAAACCGACCTGTTTTCCTAAGCGCTGGTATCAAAATTGCTGGTCATAACCCATTGGTACCTTTTGAGAAAAATGATCGTTCCGAAACAGTCTGACAACATCTTAAGGAGGATATCGTGAAATCGATGGTGGCCGGTTGTTGGGCGTTTCTAGCATTCTGGGGTTCAGCCACGGCGCTTTTCGGAGCCCTGCCGGACAATCCATCCGGCAATCCAAATCCAGCCGTGCCCGACTATGTACTTACCGTCAGCAGCAGCAACCTCTATAGTCTCCATGCCGCCGGCGCCCCGGTGCAGGCAATTCTGCGCGACATCGCCCGCGCATCAGGGATAAAAATCCATGTCGCCCCCGACCTCAACACCAAGATAAACGCCGACCTGCGCGACTTGCCCCTGGACAAGCTCCTCGCTCAACTGGCCGAAAGCCATGCCTTTGTCTACGTCTCTGAAGAAGACGGCATCCATCTGGTCGGCGCCCAAGTAACCTCGCGCAGCAACGAGAAACACTTATCGCAGGTCGCCACAGTACAGACCGGCAAGACCAAAGCGCGCAGAACAACTTTCATCACCAACTCGGATTCCGATCCGGCACAGCTCCTGCGCGATCCCGACACCCTCCTGCTGCGAAACGCCTTCATCGATACGCGCGCCGCCGTCGAGGAAGGCGTGCGCCTGTCTGTGCCGCCGGATCTGTCGGCAGCGGAAAACAACCCTTACTTTCTCGTGCAGTTCGATCATCCCGTCGGCTCCGCCGATCGTGAACTTCTCAGCGGTGTCGGAGCCGAAGTTCTAAACTATGTTCCCCATCGCGCCTATCTGGTCCGCATCGCCCCGCAACTTCGCAGCCGGCTCGCCGAAGTACAGGGCGTTCGTTACGTTACCCCCTACCATCCATACTTCAAACTCGCCCCGCCGCTCCTCGCGTCTCTCATAGGGGTCCCCGACCAGGCCGCCACGGCACAGGTCCGCCGCGGCAAGTTCAACGTGATGATATTTCCGGGGGCTCCCGATTGGAAAAAGGAACTATCTGCCATCGGCGTCTCTGTGGGCACGGTGGTAACGGCCGGCGGCCGTACGTTCGCCACCGTCCACTGTCCGCCGGAAAAAATCCGCGCCCTGGCCGGATGCGCCGCCGTGCAGTGGATCGAACCCTTCGCGCCGCCGACCCTTCTCAACGATATAGGCAACAGGTACACCCACGCCACCCGCCTGCGTCTCTCTCATCCTTCGCTCGACGGACAGGGCGTCATCATCGGCGTGATGGACACGGGCATTGATTTCAATCACCGGACCTTCGCCGAGGATCCCTCCCTCCCCACCACGACGGGTCAAAACACCCGCATAGTATATTACGAAACGCGTCCCAATCCCGAAAGCGACGGCATCCCCGGCGACAATGTCGGCCACGGCACCCATGTCTCGGGCACGATTCTCGGGAATGGAGCCTTGTCGGAAACGGTCGTCAAAGCCCCGGGGTCCGGGGCCGGCCCCTACGCAACCAATGCCTTCGCCGGAGTGGCCCCCGCCGCGCGACTCGTCATGCTCGAAGGATTCGCCGTCGAGGGATACGGCTACACGGCCACCGAGGCCGCCGAACTAGAATATTCCCATGGCGCACGTATTTCCGCGAATAGTTGGGGTAATCCCGAGCTTTTCGAATACGGTACGGAAAGTGCCGTGTGGGACGCACTGGTGCGCGATGCCGATACCAACAGTTCCGGAAACCAGCAGCTCATCGTATTCTTCGCCGCCGGCAACGACAGCTACGGCAACGTGGATGGAACCGGAGGAACCGCCTCGCGGATCCGCGAACAGGCGGCCGCCAAGAACGTCATCTCGGTCGGCGCTCTGGAAACCCCCCGCTACGCAACCAACCTGCCGGAATATGCCTCGCTGTGGGAGTCCGACTCCGACTGGCAGGTGGCCTGGTTCAGCTCCCGCGGTCCCGTCTCTTCAACCGACCTGCGCGTCAAGCCCGACATCGTCGCCCCCGGATCATTCATTCTTTCGGCCCAGTCGAAGGATACCAACCCCGATGAAGTCGAAAATCCGCCCCTGCCGAACCGCGACTATCGGCACGGCAACGTGGATTCGGGAACCAATTACGCTTTCATGAGCGGCACCTCCATGGCCACCCCCATCGCCGCCGGCGCCGGCGCTCTGGTCTACCAGTATTATACCAACACTTATGAAACCACCCCCAGCCCGGCCATGATGAAAGCCATCCTCGTCAATGGCGCACGCATGGTCAACCGGGTGCTCTATTCCTATCCCGCTTACGGCACCGCGTCCACCAACATCGCCCAAGGCTGGGGCATGGTGGACGTCTCCCGCGCCGTGGACGGCCCCGGATTGCATGACTCCGACGACGTGGTATGGCTCGACGAAGATCAGACCGCCACGCTCCAGACGGGCGAAGAATATTCCTACCAGTACTCCGTGGCCGAGGGCGAAGGCGGACTCAAAATCACTCTGGCATGGACCGACGACCCCGGAACACCCGGAAACGCCGTCCAGCTCGTCAACGACCTCGATCTGATCGTTATCGCCCCCGATGGGCGCGGTTATGTCGGCAACTACTTCGACTCCGACGGCTGGTCCTCCGCCATTGTCGCCGATCCCACCAACAGCGTCTACGGCGATCGCTACAACAACGTCGAGCAGGTCGTGATACCGGAGCCGGACGCCGGAACCTATTATATCCGCGTCATCGGCCATGAAGTCCCCGGATCCGGCCAGAATTTCGCCTTGGCTATCATGAAAGGAATCTCGCCGGTCCCCGCCCATACTCAGGGCGGCCACCCGGCCATGGTCCTCGACAGCAACCAGTATCCGATCGTCGCCTGGTCAGGCGACGACGGCGGCGGCCATGATCAGATCTTCGTGAAGCGCTGGCAGGGAGCCACCGGCGACCAATCCGATATCGGGCACTGGAAACGCCTCGACGAACGCTGGACCGACATGAATGACTCCGCCAGGATCACAGGAATAAGCAAGACCCTCGAAGATTCCGAAGACCCCTGTATCGCTGTCTACGGCGAGCTGATCTACGTCGCCTGGAAAGAAGAAGCTCCCCTTTCGGGACCTGCCCATATTCACCTGCGCTGCTGGAACGGGACCAACTGGATAGAATTGGGCCAGTCCGCCCACGACACCGGACTCAGCGGCGAAAATTCCTACAGTGCCTCCGATCCATCCATCTCCCTGACCTCCAACGGTCTGCCGATAGTTGCCTGGAGACAGCCCGTCCTCAACGGTACCGAGTACAACGAGCAGATCCGTGTCGTCCGCTGGGACGGCACCAACTGGCTGGGCTATGCCGGTTCGGATTCGAACGGCATTCCGGGAACCGGACAGTCGACAATTACGCCTACGATGATCAGCGACGCCGCCGGCCGCCCCGTCATCGCCTGGTACGGCCTGCCCTCCGGCGGCGGCAGCCCGGGCATACACGTCTATCGCTGGGATGGAAGCGCATGGGTGAGCATCGGGAGCCCCGTCTCGGCAACCGGCGTCCAGGAACCCTCCCTGGCCCTCGCCCCCAACGGGGATATCTATCTGACGTGGGTCCAGTTCGGCTCCGGAATCGACGAACCCAACACCCAGATCTACGCGGCCCACTATTCAGGGGGGGGCTGGCATGAATTCGGCGGATCAATGACCTACCCCGGCATCAGCTCCTCAAGCAATACCGTCACCGATCCCGCCGGCCCGGCCATCTCCATCGCCCCCGACGGCACGGTCTATGTAGCCTGGCAGGCCGGCAATAACGATCCGAATTCGCTTTTCCTGAAAAAATACTCCGGCGGCGCATGGGTCGGTATACTTCAGAGCGATGAACCCCCCGGGATCGCCCGCAGTGGCGGAATCGCCACGAACACCGTCCTCTTGGCGGACGGCTACGGCCTGCCGGTGGTCTCGTATTCGGCCATCGTCAGCGGGGACAAACAAATCTTCACCTACCGCCTGGTCACCGATGAGCTTCCCCCGGCCTTCACGGGGCTGAAGGACGCCGCCGGAGGCACCAACAGCAATGTGTCTCTTTCCTGGGATCAGGCCGTGGATACCTCCACCACCATCTACTATCACATCTATCAAAGCACAAACTTCTGGCTCTGCGGGCAACAGCCCTCCTGTGACGCCGATGACGTTTTCAATCACGAAATCGCCGTTGTCACCAATACCACCTCCTACGAAGTCACCGGTCTGCAAAACGACCGGCTGTGGTGCTTCGGCGTGCGCGCCGAAGACACCAACGGCCTCCTCGACGCCAACACCGTCATGCACTCCGCCGGACCAATCGCCGGCGGCGGCGATACCGATGGTGACTGCCTCGAAAATTCGCTCGAATTCGCCGCCGGTACCGAGCCCTGCCTGCAGGATACCGACGGAGACGGAATGTGGGACGGCTGGGAATGGACCTATTCCACCAACAACCCTGCACATACCAACACCTTCTCCCTGGATCCCCTCGACAACGGCAACGACCGCGTCCGCACCGCCGAACCCGATGACGGCGACCCCGACCAGCTCCCGGATGCCGACCTCGACAACGACGGCGCTTCCACCCTTGAGGAATTCGAGTGGTGGTACACCAATACATACCTGAGCACCGGCTGCGACGCCACCGGACCCACCAACCGCAGCGGCCCCGACCCCACCAACCCCGACAGCGACGGCGACGGCATGAACGACGGCTGGGAAATTTTCAACGACCTCAATCCGGGGGATCCTTCCGACGGCGCCGTTGACGCCGACGGAGACGGTGTCGCCAACAGTAATGAGTTCGCCTACGGCATCGACCCCACCAACCCCGACAGCGATTCCGACGGCATAACCGATGGAGACGAAATTCAAACCTATGGAACCGACCCGTCTCTGCCGGATACCGACCGCGACGGGCTCGATGACGGGTTTGAACTCCAGATAGGCTCCGATCCTCTCGACGCCGACAGCAACGACAGCGGCGTGAGTGACGGTGATACTTTCCAACTCGGCTGGGACGATCCTACCCTGCCGATCACCAACTTCAACCTGCTCCTCTCCGAAAACTTTGAACCCTCGTCACCCACCCGCAACCAGTGGACTCACTACTGGACCGACGGGAATTATCCCTACGACTTCTGGCATTTTTCCACCGCCGAGCCCGCCCCGAAAACAAACACGGTCGTCTACATCACGGATCACTCCACCAGCACGGTCTACCGCATGGCCGCCGACCCCAGCGGCACCAACGTGGATGCGACTTACAGTACCGGCAGCATCGTTCAATGCGCCCTTGAGAGTCCCGCCATCGACGCTTCCGCAGTTGAAAACCTGTTCGTCTCCTGGAACGAATTCTACGCCACCGAACCGCAATGGGATATCATGGAACTCCAGGCCCGTGCCGGAAGCGACAGTAACTGGTTCGTCGTCAGCGATACACGCTCGGGCTTCAGCTATGGATGGACCAATCGCGTTGCGGACCTCACCCGCTTCGCCGGCATGACCAATGTCCATCTGCGTTTCTTCTTCGCCGCCCAAAACTCTAACAACAACGCCTACGCCGGCTGGTTCGTCGACGACGTGCGCGTTTACGAAGGTGTAACCATCACCGGCTGGGTGCGCGATATCAACGGGCGCCCGATCGCCGGCGCTGAAGTCATGGCCATCGGCCGCGGACAGGTGACCAATGCCGTCCACGGACATCGCTACGTCCTGCCCGGTAAAGTGTTCGGCACACGTACCACCACCGCTGACGGTTCTTACCAAATCGCCGGCCTGCCCCAGGGGCACTATTACGTCAAGGCGTCTCAAGCCGGCTATGTGGATGAATTCTACAATGGCCCGCTCTTCTCCGGCCAGTACGGCTTCGGAAACCTGCTCAATCCCGGCGTCCCCGACAGGGATCAGGTCACCTCCGCGGGCTGGGTCAACCTTACCGGCACCGGCCAGCGCGTTGAGTGTGATTTCGAGCTCGAAAAAGGCAGCGGCCGCGGCTACCTGGGAGTGATGCTCGCCAACGGTGCCGGATCCTCCTACGAAGTGTTCCTCAACGGCCTCTCGGTAGAAATCTGGAACGGCGTCACCAATTCCGATACGAACGCCCCGCCGGTGGCCGACCTCGAACCCTACCGATCATCTACCAATACGACGCTCTGGAATAACCATCCCGACTGGATCACCAACCCGGTCGAGCCCCTCCTCATCGCCGACATCGCCCCCGGCAGTCACCTGGTGAGCGCCGGAACGAATCTGACGCTCTATCCCCCGGCCGAAGTGCTCGTACGCGAGGGAGAAATAAGCCTGGTGAACATCTTCACCAACCAGGGCGAAGGCCGTCTCTACGTCACCGCCGATGACGACGGCGCCTATCCCGTCTGGCTGGACGGACGCGATACCGGAGAGCTGACCCCGGTCCTGCTGGCCGTTAAAGCCGGAGAGCACACCATATGCATTATTCCCACCAATTCACTTCGCGTCGCCCCCCAAACCGCCGATGTACCGCTCGGCGTCCGCGTAAAGGTCGCCTTTTCCACCAACGATATCAGCGGCAACCCCGGTTCTCTCTTGATTCAGACCGTCGACGTCAACGGCAATGCCGTCACCGGCGCCGCGGTCTACGTCGATGAACGCCGCGTCGAGCCCGATGAGGTCTCCCAGGGATACACCAACCTGACCCCCACGATCGTCAACAACCTTCTGCCCGGCAGTCACCTCGTGACCGTCTCCAAGGACGGTTACGCCGCCGCCGAACTGCGCCCCATCGCCATCGGTCAAGGTATCCAAAGCGAGATCACCTTCGTCCTGCATGAAGCCGATAGCGACTACGACGGCGTGGGCGACTGGACGGAAATCAGCGGCTACACCAACCGCTTCCTCTACGCCCGGGACGACGACCCCGATAACGACGGGCTCAACAACCTCTTCGAGTTCGACCAGTACCGCCTCTTCGATGTGCGCCTCAATATCTTCAACGCCGACAGCGACGGCGACGGCATGCCCGACGGCGATGAGCTCGGCTACGACGGCATCACCAACCGCCTCGCCCTTTCCAGCCTGAGCACCAACGCCGTCCAGGGCACGGATACCGTCCGGGCATATTTCGTCGGCCGCTACCTCGAAGGTATCGACAACTTCGGTCAGGACCATGTCAACCCGGCCGTCGAGTGCGACCGCTTCGAGGCCAGCACGGTCTCTCATCCGATGATCCCCGTCCCCGCCGTCGATCCCGCGCTTACCGTCTTCGGAGGAATACCGCCCACGGTCTCCGAACGCGCCGTGGACGTGGGCCATAATCCGGGCGCCGTACTCCTCGCCGATGCCCTTCCCGACCAGCAGGATACCGACGGCGATACACTCTGGGACGGCTTCGAGTTCCAGTTCGGCCGCGATACCGTCGCCGGCCTTGATCCCACGGAATGTTCCGACCCCAACGCCGACCCGGACTACGACGGCGCCTCCAACTACCGTGAATTCCTCGGCGCCGACGGCCTGGCCAATACGAACGACTGGTCGGATCCCACCAACCCCGACAGCGATGGCGACGGCATGCCCGATGGATGGGAATACGACCACTCTCTCGATCCGACCGATCCCTCCGACGCCGCCGAGGATTCCGATTCCGACGGCCTGGCCAACAGCAATGAGTACGTTCATGGCACCAATCCTCAACTCCCCGACACCGATAAAGACTACCTGCCCGACGGCCCGGAAGTGTTGCAGTACCAATCCAACCCGCTCAAAACCGACACCGACGGAGACCACCTCATTGACGGACGCGAGGTTTGGGATTGGAACACCAACGGCGTCTTCGACGGGGGCTTCTTCCACTTCCCAAGCAACCACATCCCCGGTGACCTGGACGGCGACGGCATGCTCGACGGTCCGTCCGACTGGGATACCGACGGCGACGGTATGCCCGACGGTTTCGAAGTCATTGACGCCTTCGGCAACGTCCGCAGCCCGGCCCTGGATCCCTACAACCCCAACGACGGTGACGAAGACTACGATGGCGACGGGCTTAATAACCTTGAAGAATATCTCGTGTGGAACGCACAATACGGCAATCCGCCCGGATCCTTCGATACCAACTACGGATATGTCGTCTGGGATTACTCCACCGACCCGTTCAACCCCGACAGCGACGGCGACGGCATGCCCGATGGTTGGGAAGTCATCTACGGCCTCCATCCCATGGATCCCATCCCCGTGGACGGCGTCCTCCAGGTCCGCTATCCCGAGCTCGGCGCCGATGGTGATGTTGATCATGACGGACTCTTCAACGAACGTGAATATTCGGTGCGCTTCCTGATCAATCCCGGCGCCGACAGCAATTCGATCACCGAGGCCAGTACCAGTCCCTGGAATCCCGACAGTGACGGCGACGGGCTCGGCGACGGCGAAGAAGACCGTTCCTTCCGCTGCAGCCCCGTCGTCCAGGACACCGACCGCGATGGACTCACCGACGGTGTATCGCTTACCGGTCACTGGGCCGAAGTTGAATCCGCCCCGCGCCTGGCGAACGGCGCCATGAGCGTCAGCAATCACTACGACCGTGCGCTGAACGACCTCTGGCGACTCGTCTGGCCTAAGTTCCAGGATCTGCCCAACTGGGAACAGGTGACGCCCAACACAAACAACCCCCTGCCGGAACCCCGCTGGGGCCCCGCCGCTACCTATATTCCGGTTTTCGAAATAAAAACCCGGGAAATAGACAGCGGTCTCAAGACGACGAATACCGTGCTGCTTGATAACCGCCAGATCGTGATCATCGGCGGGCGCGACGGCGTGGAACGGTTCACCAATATTTGGGAATTCGTCATCCGCTCGAATTCATGGGTGCTCAGTGATGCCACCCTCGACGACATAGGCCTCTCCGAAGGTCTCAGCGAGGTCAGCGCTGTCACCCTGCTGGGATATTTCAACACCCGTGCCGACCAGTGCCCGTGCGATAATCAACCCTATTACTGCGATGGCACCTCTTTCGGCCTTCCCAAGAACCGTCCCTGGGACAACGGCTACGGCCGTTCCAGCTTCGACTGGACCTATATCCTCGGCGGCTGGGACGAAATCCACAACTATTACCAGCCCGTCCCCATGCCGTCCTACTACTACAAATCCACCGACGACCAGGACCCGATCACCGAAGAGGATCCGGTCGGCGCCGAAGGGTACAACAGCGGGCCGGTTTCCGACGAAAGCCTCATACAAATCGGAACACTTACCGAAGGACAGCAGGCGAGCAACGAGTGGGCCGTCGGCGCCGAGGGCATCAACGACGGTGCTGTAACCAACGTTACACGCGTAGCGATCGGCTCCGGTGCCACCAACGGTCTCTTCTTCGACGGTCTCAATATCCCCGCCGGCTCCACCATCATCTCCGCTAACATGGACTTGAACATCACCGCCTACGGCGCCTCTACCAACAACCTGCACATCGTCGGCGAATTGCTTTCCAATGGTCAATCCGATAACGACTACACCAACGATCCACCCAGCTATCGCCGCGTCTTCAGCGCATTCATCAGCTCGACCCAGGATTTCACCATCTCGGCGGCCGACCTCAGCGCCTTCAAAACCAACATCGACATCACCGCGATCGTCACCGAAATGGTGGCCCGGCCGGACTGGGCAGCCCAAAGCGCCGGCTTCCTGATCTATGGAGAAACGCTGGGCGCCTCGAACGAACTACGGGTCGGAGAATCGGTCTTGCACGTAGTCTATCGCCAGCCGGCGGCGGAATATGACTACAACGGCTTCTTCTTCGATGACGTCTACTTGCGCACGAACTGCGAGGATATCCTTTCCGCTGAACTTGTTCTCGACCTGACCTCCACCGGCATCTCGTCCAACGACCTGCACCTGCGCGGCGAATTGTGGCTCGACGGCAAGTCTTCCGTAGACTACACCGGCATCCCCGTCACAAACCGCTTGACGATGTCTCAGTTCCTGAGTTCCGAACTCCAGTTCACCGTCGTGGTCACCGGCTACACCGTCGTGGCCCTCGACGTCACTCCCATCATCGCCGAAATGCTCGCACAGGATAACTGGGCGGCCGAAAGCGCCGGCTTCATCCTCTGGGGGGACACTCACGGATCCACCCTCTATGAATATGCCGGCAAAACAACCCTGCGCGTCACCTATCGGCCGGGCTACAAGAAGAAAGCCTACTGGACCAGCGGTACCCACGTCCAGATATCCGGAGAAATGCCCGGCGTTCGCAAGTCCGTCGTCCAGGTCTACGATTACAAGCGCGACCGGATAGTGGCCTTCGGAGGAATCGGAGGGCGTACCGTCTACGCCGACACCTACGAAGGAACTCCCGTCTGGAACGATCTGGACGGAGAAGTGGTCTATGCCGACCCGCAATCAATCGGCGATCCCCACATGATACTTTGGACCAAGATCATTCCCGCCCACAGTCCGCCGGCACGCTGGGGACACTGTATGGTCTACGACCCGGTCGACGAATGCGTCCTCCTGTTCGGCGGTTTCGACGCCGACAACCGCCCGCTCAATGATCTCTGGAAATACAAAGACGGCGACTGGAGTCATATCACGGTCTTCGAGGATTCCCAGGTGCCGCCCCCGCGCGGTGGAGCCTCGATGATTTACTTCGGCGCCTTCATGTACGATCGCGGTTACGCCGACTATTGCCTCTCTTGCGATCACCAAGCCCCGGTCCTCTTCGGAGGTACGGACGGGTCCCACTACTTCAACGACACGTGGGTCTATGACTTCGAGTCCGCACGCTGGATCATGGTCAACCCCGACGGCGAACAATCTCAGGGGCCCCAACCTCGCGCCTTCGCGGTATTCGTCTTCGCCCAAAACGCCGGCTGGTCGCCGGATCCCGAAGGCACCGCAACCTACGAGGATCTCGACCCCGCCGACCGTTGCGCAACACCCGCAGCCTATCTCTTCGGCGGCCGTTGCGGCACGCTGCCGACGTCCGCCGATACGGACTACGATTACGTCAGCGATGGAGAAGAACACGCCATCGGCGGCCCGGCCGCCGGGCACGACCCGCGCGTCAATGCCCTGATCCCCAACACCGATACCAACGAAAGTCTGCCGTTCTGCTTCCTCCAAATCGGTTCTCTCGTGGCCGATACCGGCAGCCGCGGCACCATCGCCAACCTGGAAGCCCTCTCCTATGAGGAAGGGGATGACTCCGGTGACTACGCTCCCGCCTTTGATCTTCCCTTCCAGGGATACCCACTACAGCCCAACAGCAATACCAATATCTTCGATTCGGGCGTAGACGCACGACTCCCTCAGTTTACAAACCTGTGGTACCACCGTGACGGCGGCGACGACCCCTTCGGCCCCGGCAACGCCTGGGAACTCGGCATCCCCAACCCGGACGCCGTGGGCACCGACGCCGCCCCCGATCACGCCCACAGCGGACGCTGGTGCTTCGGAACCGACCTCGACGGGCGTTACCCGGACGATGCTATCTGTGAACTGTATTCCCCGCTTTTCAGCCTCACCCTGCCGCCCGCCGCCGCCACTTGCTCCAATAACCCGAACAGCTTCTTCCTCGTCTTCTATGAATGGCTCGACCTCCACGACACCAACGATGCCGTGCGCCTCGACGTCATCTGTCCGCGCACCCCCGCCGACATCCTCACTCGATCCGGCACCAACGTGGTCAACATACTCTCCGACCGCAACAGCAATTATAATACTGACGGCGCCTGGCGCCGCGTCGTCGTCTCCCTCGATCCGGTTGCCAACGAAAGCAATCTGTACCTCCGCTTCACCCTGCAATCCGACAATGACGGGAATGCCGGTGGATGGTACATAGACGACATCAGCATTCTTCAGGGCGCGGAAATCAGCGGCATTCTCTCCAACTCCAGCGCGCCCTTCGCCTACGGCGATGTGGCGGTATTCGGCGGAGATAACTTGGCCGGAGCCATGGACGTCACCAAGACCGACGCCAACGGCTACTTCGAATTCGGCCTTCTGCCCCTCGGCGTCTATCGCGTCGCCACCGTCGGCACCCTTTTCGATCCCATCGCGATGAGCAGCACCGGCTGGAATTACACCCTCGGCACGTCCAGTATTCCGCCCCTCGTGGTCAGCACGGTCACCCCCGGCAGCCCGACGGCTATCGCCTGGCCGGCCGTGCCCGGCATGAACTATCAACTCGAGTACACCACCAACATGATCACCTCGCCGTGGCAGATTCTGACCACCATTACGGCCTCCAGCACCAACGAAGAATATCTGGATTACTCCACAAACGGCCTGCGCTTCTACCGCGTACGCTTCACCGGTTCCCCTTGATATAAAAGGCCCCGGCCCACAATAAGTATACTCGGCGGGGGCAACGTCCCATATACCGTATCGGTGACCGCGTCTCCCATACCCTCCAGCCTGGCGCCGGACTTGCAAGCATCCCGCCTGAGGCGTAACTTTTGACAGCGCGGGTCGCGCTGCCTCGCGTCAGTACGCGTCGTATGACAAGCGGCCCTCCAGGGCTGGTCACGGAGGGTAAAGGAATCTCATGACGGCGGTGCAATGCGGTTTGTGCCCCAAGGGCTGCATCATCCAGCCCGGGCAGAGCGGCGAATGCCGAATACGTGTAAACATCGATGGGCAGCTTCGGGCCGTGACCTATGGATACCCATGCTCCGCCCATGTCGATCCGGTGGAAAAGAAACCTCTCTTTCACTTCCTGCCGGGAACCCCCATCCTCTCCATCGCCACCGTCGGATGCAACCTCCACTGTCGTAATTGCCAGAACTGGGAGATATCCCAGCAAAACCCGGAAGACTCCAGCTCCTTTCACCTGCCACCGGAGGCGGTTCCCGCCCTGGCCTCACGCTACGACTGCCTGTCGGTCGCCTATACCTATACCGAGCCGATCGTCTTCTACGAATACACACTCGACTGCAGCATACACGCCCGGGAAGCCGGCCTGAAAAATGTTCTTGTAACCGCCGGCTACATCAATCGTGCCCCCTGGCGTGAGCTCTGCCGCTACATCGACGCCGCCAATATCGACCTGAAAGCCTTCTCCGATCGGTTCTACCGCGACGTCTGTGATGGAACCCTCAAGCCCGTCCTCGATGCCATCGTCACCGCCCGCGACTCCGGCGTCCTGGTCGAACTCACAAACCTCGTGATCCCCACTCTCAACGACAGTGATGAAGATTTCTCACGTCTCAGCCGCTGGGTCGCATCCGAAATGGGGCCTGACACCCCCCTGCATTTCTCGCGCTTCTATCCCCACTACCGCATGCGTCACCTGCCCCCCACGCCCACCGACACGCTCCTGCGGGCCCGCGACATAGCCCGTGCACAGGGGCTGCATTTCGTCTATATCGGCAACATTCTCACCCCCGACGGCGAAAACACCTATTGCCCCGCCTGTGGGCGCCTGCTGATACGAAGACGCGGCTACGCCGTCCTCGAAAATCACGTCCGTGACGACGGACGCTGCAGCTATTGTAATGCGGAGATACACGGAATATGGAAATAACCCGGCGCAGATTTATTTTGCTCGTTCTCGGCACCACCCTCGGGACGGCCGCCTTCGTCGGCGGCCTGCTGCGCCGTCTCACCCCGCGAGTGGTGACGGTCGCGCGCCGCGCAGCCCGCTTTCCGGGCCGCGTCATCCCGATCTCATATTCCAGAATAAGGCGGCGTGCCCACTGGGCCGGCTGATCCATCGTCCGGCTCTGTCTTCACACCGCCCGTCGCCCGCTTCTCCTCCGTGATCTCCTCGTTCAGACTGCCGGTGCGGTAACCCTCCAGGTCGAGCGTGACGTATCGAAATCCATTCTCGCGTAACAGCTTCACGATCTTCAAACGTACCGCATCGTCCGCGCCCCCGGCCACATTCTCCGGCGCAAGTTCGATCCTGGCGACCCCCCCGGCGTGAACCCGCACTCTTACCACGTCAAAACCCATCGCACGAAGAGCCTCCTCCGAACGTTCAATCCTCCGCAGCAATTCCACCGTAAGGGGTATCCCGTACGCCACACGCGACGCCAAACATGCCGAAGAAGCCCGCCCGGCGGTCGGCAACCCCATCCGCCGGGACAAATTCCGGATTTCCTCTTTACCCAACCCCACCTCCGCCAAAGGACTACGGACCCCCGCCTCGCGCAAAGCCTGCGTCCCCGGCCGGTAATCCGCCGCATCATCCCGGTTGCTCCCGTCGAGCACACTCACAAAGCCCAACTCCGCTGCCGTCCGCAACAGAACCCGGCACAACTCCCGTTTGCAGAAATAACAACGATCCGGGGAGTTTGCCCTGAAATGATCGTCATCCATCTCATGCGTCTCTACGAACCGGTGACGAATCCCTATTTGCCGCACGAGTTCCGTCGCCGAACGGCGTTCGCTCTCGGTATACGTGGGAGATACCGCCGTCACCGCCATGACCGCATTCCCCAGCACCCGAGCCGCCACCGCCGCCAGAAAAGTACTGTCCACCCCGCCGCTGAAGGCAATTACCGCCGAGCCGACATCCCGTAACAGCTCCTCCAACGCCTCCATCCGCTCCTCTGTCACCCGCGGAATACCTGCATTTTTCATCCACACACTATCCCTCTATCCACCCGCCGCCGAGAACTTCATCACCATCATACATCACCGCCGCCTGCCCCGGGGTCACTGCAAACTGTGGCTCGGCGAACTCTATTTCGGCCTCCCCTTCGGATGTCACCCGCACCCGCGCAGTCGCCGCCTCGTGACGGTGACGTATCTGGACATGACACTCAAAATCCGTCGCCGGCGGTGCGCCGGCGATCCAGTGCACCTCCGCCACCCGGCACCCCTCCCGCATACATTCCGCGCGCGGGCCGACAATGACGCGGTTCTCCCGCGTCTCGACGGCGAGAACATACATGGGCCTCCCCACCGCTATTCCCAACCCCGTCCTCTGTCCGACCGTATACCGGTGGCAACCCGCGTGCCGTCCCAGTACCCGGCCGGCACTGTCGCATATCTGCCCCTCGCGCTTCAACTCCGGGTGTTCCGCCTCCACCAATTCTGAATATTTCGAGCCTGCAACAAAACACAGATCCCGACTGGAGCGCTGCCCTCCTACCGGCAGGCCCCTTCGGTGCACTTCGGCGGCCGCCTCTTCCCTGGTCAAGTCGCCCAGCGGGAAAACCACCCGCATGAGCTGTGCGGCGTTCAGGCGATGCAGGAAATAAGACTGATCCCTCCGCCGATCCCTGGCCCGCAGAAGGCGCACTCCGCAGTCACGGCGCTCCACGCGCGCGTAGTGACCGGTCGCAAAAAAATCGCAATCCCGCCGCAAGGCGTGCTCCATGACCAGCCCGAATTTCATCGCCGCATTACATATGATGCAGGGTGACGGTGTCCGCCCGACCGTGTATTCATCAATGAATCCCGCTACAACGGTCGTCTTGAACTGTTCTCCGATGTCGAGTCTTTCATGCGGGATGCCCAGCATGGTGGCGACCTTTTCGGCTCGTTCGGCCGCTATGGCTGGTTGCCCGCCCGCTGCACTCCACATCTCGGCGGTGATTCCCCGGACCTCATGCCCGGCCTTGATCAACACGGCGGCCGCCGCCGAGCTGTCGAGCCCTCCACTCATACCCACGGCAACCCGCATAGGCCGCGGGCGGCTGCTGATCCTGCTCTTATTCATAACTTTCGAACCACCCCGCCGGAATCCCTGAGGGGCCTGTCACGAGGGAATATCCCCTTTCCCTCACGCGGATGCAAACTCTCCCGGGCTTGATCAACCGCCTTCTCAATCTGCTTGACAGTTACCCGTTTTCATGTTAACAAAAAAGTAACGATGACTCGCCTGAGCTTCACGCTAATCTCACAAGGAGGAATTTTGAATAAATCAATTTTGAGAGCGCTTGCAATTATCGCGGCGGCTGTCGCCGTAACCCGGCAGATACCCGCGGAGACCCTGTCGAACGCCGGATTCGAAACCGGCGACCTCTCAGGATGGTCAACCATCACCAATCAACTCTCCATCGCCACCGATACCAACAACACGTTCAATCAAAACTACGCCGCCCGCCTCCAGGGATCGTTCTGCGCCTCCTCACCCATCACCAATACCCTCTCCCAATCCATCAATGTCGCCGCTGGCGATCAACTCCACTTGCTGGGATTCGTTCACTGGGCCACCAACTCCTATTCCTCATCCGCCGGGACGGGAACCGTCTGCGCCTCCCTGAGCGATACCTTCGGTGCTGTCACCAGCGCCACCTGGAACGCCGCTTTCGACGGCTGGCGCTTCTTCGACCTCCACCACGAACTCTTCGGCATCCACGACCGCGGATTCGAATCAGGCGGCCTCAGTGCCTGGGATACGGGCTGCGATGACCTCACCGCCTCGGTTCAGGCCGCCGTGGCCGATGTCGGCGATTATGCCCTCGAAATGGCCGGAACCTTCGACGGCTGGAGCTGGAACCAAGTCTACCAGCTGCTCACTCTCACCAACGGCGACGTCA
Source organism: Kiritimatiellia bacterium (assembly GCA_029934055.1). Classification (GTDB taxonomy): domain Bacteria; phylum Verrucomicrobiota; class Kiritimatiellia; order B70-G9; family B70-G9; genus JAOZMZ01. The sequence goes on from JAOZMZ010000002.1 coordinate 39,523, forward strand.
TTCACGCCCGCGCCCGTATCAATGTCGAGGAACTCAATACCACCGGATCATGGGTGGTCGCAGGCATTAAACTGGAAAAGGACGGCGGTGGCTACGGAGTCGAAGACGTCATCCAGGCGAACACCAACTCCACCGGCTGGCAGGATCTCTCCTTCGTAAGCGCCCCAATCACCAACAGCGGACTCTATATCTTCCGCTGTATGATCTGCGGCTATGGGGCGGCCACCTGCACCGTCTATTTCGACGATATCCTCGTGTGGCGCGAGGAGGATTCCACCGACGGCCTCGCCACGGCGACGGTCTCCCTGTCCTTCGAGGGGTTCTCGGGAGGCGCTTCCGAAACCGGCACGGTGGATCTCTACTGGGATTCCATCGCCCTGGACGGCTCGTCCGCCAATCCCCTCCCGGCCACGAATATCTATACAACCCTGCGCGCGGAAGCCGAAAGTATCGCCACCAACCCGGCCGCCGATATCCCGGCGATCAACTACCCGCCCCTGTACGTGTACGTCTTTCCGATCGGCGATTGGGGCGTCACCGATTACCCATCCTACGTGGAAGTGGGATTCGCCAGCTGGACGAATGGCAGCGACCTGATATGCACCAACGTAATCATTCTCTACCGTCCCGACAATGACTCGACCGAAAGAGTGCTCGAATTCGACTCCTACGGTTACCTCGGGGCGATGGCGCACACCGAACGCGGCGAGGGGATATTGCTGGACACCAACTCTCCGCCCTATTTCATGCTGGGCAGCAAGGACGGCAGCAGTGCCGAATTCGGCACGGGGCCTTTCGCGGAAACCCACACCTACGTGATCGGCACGCCGCTGACGAATTTCCCCCGCAAAATGACCACGGCCTACGGCGACGGCTGGCCCAGCCGGCTGGAAATAGTCTTTACGGAAAATGCCGGGGCCTGTACGAGTTCCCTGTGGACCAAGCACTTCATCCTCGCCAGTATCGTGACCAACTCGGATACCCATCCCGCCAAGGGCGTCAAGATCTGCCTCTACGCAACCACTTCCGGAACGTCCAACGACATTTCCTATACCAGCCAGGAAATCCTGATGGGCGGCGCCACGGAACCCCAAATGTACGGTCGGGTAGATTACCCCAACGTCACCTATCAGGATCACAACGCCGTCTCCCTGCGCGCCCCCTGGCTTTACAATCTGCTCGACGACGGCACCGGCTGGTGGATGCAACAGCGCCCGCGCGGCAGCGCAACGATTGAACCGATGACCCTCTATGTTTGCAGGGACTGCAACTGGGTCGAACGTCCGTACGAAGAATACCTCTTCACGTGGTTCAACGCGGCCTCCGGCGTACGTTCCGTTTTCGAGGACGACTACGCCGATCGTATTCCCGGACAGGCATCGTATCATGTCGGGTTCAAGATCGGACACATGTACGGAACCAACGAAGACGGCACGGCCCGCTATCCCGAGGTAATCAACATCCGCGGCAACGGCTACTTCCGCATGGCGGACTACGACGGCGTCATGGCCGGCAGCTTCCGCCCGTTGGCGGCCGATATCTTCGGCCTCTATCAGTTCAGCGAAGACGCCCCTCTGATCCCCAAAGCCTATTCCCGCATGGTTCCCCGCACCACTCCCACCAACGGAACCGACGACAGTTACGCCCAGGTCTTCCTCTCGGCCCGCTCGAAAACCAACAATTGGTTCACCTCGGCCATGGAAATGGAGCTTCACCTGAGTCCCGACGAAGTGGTCTCCAACGGGTGTTTCTTCGATCTGGAACTCGACACCTATGCCAACCGCGCGGTAACGGTCACCAACGACGGGGCCCTGGCGGCGTTCGACCAGGTCTCAATGCACTGGCGCGGCGGCTCCACCAACATGGGAATCAACGACCACACCGAAGGCCATGATATCGACGTCGTCATCCTCAAGCGTTCCGACGGCGAATGGATCACCCACCAGGTGCTCAACCCGCCCACCAACCTTTACCACCGCGTACTGGGCACATTCGCAAGCAACGACGTGGTCTATCTCATGCAGCAAGACCGTGCCCCATATTCATACGGCTTCTCCACGGAACAACCATACCGCAAGGCGTGCTCCTTCGAAATCACCCTCCTCGATGACGCCGGACGTGACCTAACCCTCGACGTCTATGAACAAAACACGGCCAGCGAAATATCCGACAACGTCAACATCGCCGCCAACTTCAGCGACGATCTCTCCAGCGGCGAACACCTCCACTACAAGTATCGCTATCGCTCGATCTACGCTCCCGGGGTCTACATCATCCACCCGAATCAGACCAGCGGCGGCGATAACTGGACGAACGGAGCCTACACCATCGAATTCTACGCAACCGACGGGGACGACGAACCGCTGCAGGCCGATATCTACTACGGGAACGGATGCGACGACGACTGGCACCTCATAAACACCAACCAAACCATCAACGTCGATACTTCGACACATTACGCCTCCTGGACCTGGGATCTCTCGGGAGTCGCCACGGGGGCTTATTACATCAAGGTCGTCGCCCGGCGCGGCGGCGGCGGAAAGCCGGGTTTCGACGTCTCCAACAGTCGCCTCATGGTGGAAGATACACTCGGATTCCCCCACAACGGACATACCAACGTAACCATCATCACCAACGACTGGGCACTGCTCGGCAACGATATGAGTTTCGAGTCCGGCAACAAATACGGCTGGGGCACCTCGCCGACCAACTGGAGTGAGGGCAACGACGACCTCGAAGTTCACATCACCTCGGACCGCTCCTGGGAAGGAGGTTACTCGGCCCGCATGCATGGCGGCGCCTGGACGGGATGGTCTTTCAACAACATCTATCAGCAGATCCCTTGTACCTCCGGAGAAGTCCTGTATGTCACCGGCCGCGTCTATCTCGCCCAACTCGGCATCAACCCCGGAAGCACAAACTGGCTGAAGTGCGGAATCAAATTGGAGCCTACCAACGGCACCCCTTCAACCGCCGAAGACTGGCTCACCCCCGACGACGCCACCGCCTGCTGGCATACCCTGACCTTCTCATGCAACATAACCAACAGCGGCACCCGGAAACTCATCCTCTACGTCATGGGATACGACGCTACCGGAGCCGACGTCTACTTCGACCGAATAGACGTTTTTTCCACAAATACCGGTACGATCGTTACCAATGAAACACGCACAAGCTATTGGCTCGGAGACCCCGACACCGACGTGTCCGATTACGATCTGCTGACTTTCTGGATAAGCGCCGCAAATCCGATCGACTACGCGGAAATATGGGCCGCCGACTCCAGCGGCGTGACCAATACCGTGCCCCTTACCAATTTCCTCTCCCGCATCATATCACTGCAACGGCGCGTTGACGTTCCCTGGACCAATTTCACCACCATCGACCGCACCCACTTGCATTCAATCGGCTTCAACAACTCAACCTCCAACAGCCTCTCGGTCGCCGATATGCGCTCACGCTCGACACCGATGCGGATATCCTCAAGCGTTCCGGCAACGGTCCGCCATGATCAGGACGGCCTGCCCCTCTTCAATCCCGGCGACGTCCTCACCAATATCATCAGCATTCAAAACCTGAGCGGCAACACGCTTACCGGCCTGCGCATCCAGGTTGACCAGGAATACGCCGAAACCACCCTCTGGTGGGACTCCTCTCCGGGAGTAAGCCCCGTATGGAGCTGTCGCACCCGCAAAGGCGACCGCCTCTGTGGAGAATATGAACAGATTTGGACGAATATGAGCATCCCCGCCGGCTCGACGCTTGTCATCACGAACCTCTTCACGCTGCCATACGGCCAGCGAGTCGACCACACCCGCTATAAAACACAACCCGGTGAATACGACTGGTTCTTCGATCGTAACTATGCCGGCCATGCCCGTAGCCATCTCGTGATCCGCCGCTCCAACGGTGACAACTTCTTCGCGGACGACCAGATTGTCTATTATTCCATGGATGACGATTTCGATGTGGATAACGATGGATTGCCGGACTCATATGAATTGGAGCATTCCGGTTCATATACGGGCATGCAGGCGTCCGCCGACGACGACGGCGACGGTCGCAACAATCTCCGGGAATTCGTAGCCGGCACCTGCCCCACCAATGCGGCCTCATTCCTCGACCTCGACCATATCGAATGCGAACCGGCCGCCGCCGTGGAACTGCAATTCGACACCGTCACCGGTCGGGTTTACTGGGCCGAGTGGTGCTCCAACCTGCTCGAACATGCCTGGTCGCCCGTGTCCACCAATCTGCTCGATGGTGACGGTGGACTGAAAACCATTATCGACTACGAGAGCCTCTACGTCACCAGCCGCTATTACCGGATAGGCGTAAAACTGGGACAGGATTCCTGGCCACGCTGATTATCCACATGAAAAGCTTGATCCCGCCCCGGGATGCAGCCCACTCTTTGTCTGTGTAATGTCACGACAAGGCAATGGGAGACAAACGCCTATGGAAACATTTCAGGCAATCCGCGAACGCCATAGCACGCGCTCTTTCAGCAACCGGCCGCTGGAGAAAAAAGTCCTGGAATCACTAGTGGATGCCGGAAGGCTCGCCCCCTCCGGTCGCAACGAGCAGCCCTGGGAGTTCATAATCGTCACCCACCGCGGCACCCTGAAAATCATCGGCGGACTCGCCGATCACGGCGGCTTCATCGCCGACGCCGCGGCCTGCATCATCGTGCTTTGCCGCGACTCAAAGTACTATCTCGAGGACGGATCCGCAGCCACCCAAAACATCCTTCTGGCGGCGACCGATCTCGGAATCCAATCTTGCTGGGTGGCCGGCGACAAGAAGGCCTACGCGGCCGAAATAGCGTCCCGTCTCGGCGTTCCGCAAGGCTACCGGCTGGTCTCTCTGATCGCCCTGGGATATGAAGATGAACCAACACCCCGCAAGAGCCATCGTCCGCTCAAAGAAGTTCTCCATTGGGAGCAATGGTAATCCCCACGCATACCTTCCGCACCCCCGATCACATTCACCCACGGGGGCGCCGTGCCTCCAGGTATTTCAAGAGCCCGCGTGCCAAATCCGGCAAGCCGGGATCGCGTGCGCCCATCACAAGCACCACGTCACCCTCACGCGCATCATCCACGAGTAATGCCGGAATTTTCCCCGCCTCCGCACAATAATGCGCGGTGATCCCCCGTGCGTTCAGAGCCTTCACGAGAGCCGGTGAATCCACGACTTTCTCCACGCTGCCCCCGGCATAGTATACCGGCAGCACCACCAACCTGTCCTCCCTGCGGACGACATCGGAAAAGGCCTCCACCAGATCGTCGAACATGAATGCCAGCGGCCGATATCCATGCGGCCTCCACACCCCCAGTACGCGGCCCATTTCGGCGGCCGTTTCCCAGGCGGACCGAATCTTTTGAGGATTGTGCGCGTAATCGTCGTAAACCCTCACTCCACCCGCCGCACCGATGGATTCCATGCGGCGGTGTACACCGGGAAAAGTCTCCAGCGCCTCTCTTATGATCTGCTCCCGGACACCGAAGGTGCGGCACATTAACGCCGCCAGCGCTGCATTTTCGGCATTGTGCCGCCCGGGCATGCCGACGCACACTTCCCCTTCCCCGAAGGGAACCCGCCAAACTCCGTCTCGCTTCGATGCCGGTTCAACTTCATGAATAACCACTTCCGTGCCGCAGGCCTCGGCGACCAGCTCTGCAACCCCCGCCCCGGTGACCAGCACCCGTCGGATCCGTGCCCCAAATTCGCGGAAAATTTCCACCGTCTCTCCAAGTCCGAAATGATCCCTGGCGATACTCGTAATAACCCCCCGCTGCGGATCGAGCCGTAAGAGAGAACGATCACTCTCATCCGCCTCTACGACCCAAATGCTTCCACTGCCCACCCGCATGTTGCCCGGCGCGGCATCGCCCATCCACGCGCTCACTTCCGCGCCCCCGAGCACCCACGGGTCCAGTCCCGCCCGTTCAAGAACGTATCCAATCATCGTGGTCACCGTGCTCTTGCCGGAGGTACCGGCAACTGCCACCAGATCCTGTCCCCTGGTGAGTTCGGCAATCAAGTCCATGCGGTGCAGCACCGGTATCCCTTCCCTGTGCGCCGCCGCCAGGTCCGCGTTGTCCTGCTCGACGGCGCTTCCGGTGACAACAACATCCACCCCTTCACGCACCCCCGTCCCGTCCTGGGGATGAAAAGTTACGCCCGCCGCCTGCAAGCGTTCAAGACGCGAGGTCATCCGCCCTCTATCCAGCAGCCTGTCGGAGCCGCTCACCTCCGCCCCACGCCGCCGCATCAAAGCCGCCAGCGCACTCATGCCTGAGCCGCCGACGCCGATAAAATGATATCTCCGCATCTCCGCAAACGACACCATCACAGCAGTCCCTTATCACCTCGCATCCATGGAAAAAAACAAGAGCATCTCCTGCCTCGCATACAAGTGGATTCCCCCGCGGCAGGCCGCATTACCCGGATGGCGGTGTTCCCCGTAACCCACTCCGTCTCTTCCCTTTCCCGCCGGCATCCCCCTGACGGCGGCTACCCTTGCCTTCTCCCCTCTTCCGGACCACTTTGACTTTCGCCTTCAGCCCGCCCCCCTCTTCCACTATCAAGCGCGCCGCTTCCACTTCCCCCTGCAACAGCCCGCCGCAACGTATCCGCACCAGTCCCTCAACCTGAAATCGGCCCTTGAGAGAGCCGGCGACTTCAATGTTTTCAAAACTGCCGCGGCCGCGCAGCTTTACGTCCGCCCCGGGAGATATCTCCACGACACGCGCCGTGACCCGTCCTTCCGGAAACGCCGTTCCCGGGCGGATGAGCAGCCTGCGCGCCGCACGCAGGGATCCGCCGACAACACGCCCCTCCAAGATAATATCACCGGCTACGAGCACCCCCTCTACGAGTACGGCCTCCCGCGTCAGCCGAATCGTGCCCGCCGTCTTGAGATCCTCGTTCCACTCCGTCTCAAGGGTATAATCCACCATGTCCAGCACCGTTCGGCAGCGCGGACAAAAGGAACGTTGAGCGCGGCCGCTCAGCCGGAATACATAGCCGCACTCATAACACACGATCTCGTGCGACTCCGGCCGTACCGTGCGCGCGATGTGAACCCCGGAACTTCTTTTCTCCGCCCCCGAGCGACCGGTGTCCGCCGTTCCTTCCGCGGCCTTCCGCGGCCGATCGTCCCCGTGCCCTTTACTACGGGCCGCCCGGCGGGCCGCCTTGAGCGCCGTGTATCCGTCAACCAGATTGGCCTTTTGCCGATCCAACAACCGCCACCCCCGCCCGAAGTTTCACGCCGTGCCGTGGCGGAAACCACAGACCGGTCCGATTTCACCCGGCCAGACATTTTCAACCACGCGCGGGCGTCGGGGAAAATTCCTCTCATCTCCCTTCTCAGGTCAATGATCGGACCGGACCATCCTGCATAGTTCGGGCTATACTTTCTTGTTGAAAAGTCCACCCTTGGATTCGGGCGTCTTCGAAGCTTCCGGCTGTCCCCCGGCACGCTTCTCGTCCGCGGTCCCGGCCCCCTCCATCCCGGACGGCGCGTTCGAGGGATTGACTTCGGATTTCCCTACGAAAGTGACTCCATCTTCCACGGCCAGACGCTTGGCCTTGATATCCCCGGTCACACGCGCGGTGGACTTCATCTCTATCCGATCCTTGGCGACAATGTTACCGTTGATCGTTCCGGCGATGGATACCGAAGTTACCGTCAAATTGCCACGAATCTGCGCACTCTTACCGATCGTCGCGTCACCGCCGCAATGCAGATCACCCTCCAGCTTTCCATCGAGACGCAGTGAACCGGCCGTCTTGACCGTCCCTACGATCTGCACCTGAGAATCAATCACCGACTGTGAACTGCCATCGTTGTTCATGGACTCCATCTCCCTGATTACATTGTTACTGAAATATGCGGACCGCGAGTACCGCAACCGCCTGCGACCTTGTCAAAACACCGGTCAAATACAAGGCAAAACTGGCAACGGTAATATCTACGGATATTGCGACGGCCTGTCCAACCCGGCCGTCTCCGGCAAACCAAACAGCAGATTCATGTTCTGTAAGGCGTTGCCCGCCTGTCCCTTGACCAGATTGTCTATATAGGAAACCACTCGCAGCCGCCGCGTACGGGCGTCCACGTCCACCACCAAATTGCAGTAATTCGTGCCCCGCACGTGGATGCTGCCCACCGTAGCGTTGCGATCGAATACGCGCACGAACGGATTCTCCGCATGAAAGTCCCGATACGCCGCCAATACCCCGTCGGCATCCATCCCGGAAGCCAACGTCGCGTACAGGCACGACATGATCCCGCGGCAGGCCGGGACCACCTGGGCCGTAAACGTAACCCGCACCTCGCCACCCGCCAGCCGACCAAGTTCATGCTCTATCTCGCAAACATGCTGGTGCCCCGCAAGCCTGTAGGCGTTCATGTTGTCGTACCGCGCAGGATAATGAAAAGCCGCCGCCGCCTTCTTGCCGGCACCGGATACCCCCGTTTTGCAATCGCAGATTATTGATTCCGGATCAACCAGTCCACCCGCAACCGCCGGTGCCAAGCCCAGAATACAACTCACCGCGAAACACCCCGGATTGCCCACCAGGCGGGTACTTTCCCCCAGCCGATCCCGATGCAGCTCGGCCAGTCCGTACACCGTATCACCCAGCAGATCCGGCGCGCCGTGTTCCGCCTCCCGGCCGAGACGCGTGGCATAATCCCGGTAAGCCTCGACAGTGTTGAAACGGAAATCACCACTGTAATCTATCACGCGCGCCCCTTTCTCGAGCTCCCCGCGCGCATGCTTCATGCCCACTCCGTCCGGCGTAGCAAAAAAAACCACGTCGTAGGATTCCTGAGCTACGGATGAATCCGGCGCGGAAATTTCCGTATCACAAAAACCCGCAAGATGTGGATAAAGATCACTCATGCGCCGCCCGACGTCGTTTACATCCACCAAACATGTCGGCTCGGCTTCCGGGTGTCCCAGCAATAATTCAGTTATGCCGACACCGCCGTACCCGCCCGCACCTACTACCTTAGCGCGTATCATCGTCTTTTCCTCTCCTTGCTGCTGTCAGAAGAATCCAGCCATTCAAACCGCGCGGCGGCTGCCGTGTCAAGCCGGTGCGTTCTCCGGCACCCTTTTTGGAGCCCGCCCTGGACGCCGACCGCGTTGAGCGCCTTCAACTTGTCAACTTTGATGATAATCCGACAACCGGTCTCCTCGTCATGGATGTCCAGCCTCCCGATCGTCCAACGCTCACCGAAACGCCGGAAACTCTTGACCTCGTAGCGACGCACCAGCGTGCCACCGCCGTCAAACGCGGCTGCATCCAGAAAGGTTCCTATCTCCGGATCAACCCAGAGCCTGATGGCTGCATATCCATGGAGAGCACCCCGCGGAGGGCGTACGTCTATCACCCGGCACAAGCGACCCCGCTTGCGCTGGAAGCCCACCAGCCGTCCTCGTTTCCACCATAGAAACGGCAGCTCCAAATCCTCCCATGTCAGGGGCAAGTCCGCCACGTGCGCCTGCAGCGCCGGCGGCGGCGCCGGTGCAAAATCAGCCCCCCGATAGTAACGCCGGCGGACGTTTCCGTCCGAAGAATACGATATCACCATCCTTTCTATGCCGCGCCCGAAAACGTCCCTCAAGGTCACCACCGCGCGCGCCGGATTCTCATGCGGATGAAAATCGAATTCAACCCGCCGCAGCTTGCCTCCTCTCCCGGTGGGTCGCAGCAGAATCCGCCCCTCAAGGTGTATCGCCTGCGACCACAAAACGCTCCGCGCGCGTTCCAATAAATCCTCAACCGAATAGACGTCCGGTTTTGCGGCGGGCGGAGTGCCCGCCTTTACACACCACGCGCCCAGGGCAAACAACCATATTCCCGCCGCGACCGCTCTCCTGCAGCAATAGCTCATGGGGTTCACCCCGCACCCGGGATCATTCGTACCCGCACAAAGAGTACCCTGCAACTCTACCGGCCACCGGCAGCCGCCTTCCCCCGAAAAGCGTAACGGATGGCCTCGTCCACCGTCTGCACGAATTTGAAAGTCATCTTGCGCCGAATGTCCTTGGGAATCTCGTCCAAATCATGCTGGTTGCGCCGTGGGAGTATTACCACCCGGATCCCCGCCCGCGCAGCGGCCAGAACCTTCTCCTTTATTCCTCCCACCGGCATGACTTTTCCACGCAAGGTTATCTCCCCGGTCATCGCCACATCAGGAGCCAGGGGACGCTCGCGAAGCAGCGAAACCAATGCCAGAATCATCGCCAAACCGGCCGACGGACCGTCTTTCGGAATGGCGCCCGCCGGCACATGGATGTGAATATCCACCTTGTCATAGTCACTCCTCTTAACGCGCAAACGCTCAGCATTGGCCCTTACATAGCTCAGCGAAGCCCGCGCGGATTCTTTCATGATCTCCCCCAGGGACCCGGTAAGGATGAGCTGCCCTTTGCCGGGCATAATGGTCACCTCGATGAAAAGTATCTCCCCGCCCGTCGGCGTCCAGGCCAGGCCCGTGGCCACACCCGGATCAATAGTCTGCTCGGCCACTTCGCACTCGAACTTGCGCGGGCCCAACATGCGCCGCACCATGGCCTTGGTCACCTCCACCTTTCTGCGCCGTCCCTCGGCCACGCCGCGGGCGGTCTTCCGGCAAATATTGGCGATTTCCCGCTCCAGGTTGCGGACGCCGGCTTCTCGAGTGTATTCACTGATGATGGTCTCGATGGCCTCGCGCCTGAAACTGATTCCACTCCGCTTCAGTCCGTGCGCCTTGATCTGTTTCGGCACCAGAAAGCGTCTGGCAATGTGTGTTTTCTCCTGGAGAGTATATCCGGGAATCTCGATCACTTCCGTCCTGTCACGCAAGGCCGGGGGAATCGTATCCAGGACGTTGGCCGTGGTGATAAACAGCACGTTGGAAAGGTCAAAAGGAACCTCCAGATAGTGATCGGAAAAACTCGAATTCTGTTCCGGATCGAGTACCTCCAGTAATGCCGAAGCCGGATCACCCCGGAAATCGGCCCCGATCTTGTCGATCTCGTCCAACATGAACACCGGATTACGCGTGCCGACCCGCCGCAGGCTCTGTACGATTCGCCCCGGCAAGGCGCCGATATACGTGCGCCGGTGCCCCCTTATCTCGGCCTCGTCCCTGATCCCCCCCAACGACAACCGCACGAACTTGCGCCCCAACGCCCTCGCAATGGATTGGCCCAATGACGTCTTGCCGACGCCGGGAGGACCCACAAAACATAGAATCGGCCCCTTCAGATCACGTTTCAACTTGAGGACCGCCAGGAACTCCAGTATGCGGTCCTTGACTTTCTTGAGGTCGTAGTGGTCCTTGTCGAGAATCCGGCGCGCCGCCTCAATATCCAACCGATCCTCGGTCTGAACCGCCCACGGCAGATCCGTCAACCACTCCAGATAGGTACGCACCATGGCGTATTCCGGCGAAACCGGGGGTATCGTCGCCAGGCGATCAACCTCCTTGCGCGCCGTTTTTTCCACCTCCGGCGGCATCTGCGCGGAATTGATCTTTTCTTCCAGCTCGCGAATCTCCGGCGGCCCCTGCTGGTCTTCCCCCAGTTCATGCTTGATGGCCTTGAGCTGTTCCCGCAGAAAAAACTCGCGCTGGTTCTGGGCCAGAGTCTCCGTGACGCGGTTCTGTATCTCCGTCCCCAGGTGCAAAACCTCCAACTCGCGGGCGAGCAGTCCGGTCAACTTCTCCAGGCGCGATCGTGGACGGTAATCCTCCAGCAATTGCTGCCGCTCTTCCGGCGTCATGGTCAGGTGTACGGCTATCAGGTCCGCCAGCCGCCCGGCATCATCAATGTTCATCACCGCAATCTTGAGTTCATCCGGCAGTGACGGCGAAAGGGAAACGACCTCTTGAAACCGCTGGGCGGCATTGCGCGCCAAGGCTTCAAGCTCGATAGAATGCTCGCGTTCCTCTTTGAGGATGCCGTAACGCGCCATCAGCGCCGCCCCGGGCTCGCGGGAGACGTAATGCGTTATCTTGCAGCGGGAAACTCCGTGGATCAGAATACGCGTGGTCTCATCGGGAAATTTCAGCATCTTCACCAGCCGCGCCAGACAGCCATACCCGTACAGGTCTTCCGGCTTGACCTGATCATCGGGCATCTGCGGATCGCGCTGCAACACCGCCAACAGATACCGGTGCCCGGCGACCACCTCGTCCACCAGACGAATGGAACGCGGTGTATTCACAATCAAAGGCACGACCATGCCCGGAAACAACACCACGTTTCCCAGCGGCAATACGGGCAACACCGGGGGGGGCTGCTCTCCCACTTGCCCCTGACCGGTATCCCCGGCAGCCGGCACCTCCGGCATGGACTGCTCCTCGGGCTGCTTCTGCTTGCCCTCCGGCATGGCTCAATTCTCCACGATCACGTTGATACTCGTTTGCCCCGATGACCGCATCCGCGGTAGACGTATTTCCAGTATGCCGTCCCGCATGCGCGCCGTCGTCTTCTCGCTGTCAACCGGATACGGCAGGTGCAATACCCTCTCAAAGGGGCCGTACTGTATCTCAAGCTGGCGGAAACGATAGCCTGCCGCCGTCTCTTCCACAGCGGGATCGTCCCGGAACCCACGCACCACCAACACCTCCTCGTCAAGGGCGATCTCGAGATTCTCCAGCGGCACCCCGGCCAGTTCCATCCTCACGACCACCATCTCCGGCCCCTCGCAGATATCGGTGTTCGGCACCCAGGTCTGCGACACCGGCGACATGTGCCACTCGGAGTCCCCACCGTTGCGACGATGGAAATGATCCCAGTGAAGTATGATCTTTTTAGCCATAAGCGCCTCTTCCCGGACCGGCCGCCGCGCGGTTCATCGCCGTCCGCCTTCCACCGGCCTCAATACACGTGCCAAAGAATAACCCCCACGCGGCGATATTCCAAGCCTGTAAGGCGCCCCGCGCCCGGCCCACCACCCTAAGCTTCCAGAAAAGAGCGCATTTCTCCAGGCGCCTTGCGGATCTTTTCCCGCGGCTGATACCCGGGCGGCGGGTAGCCGGCGCAAATCATCATGTCCACCCTCTCGCGGCGGCCCAACCCCAGCACCCGCTTGACCCCGCGCTCGCTGAACCATCCCAGCCAGCACGTCCCGATCCCCTCTTCGGCCGCCTGCAAGACGAAATGCTCCACCGCAATCCCTATGTCCACCAAGCTGTATTCGATCCCGCGCAGAGTGCCTCCCAGTCGCGCCGCGTAGCGCGCGCGGTCACGTACAACCGCCACCAAGACCGGCGCCTGCCTGGCAAAGGAATTCATCCTGTAGATGCCGCCGAAGGCCGCCTTCCCCAGTTGCTCCCTCAGCGGATCGCGGTCAACCACCAGGAAGCGCCATGGCTGGGAATTGCAGGCCGAAGGCGCCAGCCGCGCCGCCTCCAGACAACGTTCTAACGTCTCCCGCGGCACGGCTCTCCCCCGGTCGTAGCAGCGCAAACTGTACCGTCGCCCGGCAAGCTCCAGGAACCCCTCGGACCGCCGCTCATTCATGCCAACCGTCCTCTCTCAAGAAAGAAAAGCCGTCCATCCGCCGTCACTGTTCATCCATCCCGCAATCGGCCCCAAACCCATTCCAGCTCATCAGCAATATGCCGCTGGAGCGGTAGGTTCCGCAAATGCTCGGGTAGCACCGCAAACGTATACGTCTCTACTTCCAGATGCCTGCTCACCCCGCGGCGCAGTTCCTCCCAGAAACGCGGGCCCATGCTCCCCGGCAAGGTCGATCCCACCCCCTCGGAAGCCGACGGCGACCAGCCCAGGGGAACATGATAATGAACCCGCATGGTTCCGCCCTCAGCGGGCTCCCGCGCATCCCGCAGCACATCCGGCAAATCATCCCAGGCACGCCGCTCTTCTCCGCGAAGATATCGTACCTGATGCAGATACGTATCCTCCGCGAACGGCGCCAGCCGCTCACGCCAACCCGCATGCACATCAACCTCCAATCCGGCGCTGAGCTGGATCTTGGCGATCGCAATGCCCTTGCCCGTCAACAAGCGTATGCACTCCAGGGGATCCTCGAAGACAACCGCTGCATGACACGTATCCAGACACACGCCCACCCGGCGGCGCAGAATATCCTCTCCAGCCTCCCTGCGCATCCCGTAGCGCAACGCAAGCCGGCGCGCCGCCTGAGAAAAAAGCAGGTTCTCGAAAAACGCCGCGGTCTGCTCGCAGGACTCAAGCATGCAGCCCGGCTCCGGCTCGACCGCCAATACTATCTCGCGCCCGCTGCTTTCGGCTATCCGTTCAAGTTCCCAGGCGGCTTGCGCATAGCCGTCGGCCACTGCCCGGACATGCTCGGCGCAACAGGCGTTGCGCCGCAGAGTTCCCGGCAGTGTGCTGATACTTGCCTGTCCCCCCTCCGGGAGCAGCCCCACCAGAATCCGCGCCAGACGTAGAGTGTATTCCACGCGCTCATCACTCCGCCAGTCGGGACTGTAAACCGAATACTTCACGTTCCCGCCATGGAAACGTCCCATCGGAAATCCGTTCAGGGTGAAAACGTAAAGGCCCCGCTCATGCAGGCCTGCCGCCAGATACGTGGTTTCCTCCTCCTTTTCCAGCTTGCGGGCGAGATCGTCCGGTATCCACAGCCCCAAGCCGACCGGTTCCCCTCTTGCAATTTCAGCTGCCGCCGGCAAGAAATACTCGTCCAATATCGCCAGCAGACCTGAAGAGTCGTCGGCCGCCGGGAGAACGTTGAGGCAATAGGTGAGTTCTATTTGTGGTTCACTGCTGACCAGCATCCATCAATCTCCCGCCAGCCGCCTGTATTCAGCCCGGCACCCGTACTCCCGCAGCACGCCGCAGAACAGCCACGGCCTCTTCGACCAGGCCGGTCTCCAGCTGCGTTACTTCGGTCATCGAACCGAGACCGTCCGGGAAAACAAGCGTCAGCCGCCCCCCGATGTGTTCGCGAAACTCCTCCAGCCCATCCAGCAACACCAGGCGTCCATCCCCGTGGCGGAGTTCGAGTTTCTCATGGTACACCGGCAGCCCGCACCTGAGAAAGGCCTGCACCAAGTCATCAAAAACAGAGCGTTCCAGCATCCCCTCCCGCACCGCACACCAAGCGTCTATGGCAACACCGACGGCCACGGCCTGCCCGTGCCCCAGCCGGTAACTGCTCAGCGCCTCCAGCTTGTGTGCCGCCCAATGCCCGAAATCAAGCGGCCGCGCACGGCCGAATTCAAAAGGATCACCACCCCGCCGTATGTGATCAAGATGCAATATCGCGCTGCGCCTGATTGTTTCCTCCATGGTTTCCATATCACGCGCGCGGAGGCGCTCCGCCGCACCGGTCAGGAATTCGAAAAAATCCGCGTCACGTATGAGCGCCACCTTGAACGCCTCCGCCACCCCCCCGATCCAGTGCTCGAACGGCAAGGAATCCAGCAAGGCAAAATCACTCAGTACCGCCCAGGGAGCATTGAAGGTGCCGATGCTGTTCTTGACACCGTGCAGATTCATCCCCGTCTTCACCCCCACGCCGGAATCCGCCTGTGACAGCACCGTAGACGGCATGCGCACCGTCCGCAGGCCGCGGTGCGAAAGCGATGCGGCGAAGCCCACCGCGTCGAGCACCGCGCCGCCGCCGACCGCAAGAACGAACGAGTGCCGACACAAACGATACTCCAGGATAGTGTCCATAACCTCCATCAGCAGCCGATAATCATTTTTTATACCCTCACCCCCCGGAACCGTCCGCGGGGTCCGGACCAGATCAATGACGTCCGCGTTCGCGCGGCAATACTCCTCGACCACGGCCGCCAGCCCGGGACGCGCCGCGGCCAGTCCCCCATCCAGAAAACACAACACTCGCCTGCGCCCGCCCTCCCCATCCTCGGTGAACACCTCCCGCAGGGTCCCATCCGCGGGATCGAACACGTTGCGCGCGAAGATCACCGGGTACCTGAATCTCACGGATATGTCTTGCCTGTATTCGCCCAATCTCATTTTCCAAGCCCGCGGTCCAGCCTGTCGGCCACCGCCCGCGCCAGGGCGGTCAGCGAATCGGCCGAAACGTCTTCCAGCGACGTCGTCCAGGCCACTTCGGTTCCTTCGCCGTCCCGTCCATGCGATCCGCGCACGCGCGCAGGGTCGCTTCCCACCCGCATCCAGGGCCCCAGGAAAAGCTCGCACGGGTCGTAACCCGGCTTGTTATGAATATCAACATGGGCGGCATAGTCGGGAGCCTCGCGCGCATCCTCCCACCAGGGATACGCGAACCAGTATCCCTTCGCCGCAACCAGTATCAGCTCGCCGCAGCGTGGATGGCGTATGCCCCGCTGCGCCTGCTCCTGCGGACCCAGCACGGCTGCAATTTCCGGACGGTCACTGAAAAGTTCGCGCACCATCTCCAGGCGGTGCTCGTCACGGACATATATATGGGCAATCTGGTGATCCACCATCGCAAACGCCGGACTGCCGTAGAGGTCCGGATAGGTGCGCCGTCCCACGCGGCGCGCACTGAAAAAACCCGCCGCCCGCAGTATTCGGTTCGGATACAGCGGCCCGCCGGGAGTCTCTTCAATCGCATAATCTCCATAGAAAAGATAATCGTAGCCGGCCTCGCGCGCGACACGGGCAAGATCCTCAAGCCACCGGTACACCTTCTGCAGCGCGCGGCGGGCGTGCCGCCCGCCGGTACCGTGACGCTGCAGGTCATAATCAAGATGCGGAATGTAACCCAGGACCAGCTCCGGGGCATGCATGTCCCGCTCCAATAACAACGTGCTCAGCGCCTCCGTGATCCAGGCCGATGAACGCTGCGATGCCAGCGGCCCCCAGTAGTGCATCAGGTTGAAATCACGTCCGATCCGCCGGGCAAGTTCCCGGTACAAATGCGGCGGGCGACTGTAGAAGGACTGAATCATTCCGCCTTCATGTTTGTGAATCGGCGCCGGCGACAAGACCAGGTCTACATCCTCACCGAGACTTTGTTGCCAGAACATCATTCCAACCCCGCCGCCGCCGCTGCGGAAACGCGACCAGATACGGGGCCCGTCAACCAGAAACGCCGATTGCTCCCAGAACATCGCCCGCCGTAACTCCCGCGAGTAGTAACCATTGGCCACCATGCCGTGGGCCCCCGGAGACGACGCCGTCCGAAACGAGGCCTGCACCGGACATGTCAGGGCCGGGAAGACCGTGGCCGCACGCCGAAAAACAAGTTCCTGCGATGACGGTGGATACTTCCGTACCAATTCCCACCCCAACGCCGCTACCTGGACCACCAGCAATTTTCCCTGTGCGTTCATCGTCAGCCTGTGCCGCTTTCCTCTTTAACTGCCACTAATCCGACGGCCTGTCCAGCGGTTCAAAAACCATCCGACGACAAGAACCCCACATACACCCGCCGCCGCACCTCCCGAGTCTACCCATATGAAGGCACATTGCAACGGAATCAGCCCGCCCACCATCGCCCCGACGGCCGCCGGCCTGCCGGCCACCGGACCGACCAACTCCCGACTCGCAACGATCGCAATCCCCAGGGCCGCACCGGCGAAGAAGAGCCCCCCCGCCAACCCAACCCCGCCTGCCGTCGAAAGCACCCCCACTCCGGCAACCACTATCGCCGCGGGCACAAGCCATCTGACTCCCCGTAACTGCTCCTCACCGGTCTCGACACGCGCCACATACGTTACCGCGCCCACCACCACGGCCATCGCCCCGCAGACCGTCATCACCCGCGGACTCTTCCAGGCCACACCGGCAACCGATGCCCCCAACATCACGCTCAGCCCCCGGCAGATACCCATCATCACCGCCCCCCACAACCCACGTTCCTTGAGAAAGAAATCATACGCCAGAATCGCCGCCAGCAACAACAGCCCCGTCACTGCCGTGGCCCATCCTGCCTGTATGCAAAAAATCAGCGCCAGAGCCGGCAGCCCGGACGCCGCCACCGCCACCCCCCCGGCATCAAGACGCCCCGAAGGCAGCGGACGCGAGGGACGGGACCGCCGATCTCTCTCAATGTCCGCCAGATCATTGAAGAGTAATCCCGCCGCATACAGAAACAGTGCCGCCGCCGCCACCGGCGCGACCGCGCGTAAGGTCCCCCGCCCCGCACTGGCCGCAAGATATCCTACTACCGGATCCCCCGGGACGGTAAACAGGTTCGGCAACCGCAATATCTCCAGCCACGCTTTCAGCCGCATTCCGAAGTTTCGCTTCACCGTCACTCACGCCCCCAAAAAAACGCCCTTCATATGCCGACCCCCCCACCGCGCTTCAACGTCCCCTCTCCCGCCCGCGCCGTTACTGGTACAGCCACCACTCAAAGGCTGCGTGCTGGCCGACGATCTCGATCCAAGGATGATTCCCCTTCACTGCACGCGCCGGAATCCTCATCGCCGCTTCGGTAAAAAGGGATCCTTCCTTCAAACTGCAATCGCACTCGGTGGCCTTGACCCCGTCCACGAGCACCTCCAGGTGCAACGGCGAAACAAAATCGAAACGCAAATTGCGCCGCAGACCGCGATGATACACCACCGGCGCCGTCACCGCCGCCGCCGTCCGCAGCACCAAGACGACTTCCCGTTCGGGCACGAGCGCCGCCCGGAACCTCTCGGAAGTCAGGAATACCCGCCCGACATCCACGAATTCCTCCCCGCCGCTGCGCCCCCTCATCACCACCGGTCCCAGTCGCAGAGGACCCGACCAGCCCTGCCCCGTGCATTCGTGTCGCTGCTCATCTTTGCGGTAGCCGATATCAATCCCATCCACCAGCCGCCGGCCGCTCACGATCTGCAACACCTCCGGATCCTGCACTCCGCGCCCGCCGTCCAAAAGGGACCAGTCCGCCCTGACCGCTTCCAGGCGCAATCCCTCCGGAAAAACCAGGCGTTCCCTGAGTATCTCAGGCCCCCTTACAAAGCGAACCAGCGCAGATACCTCTTCGCTGCGCGAAAAGACCAGCACGTCCGGGCGGGTCGCGGGTTCGCGGCGCAGAATCTCAATGTTGCAGGCGACATCCGCCCGCCCGGCAAAACGCGGCGATACGTATCCGCCGAGATGTACCAGCCGCCGCCCCGGCATGCAGAACGCCAGACCGGGATAATTCAACACTCCCACGCTGTCGCCCTGCGGGATTCCCGCATCCAGCGCCCGCGCGAACCTGCAGTGCAACGCCGTCGAATAGACCCCCTCGGCGTGTTCGGCGACGAAAAAGGGAAAAGTCACCAACTGATACCCGACCAGCATCGCTCCCACCCCCATGCGTAGACGCCGGTCATGTACAAGAGACAAACCGCAGGCGGCCGCCGCCAGCCACCCGGGCCATAGCCACGCCAGATGGCGGTCGAATTGATAACCCTGCCAGCCGCCCGCCGCATTCAACAACAGGGCCCCCGCCGCCGCGACCCCCCATATCGAAAACACGCGCCGACCGGCCGCGCTCCGAACAAGGAAAAGCCCTCCCAACGCCGCCGCACCCGTGACCAACGGTAGCGCATAGACCTCACGCCCGGACCCCAGGCCGAATATCATTCCCACTACCAGCCGGGCGAAATCAACCGTACTCGCCGCAAGCGCGCCCGATACCGGCAGGTGTACGAAATATCCTTTCCGCAGCAGCGACTGGAACAACGGCGTGCCGGTCAGCACCCGATTCCATCCCGCAACCGCCGCAACATTCAACAGCCCGAAAATTCCCGCCGCCAACCAGCGGCGCTCATGCCGCAATACGGCGACTATACTCACCGCCAACCCAAGCAGCAGACCTTCCGGCCGCGACCACGCCGCCAGCCCAAGCAGAATCCCCCCCGCGAACGCCCGATCCCATACGGCCGCCACCAAAAGCGCCGTCACCACGAAGGTGAAAAGCCCCATGTCGGTCCGTCCCAAAAGCGCATAGGCCAGCACCCCGCTGCTCAATGCCAGGATCCCCCCCCAGCCTGCCGCCGCCCGTTCCACCCGCACGGCGATCAGCCAAACACCGGCCACGACCAGCAGGTAAAAGACGGCATTGAGAATGAAATCCGCGATCCCGAGCGCGAGCGCATCGCCGTGCAACAGGGCACACACCGCCAGTAACACCGGATAGAGATGGCTGCTGCTGCCCGTGCTCACACCGGCCCCGGGAGTGAATTCGTAGGCATGCCCCCCCGCCGCCGCCCTGGCATACTCCAGAAACATCAGCGTGTCCGGCTGGGGCGCACCCGGCGGACCGTTCATTTCCCCACACGACATTTCAACCGCCAGGAAAATCGAAACCACCAGTGTCCCGGCCGAAAGGAGCAGCAGGAACGCTTCCCTGGCCCGCGGTCCACCCGCAGCACTACTCCGCCTTGACTGTTGTGCGGACATCACCGGCCATATTTTCCCCCAAGGCGGGGGATGTCAAGAAGCCGCAATTCGGCTATCCTGCCCCGCCGCAACAGTGTACATTGTTATCCGTGAGTCGGATCGTCACAGGACTACTGCTTCTCGCAATTCTGGCTCTCTCCGCCTCCGCCGGCGGCGGACCCGAAAACGTCCTCATCGTCGTCAACGACAACAGCAGCCGTTCGCTCGAAATCGGCCAGTACTATCAGGATGCCCGCGGAATCCCCGAACGGAATATATGTCACCTGAACACCACCACGAACTATTCGATCGACACCGCCGCCTTCACCAACCAGATCCGCCGGCCGATCTTCGATTACATCGCCCAGGCCGGTCTCAGCGGGCAGGTGGACTACATAGTCTTCTCCGTCGACTTTCCTTACCGGGTGTATCTCACCGGCTCGAGCTACAACACCAACAGCCTCACCGGGGCGATGTTCTACGATTACAAGAACTCGCCCCCGCCATGCTCACTGCCCCCTGCGGCGCTGAGCAGCTATTATGAAGCCGAAGAGGCTTTCTCCCATACCGGAACCACCGGCAACGGCTCCCTCTATATCAGCTCCATGCTCACCGCCTGGGACCTGGACCAGGCCCGCCGGCTCGTGGATCGCGCCGCCTCTGCAGACGCTGCCTGCCCCACGGGAACCACCTACTACCTGCGCCCCCCGGACAACGACCGCAACGTCCGCTGGCACCAGTTCGAAGGCGCAATGTATCCGGTGCGTTTCCTCGCCGTCCCGCGCAGCAGTCAATACCTGGCCGCCTGGTACATCCAGGGGAAGAACGACGTCATCGGTTACATGCTCGGACGCACCCAAACCGAGCACCTCGACGACAATGTCTTCCTTCCGGGCGCACTCGCGGATCTGCTCACATCCTACAGCGGGTATCTCTTCGACAACCCCTGGGGGGCCCCTTCCTCCTGCCTGGAATGGATCCGCGTCGGCTGCGCCGGCACCTACGGCACGGTCGTCGAACCCTGCAACTACACCAACAAGTTTCCCCAGGCCCGCCTCCATTACTGGTACGCGCGCGGCTTCAGCATGGGCGAAGCTTTCACCATGTCGGTCCAGGCTCCATACCAGGGCATCCTTGTCGGCGACCCCCTCTGCCAGCCGTATTCGCGCGGCCCGCTGGTGACGGTGGACGGACTGACGGACGGCCAAACGGTAACCGGCAGCGTGTCGGTCACAGTCACCAGCTTGTGCGCAACCGCCCAAGGTTCCATCAGCCGGATAGACCTCTTCCTGGACGGCCTGCGCATCGCCGTGCTCACGAATGTCGCCGTGACCCCCCTCAACGTCGTCACGGCCACTATCAACGGGCAGGACTGTACCTACCTCGTCCAGTCCGGCGACCGCCTCCCCGACGTGGCTTCCGGCCTGGCTTCCGCCATCAATAACAACGCCACCGGCGTGACCGCCCGCTCCTCCGGAGACCGCGTCGAAATCGTCCAGGACGCCCTGGGCGTCTCCGGAACCGGCATGACCTACAGCGCGACCACCTCCACCAACAGTTTCCTCGGCGGGGATTTGACGACCTTCGCCTGGACACCCGGCACGAACTTCGCCGAGACCACCTTTTTCGCCCGCCAGCGTATCGTCATCCACGGGGCGGTGGAATCCGGCGACATTGTCCGCGCCGTCATAACGCGCCTCGACGGCGCCGTCTTCACCAACGAAGCCGTCGCCGACGCCGACGACTCCAGCCGTGACCTGATGGAAAAACTCCACGTTGCCATCAATAACGACACCAACCTCCAAGGCACCGGGGGAGCATGGATGCGCTACGTCGGCACCAACAAGGCCAGCAGCGACGTCGAGGCATACATCGAGGCGCGCACAAACACGTGGGACTCCTACAACATCTATCTCGATTACCAGGTCATCGGCCCGGACGGATCAAACTACAGCGGCCGACTGACCAGCAACGCCGACGTCATGGGCGCCCGCGCGGAAATTATGCTCACCGAGGGACGCACCCAGCTCGTCGCCGGTTACGTGCTCGATACCACGACTTATCCGGACGGGCCGCATACGCTGGCGGCGGTCGCCTATGACGGCTCGGCGGTGCGCGCCCAGGGACGGCGGGATATCTCCTTCAGCATAAGCAACAGCTCCCTCTCCTGCTGGATCGAAGAACCAACCCGCGGAAAACTCTTCGACTGGGGCGCAATGGTCACGGTCTCGGTCAATGCCGCCGGCGGCACGGTCACCGGCATCACGCTCTTCGTGGAAGGCAAGCAATACGCCCTCACCAATACCCTCCCGGCCGTTTTCATCTGGGACACCTCGCAGTTCGGCCCCGGGCTGGTGGGGATCCAGGCGCGCGCCTGGCCCCCCTCCGGACCCGGCGCCCTCAGCGATGAAAAGCTCGTCCGCGTTCAAATTGACCGGGACGCGGACGACCTGCCCGACTGGTGGGAGTATGCCTGGTTCGGCGCGGCCACCACCACCACCGGATCCGCCGACGATGACGGCGACGGCGCATCGAACCGCGCTGAATTCCTCGCCGATACACAGCCCACGAACACATCCCACTTCTTCGGCATCACCAATATCCTCCGCCGGGGTACCGGGGACTCCACACGCATAACCTTCATCAGCAGCACCCAGCGGCTCTACAACATCTTCCTCAAGGACGCCCAGTTGTGCTCCACCCAGAACTGGTACGCCGCCGAAACGAATTCCTTCTGGGGGGAGGAAGCGGATACGACCTGGTCGGATGACAGTGCTGACCCGACCGGCGGCCTGCGCTTCTACCGCGTCCGAGCCGAACTGCCGTAAACCTCAGCCCGGCGCGGCACCGCCCGCGTCCCCGATCCTGCGGCGCAATTCGGCCAGCAGATCGGTGAGGCCGTCCCCGGTGGCCGCGGAAACCGGCAAAGGATTCTCGCCGGTCTCCTCCCGAAATACTTCCAGATTCGCCCGGGCTTCCGCCAGGTCCATCTTGTTCGCCGCCACCAGGTAAGGACGCCTCAACAGATCCTCACGGTAGAGACCCAGCTCCTCACGAAGATGCCGATAGTCTTCCGCGGGATTCCTGCCGTCGCTACCGGCCAGATCTATCACGTACACCAAGAAGCGCGTCCTCTCGATGTGCCGGAGGAACTGATGTCCCAGGCCGACCCCGGCGTGGGCTCCCTCCACCAATCCCGGAATATCCGCCACCCGTAGCGAAAAAAAGTCGTCATACTTCACAGTGCCGACCACCGGATTGATCGTCGTGAAAGGATAGGCGGCTACCTTCGGATGCGCATGACTGATCCGCCGCAGCAAGGTCGACTTGCCGGCGTTGGGGTACCCCACCAGGCCCACCTCCGCCACCATTTTCAGTTCCAGGACCACTACCCGCTGCTCGCCGCGCTCCCCCGGAGTAAACTCCCGCGGGGCCCGGTGAGCAGGCGTCACGAAATGACAATTGCCGACCCCGCCCTTGCCCCCGCGCGCCAGCCGCAAGCGTTCACCCTCCTCCACGACCTCTCCGATGATCTCCCCGCTTTCGGCATCCGCCGCCACGGTCCCGCACGGCACCCGAATGACGAGATCCCGGCCGTTGCGCCCGTGCCGTTTTTTCGAGCTGCCGTGACCCCCATGTCCCGCTTTCTGATGGGGACGGTAATACAGATCAAGAAGCGAATCCGTGTTGCGCTCGGCCTCGATGTATACGTGGCCTCCACGCCCGCCGTCACCCCCGTCGGGACCGCCCCGCGGAACAAACTTCTCCCGGCGAAAAGACGCGCACCCGTCACCACCGTTGCCGGCCGTGACGTATATCTTCACCCGATCCTTAAACGCCGGTGCTCTCACGCTGACCCTCTGCCACTCACATCTATCACAAACTCGACACCCCGCGCCAGCCGCGACTCCCCGTCCCCGGCCGGCCGTTGCCCCGGCTCCCGCGCATGACACGAACACCCGCCTTGTCGCCGACCGGCAAAAATGTTATTCTCTTGCCTTCGAAAGGCGGAGCGCCGAATTGGTCCGCAAATCTTGGAATAAGGAAGGGAACAATGCGAAATCCACGGCTGGCATACAAGTACGCGCCGATGATCCTCGCGGCCGCAATCGCGGCTCTTCTCGCTGCAGGGTGCACCACGCGTATCGGCGAGTTCTCGATCGTCTCCACGAGTACACCCCAATACGCCAACATGTCCAAGGGCCGTATCGTCCAGGGCGTGCGCGGAGAAGATGGACGGGCCTGGTTCCTCTTCATTCCGCTGGATAAACACCCCAATATCCAGGAAGCCGCCGACGACTGCATGGATCACGGCCGCGGAGATTATATCGAGCGCGCCCGCTTCTTCCATACCTGGTGGAGTATCATCCTGTTCAGCCACGACGGCTACTACGTCATCGGAGACGTCGGAAACTCCAAGGACTGACCCCGAACTTCGTCCCCGGTTATCGCTCCGACGGATCGCCGGCGCCGCGCCTTCAGGCGCTCAGCTCGCGCACGTTCACCCGCCGGCCGCCCTTGTCGAATTCCACCCGACCGTCCTTCAGCGCAAAGAGAGTGTAGTCACGCCCGATCCCCACGTTCCTGCCGGCATGGAAACGGGTGCCCACCTGCCGCACGAGAATGCTTCCCGCCCTGACGAATTGACCGGCAAAACGCTTCACACCGCGGCGCTTACTCTGGCTGTCGCGCCCGTTCCTGGAACTGCTCTGACCCTTCTTGTGCGCCATTGTCTCCGCTCCCGCGGCCTTCAGCCGACCTTCAACTCCCCTATCTCAACCCGCGTCAACTCCTGCCGGTGCCCCTTTTTCCTCTTGTAGCCCTTGCGCCTCTTCTTCTTGAAAACAACCACTTTGCGTCCCCGCACATGTCCGAGCACCTTGCCGGTCACGCGCGCCCCCTCTACCACCGGCTCGCCGATTTCCACCGCCGCGCCGTCCGAAACCGCCAGCACACGCTCGAAAGTCACATCCTGGCCCTCGTCCTGCGGCAGGCGCTCCACCACGACAACCGTTCCCGGCCGCACCATGAATTGCTTCCCGCCGCTTTCTATGATCGCGTATTTTTCCATCTCCGGGCAACCCTCTCGGACTTATGTCTCAAGGCGGCGCAAAATACATGAGCCGCGCCCCGCTGTCAACACCCGTATTCCGGGGATTTTTCGGGACCCCCGCCGCCGGCCCGCACCCCCGCGTCTATTCCTCCCCCGCCAGGCACCGGCGGATGCTTCGATCCAACCCCTCCAGGAAACTCCGCAGGCTGAATCTCAGTACGCTCGCCCGAATCTTTTCCCCGTCCCAACTGCGCCGCGCACATTCCTCCACCGCCGATATCAGCGCATCCTCGCGCTGCTCATCGAAAAAAACCCCGCCGACGCCTTCCTCGACGGATTCGAGCACACCACCGGCCGCATACGCCACCACCGGCCGCCCGCACGCCTGCGCCTCAACCGGTACCAGCCCGAAATCCTCTTCCCCCGGAAAAACCAGACAGCGACACCCGCGGTACAACTCCCGCACGGCTTCGTCGGGCTGTCTCCCAAGAAAGGTGATGTTCTCCGCCGCCATTCTCCTGAGACGTTCGTATTCCGTCCCCGTGCCGACGATCACCAGCGGATACCCCGTCCGGCTGTAGGCCCGCACCGCCAGGTCAATGCGCTTGTACGGTACCAGCGCGGACACGATCAAATCATATTCGCCGCCCGTACCCGGCCCCGGAGTGAACCACTCCAAATCCACCGGCGGATAGACCACGTCGGCCGGGCGCTGATAGCAGGACTCGATCCTGCGCTGCACGTTGCGGCTGATGGCGACGAAGCGGTCCACCCGGCGCGACGAGCGCCGGTCCCACTCGCGCAGGCGCCCCAGCAACGGACTCAGCAGGCCCTGCTTGAGGCGGCTCTTTCCGAAATACTCCTCGTAGAACACCCATACGTAACGCATCGGCGTAAAGCAGTAACATAGATGCCGCATTCCCGGCGGCGGCCTGATTCCCTTCGCCACGCAATGACTGGTGCTGATGAGTATGTCCGCCTCCGGCGGCCGGAACCGCTCGACCAGATACGGCATCACCGGCAGAAACATCCGGTAGTGACGCCGCGCGCCCGGTACCTGTTGCAACAGGGATGTGTGAACCGGGTGCCGATTGATCGTCCCGCTGACGGCGCCGGGATCGTGCAGCATGGTGAATATGGGCGCCCGTGGAAACGCCCGGCAAAGAATCTCCAGCACGCGCTCGCCCCCGCGCATCCCCGTCAGCCAGTCGTGGGAAAGCACCACCTCCAGCGACTCCCACGTGCGTGGATACAGATTCTCCTCTCCCGGACTCATGTCTCCTCCTCCCCGCGGGCGGCGCGGTAGACTTTCTCCGTCTCGCGGGCGGCGCGTTCCCAGGAAAATTGCGCCGCGCGCCGCAGACCCTTGCGCCGCAAATCCTCCGCCAGCCCCCTGTCAGTCAGCACCGCCGTGATGCCCGCAGCCAGGGCCTCCACGTCGTCCAGCTCCACGAACAAGGCGGCATCTCCGGCCACCTCGGGAAGCGAGCCCGCCCGCGTACACACAACCGGCGTGCCGCACGCCATGGCCTCCAGTACGGTCAGCCCGAAGCCCTCCGCCCGCGACGGCAACACGTATACCGCAGCCGTCCGATAGGCTTCAACCAGCTCGTCGGTATCCAGATACCCGTCCCAACTGACGAACGCCCCCAGCCGCAATGCCTGCACCCGTTCCTCGGCCTCCGGATAACGCGCGTCGGCAGGACCCACTACCCGCAGGCGCACCCCGTCCACCTTCTGCCGGACCAATGCAAACGCCTCGACCAGCAACGCCAGGTTCTTGTAAGGATCACGCCGGCCGACGTACAGAATCACCGCCTCCGGCCCGTCCCATCCCTCCCCGGTTCCGCCCGGGCTGAAACGGGGATCCACCCCCTCCGGCACAACCCACACACTGCCCGCCCGCTCCGGCCCGATCTTCAGCTCCCTGAGCACGTCGGCCCGCGTCGCCCCGCTGGGACAAATTATGGCATCCGCCCGCCGCCCCACCTCCCGCATGATCCAGCGGTAAAGCCAAAAAAAACGCCGCTTGCGCGCCCGCGGCGCATGATCCGGATATACCAGGGGAATCACGTCATGCAGCGTCACCACGCAGGCCGTCCGCCCCCTGCGACCGGCCGGAAACGCCGCCAGTGGTATCATGTAGTTCGGCGCATGATAGACTTCCACCCCCTCGCGCCGCAACAACGCCGGCAGACTTACCTGGGCCCGCATGTCAAACGGCCCGTAGTCCACCAGCAAGGACTTCGCCCTTGCGGCCGCCGGCGGCCCGATGGCGTTCAGCGTCCGCCGCCGGACTTCGGGATCATCGAAGAGCAACAAATACTCGTTCTCCGCCCCCCCGCGAATCAGCGCCGCCGCCAGTTCGGCGGTGTACTGCCCGACTCCGCTCAACTCCCGGAATATCCAGCGACAATCCAGTAAGACCCTCATTCGCGCCTTTCCCTCAACACCGCCCGGTAAACCTCCATCGTCCGCCGCGCCGTCTCCTCCCAGCGGTACCCCGCCGCCCGTCGCAGACCCCGCTCCTTCAGTCCCTCCCGATACGCGGAATCGCTCAACACCCGCCGCAGGTGAAGCGCCCATTCATCCGCATCGAACCCTTTCACCAGATCGGCACCGTCCCCCAATACCTCCGGCAGGGACCCGGTTGCCGCCGCCACCACCGGAGCCCCGCAGGCCATCGCCTCCAGCGGCGGCAGGCCGAACCCTTCATACAGCGACGGAAAGACGAACACGTCCGCGGCCGCATACAGGGCCCGCAGATCAGCATCCGCCAATCCTTCCAGGTGCCTGATGGCGACCGCCCGCGGCGAACTGCGCATCCTCTCGAAAATCGGCCCGAATTTCCAGCCGCGCCTGCCCACCACGACCAACTCGCCCCCATACTCCTCCAGACGCTCAAACACCTCGATCAGGAAAACGATGTTCTTGCGCGGCTCGATGGTCCCAACGGTCAATATGTACGGCCGCTCCAACCCCCGGCGCCGCCGCACCGCCGCCGTCTCGTCCGCGGACGGCGCCCGCATCGCCGGGTCCACTCCCAGATGAATCGGGTGCAGCTTCTCCCGCGCCACCCCCAGCAGATCATGAATCTCATCCGCCGAAAAACGCGAATCGGTTATGATCGCGTCCGCCCGCGCCGCCGTCGCCCCGATCCGCGCCCGCAGGTAGCGCAGATTGCCCCTCTCCGTGGTTTCCGGAAAACGCAGGAAAGAAACGTCGTGGATCGTCGCCACCGCCGCCGAATTTCCCAGCGGCGGCAGAATGAAATTCGGGAAATGATAGACGTCCGCCGCCCCCGCCAGCCGTTCGAACGCCGGCGGCAGCCCGTGTTTCCACAACCCCTGCACGACCCGCCCCGGTATCCAGCGAACCACCCGCTCGACCGTGCGCGCCGCCCGCAAGGCGCGCCCCCGCCGCCTGAAATCAAAATAGAACGCCACCAGCTCGTCCCCCCCGCCGAGGAACAACGGCAGATACTCCACCAGCGAACGCGTGTAACGCCCGACACCCGCCCCTTGACTCACCGCAGCCTGGACATCAATACATATTCTCATCCCTGCCAGCTCCCGGCACCGACGCCGCCCACTCTCATCCCCTGCATTATGCACCATTCCGTCCCCCAGTCCACCCATCCACGCCCCCCCACAAGGGAGGATTCGACTTTCAACTCCTAGTCCGGCGCCCTAAAATAAGAACGCATACTAACCAGAACGGAGACTCTAGCAACGTGCATCTGCGCCTGATCGTCAATGGACAGCCACACGAACTGGATGTGCCCCCCGACCGGTCACTGGCGGATATCCTCCGCGACGATCTCCACCTTACCGGCACCAAGATCGGCTGCGGCGAGGGAATCTGCGGTTCCTGTACCGTCATAATCAATGGGCGCGCAGTCCGCTCCTGCCGCTATCCCGCCCGCCGCGCCCAGGGCGCAACAGTCGAAACCATCGAGGGGCTCTCCCCGGACGGCGGCGACCTCCATCCCCTCCAGAAAGCCTTCATCCAACACGGCGCCATCCAGTGCGGCTTCTGTACGCCCGGGATGATCATGAGTGCCAAGGCCCTCCTCGATCGTACCAAGGCCCAGGGCCGCTTACCAACGGAGGACGAGATCCGCAGCGCCCTCAAAGGCAACCTCTGCCGCTGTACCGGTTACCATTCCATCATCCGCGCCATCCGCAGCGCCGCCGGCGAAAACATTTCCCCCGCCGTGCCCGAGACCCTCCCCCCCGAACGTGTCGTCGGCCGCTCCCTGCCCCGACCCGATGCGGTCGCCAAAGCCACCGGCCGCGCCGTATACACCGACGACCTCCGATTCCCCGGCATGCTCCACGCCGCGGTCAAACGCAGCGAACGCCCCCACGCCCGCATCCTCGCAATCGACACCAGTCGCGCCGCAAGTCTCCCCGGCGTCCATGCCGTCCTCACCCATGACGATATCCCCGGCGAAAACCTGCACGGCCTGGTAGTCCGCGATTGGCCCGTTCTCTGCGCCGACAAGGTGCGCTATGTCGGCGACGCGGTCGCCATCGTCGCCGCCGATACCCCCGAAACCGCCCGCCGCGCAGTCGAGTTGATCGCCGTCGAGTACCAGGATATCCCGGCCGGCTGTGACCCCCTCGCCGCGCTGAAACCGGATGCCCCGCTGGTCCACGAAAAGAACAGCTCCGGAAACCTCATCAAGCACATCCGCGTCCGCAAGGGTGACGTCGCCGCCGGTTTCGCCGAGGCCGACGAAATCGCCGAGATCACCTGCCGCACCCCTACCGTCGAACATCTCTTCCTGGAACCCGAATGCTCGATCGCCGTGCCCGCCGGTTACGACCCGTCCGCATTCGGCGGATCACTCGACGAATCCGCCGTCCGCGGACCCGCCGCCCGCCACGCCCACACTACAATCTACGTCGGCAGCCAGATACCATACGCCGACCGCAACCAGGTCGCCGCCGCACTGGCGAAATCCCCCGAGGATGTGCGCATCGTCGCCACCCTCATGGGCGGCGGATTCGGCGGAAAGGAAGATATCGCCGGCCAGATTCATGCCGCCCTCCTGGCCGAAAAAACGGGCAGGCCCGTCAAGCTCCTCTTCTCCCGCAGGGAAAGCATGCTCGTCCATCCCAAGCGCCATGCCACCGTCATCCGCGTCCGCGCCGGTGCCCGCCGCAGCGACGGCCGCATCACCGCCGTCGAAGCCGAAATCTACGGCGACGGCGGCGCCTATGCCAGCCTCAGCGAACACGTCATGACCCGCACCACCACCCACGTCTCCGGCCCGTACGACATACCCAACGTCAAGGCCGACTGCTACGCCGTCTATACCAACAACCCGCCCTCCGGCGCCTTCCGCGGTTTCGGCGTCACCCAGAGCTGCTTCGCCGTCGAAAGCGCCATGGATATCCTCGCCGAACGCCTCGGACTCGACCCCATCGAATTCCGCCTGCGTAACGCCCTCGACGTCGGTTCGGTCACCTGTACCGGCCAGAAACTCACCGAAAGCGTCGGCCTGCGCGATTGCATCCGCACCGTCGCCGAACGCATCCAGGCCTATCACGCCGCCGCCGGATCCCCCTTCAACTGGTCCTGGACCCGCGACGGCGTCCGCTACGGATGGGGATTCGCCGCGGCCTACAAGAACACCGGCCTCGGCGGCGGAGCCCCCGACCAGGCGGAAGCCGAAGTCGAACTCTCCCTCGTCCGCGGCCGGCCCCATGCCGAAGTCCGCATTTCCTCCGCGGAACTCGGCCAGGGCCTGCCCACCGTCCTCGCCCAAATCGCCGCCGAGGAACTCCAACTCGATTACCGCCGCGTCTCCGTCCTCCTCGGCGACACCGCCTTCTGCCCCGACGGCGGCCCCACCACCGCCAGCCGGCAATCGTTCGTCAGCGGCAACGCCACCCGCTTCGCCGCCCGCGCCCTGCTCGAGCATATCCGCGAAACCCTCGCCGACCTCTGGAACGTCCCCGCCGCCGGCATCCAATACCGCCAGCGCACTTTCCACGCCCAAGACCACAACGCCCCCCTGGCCGAAGCCGTGCGCCTCGTTCAACAACAAGACAACGGCCCCTGCCGGGCCCGCTTCCTCTACCACGCACCCCAGACCAAACCCCTCGGCGCCGGCGGCGATATGCACTTCGCCTTCGGATTCGCCGCCATGGCCGCCCTTTGCGCCGTACACCCCGACGGCCGGCTCCAGGTTCTGCGCATCATCGCCGCCCACGACCCCGGCCGCGCCCTCAACCCCCTCGCCCTCGAAGGACAAATCGAAGGCGGAATCCTCATGGGTCTCGGCCAGGCCCTCATGGAAGACTTCGTCCTCCACGACGGCGTCCCCCAGCGCCTCGACCTCAAACACTACCGCATCCCCCGCAGCAACGACGCCCCGCCCATCGAATCCCACATCATCGAACACCCCTGCTCCACCGGACCTTTCGGCGCCAAGGGCGTCGGCGAACTGCCCAGTATCCCCGTCGCCCCGGCCGTAATCAACGCCGTCTACCACGCCACGGGCGTGCGCTTCACCCGCCTTCCCCTCGACCCCGCCGCCCTGCGTCCCTCCGCCGCCGGCTGAAATCGTTATTTTTTTCACTTTTCCCGCTTGACTCCCCGCCGATTTGGTAATATTTTCGTCACAAAAATCATACCGGTCACCGTACCAAAAATAAGGAGTACAAATCATGACGTCGACATCCAGGCCCGCCGTTGCCGCCGCCGCCCTCCTGCTCCTCACCCTCACCGCCCAGGCCCACTTCCAGGTCATCCTCCCCGCAACCGATATCATCCCCGTCGAAGGACCCCTCCAAACCTCACTGCGATTGATCTTCACCCATCCCATGGAACAGGGACCGGTCATGAATATGAAATCACCCCGCGAATTCGGCGTCTTCTACAACGGCGCCAAACATGACCTGCTCAAAACCCTCACCCCCCAACCCCTCCACGGAAAAATGACCTATACCACCACCTTCAAGTTCCCCGCACCCGCCGACTACATCTTTTACCTCGCCCCCGCCCCCTACTGGGAACCCGCCGAAAACAAGATGATCATCCACTACACCAAGGTCATCGTGGACGTCGGCGACGCCCAGGAAGGCTGGGACGCCCTCGTCGGCCTCCCCGTGGAAATCGAACCGCTCGTCCGCCCCTACGGCCTCTGGACCGGAAATGTCTTCCGCGGAATCGTCCGTCATGACGGCAAACCGGTGCCCTTCGCCGAAATCGAAGTCGAGTACTGGAACGCCGCAAACAAAGTCCATCCCCCTGCACAACCCTTCGTCACCCAGGTCATCAAGGCCGACTCCACCGGCGTCTTCTCCTACGCAATCCCCCGCGCCGGCTGGTGGGGATTCGCCGCCCTGATCGAAGGACCCTCGATGAAAAACCCCGCCGGACGCAACGTCCCCTCGGAACTCGGCGGCCTGATCTGGATCCGTGCCGTGGACATGCACTGACCAAAATGAAACACCCCACGAAAAAAACAACCGCCCCATCCCCTTTTTCCAATCATTGGAACTTTTCCACCCAAAACTTCCAAACATTGGAAGTTTCCACCTCAAAAACTTCCAAACATTGGAAAAATCGCCGCCAAAACTTCCAATCATTGGAAACTTTCCATCAAAAACTTCCAATCATTGGAAACCTCCCCCCTGAAAACTTCCAATCATTGGAAAAACCGCCGGCAAAACTTCCAATCATTGGAAACTTCCACCCTAAAAACTTCCAAACATTGGAAAAATCGGCGCCAAAACTTCCAATCATTGGAAAAACTTATAGAAAAACTTCCAAACATTGGAAACTTTGTGTGCACAAACTTCCAATCATTGGAAGAATTTTGCAAATGAATCTCTCCTCTCCAACCAACAACCCAGCAACCCAACAACCCAACAACTCAGCAACCCAACAACCCAACAACTCAGCAACCCAACAACCCAACAACCCAACAACCAAACAACCCACAACCCGACAACCCTCAACCACTAACTCCCCGACCTCCGCCTTCCGTCTTCTGTCTTCCCCCCCATCAACCATCAACCAATACCCATTAACCATTGACCTCCCCGGCCGACGTAGCCTTGGCGTAGTCGGCCGACCTCCGCACCCCTCACCGGGAGACCGCTCTGATGCATATCTCTGAAGGCATCCTCTCAGCTCCCGTCCTGGCCGGTGGAGGTCTCCTCACGGCCGTCGGAACCGCCCTGGGACTGCGCCGCCTCACCCCGGAACGCCTGCCCCGCGTCGCCGTCATGGGCGCCGCCTTCTTCGTGGCTTCCCTCGTCCATGTCCCCATCGGTCCCAGCAGCGCCCACCTCATCCTCAACGGCCTCTGCGGCCTGATTCTCGGCTGGAGTGCCTTTCCGGCACTGCTGGTATCCCTCTTCCTGCAGGCACTGCTCTTCGGCTTCGGCGGCTTGACCACCCTCGGCGTCAACACCTTCGACATGGCCGCCCCGGCGGTCGCCTGCGCGTGGCTCTTCGGCAAGGCCTGCAACAATCCCGCGCGGCCGCGCCTGGTCTTCGCCGCCGGCGCCGCCGCCGGCGCCCTGGCGGTCGCCCTCGGATGCCTTGCGACCGCCACGGCCCTTTTCCTTTCCGGCCGCGAATTCATCCCCGCCATCATCGCCCTGGCCGCAGCCCACATCCCCATCATGATCGCCGAAGGCCTCATAACCGGCTGGGCCGCATGGTTCCTCGCCAAAATCAAACCGGAGTTGTTACGATGAAAACGACAGCCACAACAACCCGCGCCCTTTTCCTGATCGCAGCCGTCCTCCTGGCCGCCCCCTCGGCCCGCGCCCACAAGTTGCTGCTCTTCGCCACGCACTCCGGCACGACCGTCACCGGCCGGGCATACTTCCCCGGCGGCATCCGTGCGCAGGGCATCCCGGTCACGCTCTCCGACTCTTCCGGACATGTTCTCGCCACCGCCTCCACCGATACCAACGGCGCTTTCCGCCTCCCCGCCCCCCGGCTCCCCGCCTGCACCCTCACCGCGGAGACCGTGGACGGCCACCGCGCCGTCTTTCATCTCGCCCTTGCGGCCGCCACGCCCGGCGACGCTGCCCCGCCTGCCGACTCACCAGCCCCGCACGCCTCGTCCCCGCCTCCCGCACCCGACAGCGAACTCGCCGCCCAAATCCAGGCCCTGCGCGATCACCTCTACCTGCACGACATCCTCGGCGGCGTCGGCTACATTCTCGGCATCTGGGGAACGATCTGCTTCCTGCTCGCCCGCCGCCGTCAACCACCGCGCCCTGAAACCGGAAAAAAGGATCTCCGCCCATGACCTGTCTCGCCGCCATAGGTTCCAACAGCGCCGTTTCCCGCATCGATCCGCGGGTGCGCTTCCTCACCGCCCTCTGGCTGGCCGCATGTACCGCCGTCGTCCGCAATCCCCCGGCGGTCGGCTTCGCCCTCGCCGCCGGCCTGGCACTCGTCGCCGCCGCCCGAATTCCACCGCACCGCGTCATCCGCCGCCTCGTCCCCCTTAACATCTTCATGTTGCTGGTCCTCCTCACCCTCCCCTGGACCGTGCCCGGCCGCCCCCTCCTCAACATCGGCCCGGCGGTCCTCACCGCCGAGGGCCTGCAAAGGGCGCTGCTTTTGGCAGCCCGCGGCAACGCCCTCATGCTCATGATGATCGCGCTGCTCGGAACCATGGAAGTCACCGATATCGCCCACGCCCTCTCGCGCCTGCACCTGCCCGCGCGCCTCGTGGGACTCTTCATCATTACCATCCGTTACATCGAAGTCCTTCACCACCACGAATTCGACCGCCTCGCGCGCGCCATGAAAAGCCGCTCGTTCCGCCCCCGCGCCGACCTGCACACCTACCGCTCCTACGGCTACCTGCTGGGCATGTTCATGGTCCGTAGTTTCGAACGTGCCGAACGCATCCTGCGCGCCATGAAAAGCCGGGGCTTCGATGGTCGCCTCCCCGCCCTCGAGGCTCCACCCCTGCGGCCGGCCGATATCGCTTTCGCCGTCTCGACCGCCTTCGCCGGCATAATCATGCTCGGAGGGGTCCTCCCATGAGCAACGTCCTCTTCGAACTCCGCCGGATCGATTTCGCCTACGACGACACCCGTCCGGTCCTCCGCGGACTCGACTTCACCCTGCGCCGCGGCGAACGCGTCGCCCTCACCGGCCCCAACGGATGCGGCAAGAGCACCCTCCTGCATATCATGACCGGACTCCTCAAGCCGTCCTCCGGCACCCTGGTGGCCTTCGGCCGCACCCGGCGCGAAGAAAAAGACTTCCACGAAGTGCGCCGCCGTACCGGGCTGCTCTTCCAGGACGTTGATGATCAGCTCTTCTGCCCGACCGTCATCGAAGACGTCGCCTTCGGCCCTCTCAATCTCGGCCTCGACCGTCACGCCGCCGTCCGGCGCGCCCGCGCCGTCCTCGGAACCCTCGGCCTCGATGACTTTGAAGACCGCATCACCTTCCGCCTCTCCGAAGGCGAAAAACGCCTGGTCGCCCTGGCCGGCGTCCTGGCCATGGAACCGGAAGTCATCCTCCTCGACGAACCCATGGCCGGGCTCGACGAAACCGCCGCCCGCCGCGTGGAGGAAATCATCCTCACCCTCCCCCAAACCCTGGTCATAATCGCCCACGATACGGACTTCCTCGCACGGCTTACCAGGCGCACTCTGCGCCTCCATGCCGGCCGCCTCCGGGAAGCACCGCCGGACCCTTTTCCTTCGCACGCCTCCCCCGCCGACGCGCCGGGAGGCGTACAGTCCATACGCACATCACAAGAAAGGAGCAAACCATGCACAAAACCATGACCATCATCGCCCTCTTCTGCCTCGTTCCCGCGCTCATCACGACCGCGCAGACCAACCCGGTTTCCCGCGCGGAGTTCAAATCCCTGGAGAACCGCCTGCATTCGTTGGAGAAACAACTCGCCGCCGAGCGCAACCCGCTCCCCGGCGCCCAGGGGCCGCTCCTCCTGGCAAAGGATATTTCCGCCTCCCTCGGGGCCACTTTCGTCCTCCAGGGAAGCTCCGGGACGACCAGCGACGTCACCGACGCCTCGGCTTCCTACGAGCTGGAGTTTCTCGCCTCCCCCATCCCCGCCGCTTCGATATATGCCCACATCGAAGCCGGCAACGGCGCCGGAATTGACGAGGATATCTCCTCGTTTTCAGGATTCAACGGCGACGCCGACGACAGCAGCGTCGCCTTCACCGAGTTCTGGTATGCCCAGTCCTGGTTCGACGGACGCCTGGTCGTGGAAGCCGGCAAGATCTGTCTCGGCGGCCCCGGCGACAACGGCCCGGAAGAAGCCATCGCCTTCGACGCCAACCAATACGCCAACGACGAGCGCAGCCAGTTCCTTTCCCCCGCCTTCATCAACAACCTCGCCCTGGACCTTCCCGACAACGGACCGGCATTCCTCTTCCGCATCTCACCCGCCGAGCTGCTCGACCTCAATTTCGGCATCGCCGATGCCGACGCCGACATGAACAACGTCTTCGACAACCTCTTCGCCATTGCCCAGGCCGACCTCAACCCCCATCCGCACGGCCGCGCCGGCACCTACCGCATCTACGCATGGTTCAACGGCGCCGATCACGAAAAATTCTCCGACCCCGAAAGCAAAACGGACAACTACGGTTTCGGCCTCTCCCTGGATCAGCCCCTCTCCCCCTCCCTCGGCATCTTTCTGCGCTACGGCCGTCAGCGCGCCGGCGTCGCCGCCGTCGAGCACGCCATCAGCACCGGATTCGAGCTTGCCGGCAACCCGTGGAACCGGCCCGACGATGCCTTCGGGCTCGCCGGCGGGATTCTCCTCATGAGCGACGACTGGGAAGACGCCCAGCGCGCCGCGGGCCTCGATCCCGCCCGCGAACAGCACATCGAGACCTATTACAAGCTCCGTATCAACGACAACCTCAGTATCTCTCCGGACCTCCAGTGGATACATAACCCCGACGGCGACGCCGCCGCAGATGACGTCTGGAGCTTCGGTCTGCGCGCCCAGATGACGATTTGATGCGCCGCCTCCCCGCAGCCGGCAACACCCTTCACCTCAGCATCAGCCCGGCGCGGACGAACCATGTATCGTCCGCGTCGGAGTCCACCACCTTGTTCCCGTTGCGCCGCACCTCGTAGTGCCGGTCATACGCCGCCCCTGCCGCCACCTGCAGCCATGTGTGCGGCGCCACCAGGTACTCCACCCCCACCGCCGACCGCAATCCCTCGATCTTCAGGTCGTATTCCCCCCCGCTGTCGGCGTCACGTACGTTCCAGACGTCTCCCGCCGGCTGCGTGTCGGCGAAGACCAGCACCCCGTGCACCGGCGCCCACGTGATCCGCGGCCGCGGGAAAACCAGATTCAACCGCAAATCGTCTTTCGGCCGCCAGTCCACCCCGCCCAGCGGATAAAAATTGTCCTCACCGAAATAGCTGTCGTACGCCAGCCCCAGCCCAACCTGCACGTTCGTCCGTATCGCGTACATCGCCAGGCCCATCCCCGCCGTCCGGTAGTCGTCACCCGTAAGATGTTCGAAATCGCTGTGCAGTCCCGGGCTCAGCTCCGCCCACAGTGTCCAGCGTTCCACCGTGTGCACCACGTCCAGCGGAAGCGTAACCGTGTAGAGGTCCATATCCTCTACGTCCGTATCCGAAAAATCCAACCCGTTCCACCGGAATCCGAAACCGACCGATGCCTCCCACCCCGGCTTGCGCATGTAGATCGGCAAGACCAGCAGATCCACCTCCTGCAACGTCACCTCCCCACTGCCGCCCGTTTCGAGATCGAGGCCGACCCGGTCCTCGTAGGTATAGGTCACCCACGAAAACTCGTCTTCCGGCATCATCTCCGCGTCTTCCCGCGCCGTCCCCGCGCCGGCCGCCGCGGCCGCCCCGCCAAAAGACGCTGCCATCACCAGGCCCACCACAAAACTCATTGCCCTCATCGCCGTTTTTTCTCCTGTCCCCTCCTGCTCATGGACGCCCGGCGGGCGTCAGAACTCCATCCCCCGCAGTTTATCCCCCCTCTCATCCGCCGACAACGCCGATCTTTCCCCTGTGTGTCCGGGCTGCGTCCCCCTTTCCGTCCGCCGGGATCAAGCCCCGCCCCCTCAGAATCTTGCCGCTTGCCCGCGGGCCTGCTACCATCATCCCGTACCGGTCGCTGTTATTGAGAGCCCTGCTGATGGTCGTTGGAATTCTTCAGGCTAGCCTCAGTATTCCGGAAGCCCGTTCCCTCAAGGACAAGCGGGCCGTTCTCCGGAGCCTCAAGGACCGCATCAAGAACCGCATGAACGTCAGTGTCGCCGAAACCGGCGCCCACGATGCCTGGAAATCCGCCGAGCTGGCCTTTGTCACTGTC
The DNA here is from genome assembly GCA_029934055.1 of Kiritimatiellia bacterium. Lineage (GTDB taxonomy): Bacteria > Verrucomicrobiota > Kiritimatiellia > B70-G9 > B70-G9 > JAOZMZ01. The sequence continues at coordinate 78,260 of JAOZMZ010000002.1, forward strand.
GCCGCCGACCACAAGACCGTTCAGAAACGGCTCTCCTCCCTTTCCTCCCTCCTCCACTCCGATCCCCGTTACGTCCTCGTCCACCTCCGGACCGAACTCCTCTGAGCCGCCCGCCCCCTCAACCGGCCTCCTCGTCTCCAGCAAGATCTTTCAGCCACAGGTAGATGATTCCGCCCTCTTCCACCCTGTACTTCCCGCCCTGCCACTTTTTTACCGCTACCTCGATCTTCTCCCGCGCCTTTTCGAGATCCTCCCGCCCGTCGAATTTCAGCCGCATCCAGTTCCTTCCCACTCCAACTACTTCCGCGGCCCCGAGTCCCACCGCCAAATTTAGTGACGCCTGCGCAGCCGCGAGCACCTCGGCATAGGAAATCACAAGTTTCTTCTTCTTGCTCCAGTCCGCTCCGCCTTCCTCCCCCGGCCCGCCCCACCGCCGGCCGCCCGCACCCCCTCCAGGCACCCGCCATGCCTTTACACCATCCACTCCCCACCGCCTGTAATAATGCTCCCTGTATTCCTCAAGCACCTCCGACTCACCCATCTTGCGCCTCCTCCCTGAGTCCCACCGGTCAGGAGTCCATCCCTCATTCTTCGACACGTTTCCCCGCCCGGAGGCCGCATCCCATCTCCTGCGCCGACCGCTCCTTCGGGATATACCCCTCGAGTGACGGCAGGAATGGATAGATCATTCCCCGGCAGTCACAACGGTATCCGCCGTCAATGATATCAACGAGCCTGTAAGGTTTGCCACAGACATGGCATTTACCCCACGTTGGCGGATACTTGGTCTTCAAAAATCCAACAATCCTTTCTTCATGAACGAGAACGGGCGCTTCCGTCGCGGGACGAGGATGAGAAAATCCAGCAATTCAATACCCAGGATTTTGCCGACATAGAGTATTCGTTTCGCCCATTCGATGTCGCTTTCACTGGGATTTATGTTTCCGGCGGGATGATTGTGAGCGAGGATGATCATGTCCGCCTTGCGCAGAAGTGCGGTGCGGAAAATTGTACGAGGATCGATTGGGACGCCCGCCTGGCCACCTATTCCTATAATCTCCGTAGCCAGCACGCGCTGATTGAGGGTCAGGTAGGCCACGCCGAGGACCTCCGTATCGTCGTCCCGAATCGGGGCGAAGAGTGCAGCTGCCTCGGTGGGGCTCTCGATTTTACGTCTTGGACGTTTCGGTGCTTCGGTCAATACAATTTTCACTCTGTCCCCCTGTCTTCTCTTCCACTCTGCTGCCTCGCATCCTCCTCTCTCACTTCCCGACAACATATCATATCGCCGCCCCCCCGGACAAGGCAGTCCCCTGACGTCCCCCGGCGTCCGCGCCTGACGAATTGCATCCCCGTTTCTGACCCCGCCACCGCGGCCTCACAATTCCCCCGCCTGCCCGACGTAGCCCCAGCGGGGCGAATAATCATGACTCCGGCAATCGGCAAACACCGGAGATTGTATTTCATTTCTTATGCTGTCGGATCCCAAACCTTTCTGAACCCCAAGCCCTGGAAGTCCTTTGTGTTCCTTGTCGCAAATTGGGTTACCCCGTGGTGGCGAAGGGTCAGCGCCATTCTCAAATCGAAAATACGCCGTCCGGCAAACCCGCGCGCGGCGGCACGTCCCCAAAGGTCATCCATGATCTCTCTTTTTCCCGGCACATCCACGATGCGCCAAGCCGGATTGCTGCGCAGACGATGCACGATCTCGACGGCTTCCTTCGGCGACAAAGACGGTTTCGATATGGCCGGATTACGAAGCAGTACATACAATTCCATCAGGGCCTGTTCGCAAAGACAGAAGTCTTGATTATCGGCGTGTTCATTCAGGAATGCCCGTGCGGCGGCCTCGCGCGGCGACTGCCTGTCCACGGCCAGATAAAGGATGTTGGTGTCACAGGAGATCACGTTCGTCTTTTCCGGTCCGGCCATTTACTCTTTTTTTCGGCCACACGTAACGTTTTCACGGGCGCCATGTGCAGTTTTTCCCGCCAGTCAGGATCCGCGCAGGGGTCATGCCCTCCCAGGTCCCTTGCTTCGGGCAATCGCCAGGCCTCGGCTGTTTCCCCGACCGGAGGATAGACATTGAGCATGTACTCCGCTCCCCTCCGCAACACTTCAGCCAGAGACAGCTCCCGCTCCTTCGCCAGCCGTTTCAGGCGCTGGTAGAGTTCATCCGGAAATTGTACCTGCGTTCGGATCATGATGTAAAAAATACACCTACATCATTATGATGTCAATACAGACTGGTCCTCCAAAGCGCCAAAACGCCGCGGCGGACAGCGCCCCTGTTGGCCCCCGCAATCGCTCCGGGCGGCTCGCGGGCCTTCTGTCATTCAATCAAATCTTCGAAACGATCGGACTCCCCCATGTCCTTCCTCCCTCAACGCTCATCCCTCAACGCTCATCCCTCAACGCTCATCCCTCAACGCTCATCCCTCATCCCTGAATCGCCCAGCCCCACTTACTCAGGTTCAGGGTCACGCCTGGTGCAATCCTGATTCGTCTCCAAAAGCGGAAGGTCATTTCAGAATTCCTTTAGCCCTCAGGCGGATACGGGTCCTTACCATAAGCATCTTCTGTTTGGATGGTTCCATCTTTCTTATGGATGACGAACCCGGCCGACGCACCCCCACACGCGTCCCGCCCACGATGACGATTCGGTTTCAACCCGCGCCCCCCGTGCGGGGGGCGACACTGTCCGGTATAATCGCCCTGGTCCTTGATCCCGTTTCAATCCGCGC
>JAOZMZ010000016.1:0-9726 GCA_029934055.1 Kiritimatiellia bacterium
ATCCGCGGAAAGCTTCGCGAATAACCGCGTTCAGCGATTGCTCAATTGTCACGCCTCCCACCTTCCATATCCTCCAGTTAATTCAGTAACAGCATAACATCCTGCCCGCGAAGCGCTTAGCTCCTGCCGCAAGAAACCTTGCACCGACCCCGCACACTATCAGACGAGGCGCACCCTTTCCAGCCATATCCCGCCCTGACAGGGGAAAAATGGTCATCGGAACACGCCCAAGCGGCGCTGTAAAAAAAAGTCCAAGCAACGACTTGATTACCTCGGGCCAGATCGTACACTCAATGGCGATTTCCCGCCTCACACGGTATTTTCCGGACCCTTTCGTCGGGGTGTCGGTCAATGACAGTCGCGGTCGGGAAATCTGGGACAGGGTGTCGAAAACAGCATGCCACAGCAATCGAGGAGAACTGGAAATGGCTAAGACAACTCGGAAAAAGACGCCCAGCGCGTCGAAAGTCAGCGCCGCCGCACGCAAGAAGTCGGCGGCTGCAAAAAAGACCGCAAAAACCGTTACCCGCAAGCGCACCACCACGCGCAGGACGACCAATAAAAAGGTCTCCGCGGAAGAGCGGTACACCATGATCCAAACCGCCGCTTACCTGAAGGCGGAGAAGAACGGGTTTGCGGGCGATCCCAAACAGTATTGGCTCGAGGCGGAAAAAGAAATCAACGCCGCCTTGAAGGCGTCCGGCAAGAAAGCCAAGAAATAATGCCTGTAGCCCTCTGCAGCGGGCCGCCGTCTTGACAAAACAAGGTGGCGGCCCGTCGCGCCTTCCCCCGCCGGTCAGCGCTCTTCATCCAACTCTTCACGCACTGCCTTGCCCAACGATTCCAGCGAATAGGGTTTCTGCACGTAGCGGCCGGCGCCGAGACGTCGCGCCTGAACAATCCGCGCGGTCTCCGCGAATCCACTCACGATCACCGCCTTTTGCCGCGGACGCACCTCCAGAATCCGCTTGAACGTCTCCAAGCCGTCGAAATCATCCGCCAGCACCATGTCCAGTACAACCAGATCCGGCAAGGGCCGTCCGCTTGCCCGGCGCTCTTCAAACTCTTTGACGGCAACGTGCCCGTTATTGGCCGTCACCACCTCGTATCCCAGGCTCTCGAGCAATGCCGCCGCCACCTTGCGCTGCTCTTCGTAGTCGTCTACCACCATGATCAACTCGTTACCGCTGTAGTCCATCATCCCGCGGTCGCGCCGTTCGCCGGCGCCGTGCAAGACCGGGAAGTAGATAAGGAAACGGCTGCCCTCCCCCTCCCGGCTGCTGACATCAATATACCCGTTATGGTCCTTGACCACGCGGTAAACCAGCGTCAGGCCCAGTCCGCTCGACCAGCCGCCTCCATGCCGCTTGCGGGAATAGAACGGCTCGAAAACCTTTTCCATCTCCTCGCGCCCCATGCCGCGGCCGGTGTCCTCCACGCTCAGGACGACATAATTGCCCGCCACACCGCGTTCGTAGTAACCGATCGGCTGTTCGATATGGCGCGCCTCGGTGACAATCCGCACCCGGCCTCCTCCCTCGATGCTTTCAACGGCGTTGACCACGAGGTTACCGATAACCCGCTGCAACGACGGTGCCGAACCGGCGATATCAGGCAGTTCTCCAGCAAGATCAACCTCTATCACTACCTGTGGGTGTTCCTGTTGCACCTGCCGGAACTCTTCGCTCTCAAGGTAGTCGTTGACGACATCATTGATGTTCGTCGGGTCCGCCGGGTTTTCCCCGCCCCGGCCGATGACCTGCAGGTCGTGCACTATCCGCGCCGCCCGCCGGCCCGCCTCCCGGATCTCGACGATATAACGCCGCAAGGGACTCTCAGGCGGCAGATTCTCCAGTAACAGTTCCGGGTAACTTACCACCGGACCGAGAATATTGTTGAGTTCATAGGCCATGCCGTCGGCGAGAGCCCCCAACGACACCATCCGTTCCGCGCGCACGAGCCGGTCGTAAAGCTCACGGCGCCGCTCCTCGGCACGCCGCCGCTCGAAGACGATGTTGCGTCGCAGATTGACGGTATCGAGTACCGCGCGCACGCGGTGCGCTATCTCTTCCGAACGCACCGGCTTCTGTACGTAATCGCTGGCCCCCAGACGCAGTGCTTCTATGGCGCTGTCCATGGAACCGTAGCCGGTGATCATGATGAAAGGCAAATCGGGATAGCGCGAGCGCACCGCCCGTAACAGTTCCATCCCATCCATTCCCTCCAGCACCAGGTCGCAAAGCACCAGGTCTACCCCCGTACTGCCCAATATCCGCAGCGCCTCGCGGGCGTCGGCCGCGGGTGTGACGCGGAACCCTCCCTGCTGGAGATTCTCGGCCAGTCCGGTCCGCACTATCTCTTCATCGTCAACCACCAGTATGTGCTCTTTCACGTTCTCCCACCTTTCCTGCCAGCGGAATCACGACGTGGAACGCCGATCCCTTGCCGGGTTGGCTCTCGACTTCAATCCGCCCACCGTTGCGGCGCACGATCGCTTCGGCCACGCTCAATCCCAACCCCGTCCCACGCCGCCCCTTGGTAGTAAAGAACGGGGTGAAAATCTGACCGAGAATACGTTGCGGGATCCCCTGGCCCGTATCCCGCACGACGATCCGGCAATCGGAACCTTCGACCGCCACCCCGACACTCAAGCGTCCCCCACGCGGCATGGCGTCGCGGGCGTTGATGAATATGTTCAGGAGGACCTGCACCAGGTCGCGCTGCGGTATCGCCAGATTCAAGCGCGGCACGTCCCGCGGAGAGGTGATCACGATATTCCCCTTGCGGAATTCCGGTTCAAGCAACTCTACCACGAAATCAAGCGCCTCCCCGCATTCAGTCGGCTCCCAGCGCACATCCCGCTCGGAACTGAACGCCAACAGCCTTCGGATCAGCGAGGAAATCGTCTGCATCCCGGTCTCCACCATCTCCAGGCTGCGCGCCCGCGGAAAGTCCGCCGGCAGCGCCCGCTTGACGGCGCTCAGGTGACTGAGCATGCCCTGGAGAGGATTGTTCACCTCGTGGGCGATACCGGCCGCCAGCAGTCCCATCGCCGCCAGGCGCCCGGTCCTTTCCATCAACTCGCGCTCGCGCGCCTCGGCCACCCGGCGTTCCATCTCGCGACGGGCCTCCTCGGCGCGCATGCGTTCATCCATCTCCTCCCGCAGGCGGCGGTTGCTGTGTTCGAGTTCCTCCGTGCGCTCATGGACGACCCTTTCCAGGTTCTGCCGGTGACGGCGGAGTTCCTCCTCAACGCGCCGGCGTTGGACGATGTTGCGCGTGGTCACCAGGGCATCCTCCAGGCGCCGCGCAAACACGGTATACATTCGCCGCTCACGGGCACTGAGAGGCGTGCTCTGCTCCATCAGCAAAACCACCCGGCGGTCCTGCCGGCACATTGAGAAAATGAACCGGTTGGGGGCCTCCTTCGTCAACTCGCTGAAAACGTCCGTCCCGGGACGGATCCCGATCGATATGACCACCTCGCGCTCGGGTCCCGGCCGCACTATCGCCATGGCATTGACCGGAAAAAGCCGATAGGCCCTGTGGACCGCCTCGCGGAAAAGGCTCTCCTCGCTCTCCGCGAAGTGAAAGGAAGCCACCTCGTAGAGCGCGGAGAGTTCCGCCGCTTGCAAGGCGTACCTGGATTCTGAATCAGCGTCGCTCATCGCCGCCTTTTCCCGACCCGGCAACGAGCACCGAAACCGTCTTGTTCTGAAAAAGCGGTGAACCTGAATAACTGCCCACCTCGCCGAAGGTCAGGGCACCCAACAAGGGAACGTCGGTGCCCACCGCCGCCCTGATGGTCGCGATCTCACGCCCGAACTGATCACCCATAAGCAGATAGCGCGAGATACAGTCGAACAGTATCACCACCTGCGGTTTATGTACCTCGGCCGCCGCCGAGACGGCGATCCTGCCGGCGGCCGCAATCAACGCATCCGTGCGGCCCTCCATGAGATATCCGACCGCATCCGCGGGGATCTCGGTCACGAAATTGATGCTGCCGTCCCTGCCGACCGACAGGGGGTCCCGGATCGTATAGTTTCCCCGGATATCCGGAAACCCCAGCGGATTCTTCATCCCCACCCGCGCGAATTCCTCCGGCGAAATGTCCCCCAGGCGCTCACGGTAGGCATCGAACGCCGGCCGCCCGTTGATCTCCAGCACGCGCTTGCCCTCCGTATGGCCGATAATGAAAGGCTCCCCGGTCGGCCGCCACCCATGCCCCACGGCGGAGCCCGCCGACAACCCCCTTATCAGCGCCGCCGCCATGCTGTCACTCCCCAGACGATCATCGGCGAACTGATAGGTACGGAAAAAGCGCAGGTTGTCCCCGGCGCCGCCGCCGATGTACCCGAAGCCGGCCCCCATCACTTCGTAAACGCCCTGAAGGGTCTCTGAAATATTCGCGCAAAAGCCGTCCGGGAAAAGAAACACCTGCCCGTCGCTCGCCCCCGCCCCCGCCAGAAGTCCCCGGCCCGCCGAACGCCCGGCCTCAAGCGGGTCTCGGCTGATGTCCTCCTGCAGGACCACCGCAGCCTGCAAGTCATCCCCCGCCAAGGTGCAGACACCCACCCCCTGCGTGCAAATATGCTCCCCGTGAATCACCCCGCCGCAACAAAATCCCACCAGGTGTCCGCCGCCGGTCACGCGCCGCACCTCCGCCAGTACGGATTCCTGGTCGTATGAATCGGTCGTAAAAAGTATCGTCAGAACCGGCTCGCCGGACTGCCCCACCGCCGCTGCCGCCGCACCGGATGCGGCCTTGACAGCATCCTTGTCGTAACTGCACCCAACGCCGGCCTTCATCTTCCACCTCCCGGCCCGTCACCGCCGCAATCTTCCCGCGACGCATCGTGGCCCGGACCTCTCAGCGCGTATCCTCGCGCGGCGTCATGACTGCAACAGGCGCGCCAGAAGAACTCCCAGAATAAACCAGATTGGAAGCGTGGCTATCAGGATCCATGCCAGCAACCGTGTGCGGTGTAGGCGCGACTGCATCTCACGACTTTCCAATGCCCGCTCGATACGAACACGCATCTCCTCGATACGGCAGGGTTTGGAGAGGAAATCCACCGCCCCGCTCTTGATCGCCTCGACCGCGTCGGCAATAGAGGGAAAACCCGTCAAAATCATGACCACGCCGTCCGGGTCGATCTCGATTATCCTGCGGGTGACCTCGAGTCCGCTCATCCCCGGCATACGCACGTCGGTGATCACTATGTCCGCCGGTTTCTCCCGGTAAGCCTTTATGGCTTCCTCTCCGTCGGCGAAAAGCCGCACCTCGTAGCCGAGTTCGCGCAACATGGCCCCGACCACATCGCGCACACTCTCCTCGTCATCAATCACCCAAATCATCGCAGACATGACCAACGATCTCCTTTACCGCCCGACCATCCCGCCTTCTGGAGCGGGTGATGGGAATCGAACCCACACAACCAGCTTGGAAGGCTGGGGCTCTACCATTGAGCTACACCCGCTGCAAACCCTGACCACGTACTATTATCCGTTATCGCGCCAATTATCAACTACTCTTCGCCTCCCCCGCACCGGTATCCAGGGCGTCGCGCACGGCCCGCAACAATTCATAGCTCCGGTACGGCTTGCGTACCAGGCCCAAAGCCCCCTTTTCGATCAGCCGGTTGCACTCCTCGCCCTGGGCATATCCCGTCGTCAGCAAGACCGCCAGACCGGGGCGCTCCTGCTGCAAATCATCAAAGGTCGCCTGCCCGTCATGTTCCGGCATGACCATGTCGAGCAGAACCAGGTCAACGTTCCCCTGCTCCTTCCTTACGATCTCCAGCGCCTCACTCCCGGATGCCGCCCGCAACACGCAGTAACCGTGCGCCTGAAGAATCTCCCCCACCATCTGCCGCACAATGGCCTCGTCGTCCACCACCAGAATCGTCTCGCTGCCGCGCACCCGTCCGCCTTTCTCGCCGCGTTCCGCCGCCACCGCCTCGAGATGTACCGGGAGAAACACGCGGATTTCTGTCCCCTCGCCCTCCCGGCTGGTGACAGTGATGTCGCCGCCGTGATTGTTCACGATCCCGTAGACGATCGAAAGCCCCAGGCCCGTTCCCCCGCTGCCGGACTTGGTCGTGAAGAATGGATCAAAAATATGAGACTGCACCTCCGGGTCCATCCCCTTGCCCGTATCCGCCACCGTCAGGCAGACGAACTCACCGCTTCTCGCCCCGCCGAGAATATTCTGCTCGCGCTCGTTGAGCTCACGGGCCTCGGTCACAACCCGCAACGTACCACCCTCCGGCATCATGGCCTCAACCGCGTTGATGCACAAATTCATCACCACCTGGTTCAACTGGGCCGGATCACCAAGCACCGGAGGCAGGTCGTCGTCCAAATCAAGTTCGATCGTAATACCCTTCGACACCGAATGCCGGAGAATATCGGTGACCTCGCCGACGACTTCGTTCAACGACACCGACTGCTTGACGAAATGCGTCCTCCGCGAAAACGAAAGCAGCCGCCGCGTCAACTCGGAAGCCTGCGTCGCCGATTGCTCGATCAATCCGAGATAACGATGCTCGTCCGAGGCCGGATCCGACTTGGACCGCAGGAAAGAAGCGAACCCCAGAATGCCACTGAGAATGTTGTTGAAGTCATGGGCAATACCCCCGGCCAGCAACCCCACCGCCTCCATCTTTTGCGCCTGCCGCAAGTGCTCCTCGAGCTCACGGCGGATATCTTCCTGCTCCGCGGCCCTCAAGCGGGCTGCCACCTGCAGGGCCGCTATCGTAAGCAACTCTACTTCCAAGTGATCAAACTCACGGCGCCGCGTATCGAAAAGCGCCAGCGCCCCGCGCACGAGTCCGGTGCCGTCCCGCAGCGGAGCCGCCAAAACGGTCCGTATCCCCAACGCCTCCACGGCCGGATCATGGGCGAATTCGCCCGCTCCGTCTCCGTCCTGCGCGCTGAAATACAACGACCCGTCCTTCACAAGCCGCGCCGCCAGCGTGCACAGCTTCGGACTGCCGCCGCTTTCGAGCTGCTCCCGCGCAAGGTGAACTCCGGCCTGATAGTACGAACGACTCATTCCGGGAACGGCGATGCACACCATCAGCGGACGGTACATCTCGAAAAGCAGATCGCAGACCCCCGCCAGATATTCACCGAGTTCCTCGGGCAAATCACTCGTACGCCTGAAAAACGAGGTCAACCTCCCGATCAATTCCTGCACGCGGGCATGCCGCTGTTCCATCCGCTGCGCGTCCGCCCGCAGGAGAAGTTCGCGCTCCTTCCGCCGCGTGACGTCCCGCGCCACCGCCATTATCCCGCGGGCGTTGCCGTGCTCGTCGTGAAGAATGCTGTGGGACTGCTCCAGCCACAACAGCCCCCCCGAAGCGGACTTCATGCGGTATTCGACCGGTTTTTCCCCGCCACCCGCAGCGGCACATGCCTGCAGGGCCCCCATCACCCGCTCGAGATCCTCACCCCACACGAAATCCTTCCAGCCCTTCTCCCCACAGAACAACTCGTCGGAGCGGATCCCCGCCAACCTCTCGAACGCCGGATTCACCGAAAGAATGTCGCCGTCCATCGCGAGGATAAGGATCGGGTCGGATGACTCCCGGAAGAGAACATTGAAACGCTCCTCGGCGGCCTCCAAGGCGTAGGCCAGCCCCTTCTGGACCGCCATGTCACCCGCCAGTCCCCGTACCCCGATCAATCCGCCGGAGTTGTCACGCAGCGGAAACAGGGAAAACCAGAAAAAACGACGACGCTTGCGCCCGTCCTCCAGAATTATCTCCTGCCCGCGCACCGACTCCCCGGCGGCCAGCCGCCGCCACACCTCATCAAAACGCACGCGGTCGTCTTCATGCACAAGGTCGCGTAGTCCCGCCCTCTCAATCGCCGCCGCATCCATGCCCAACGCCGCCCCGACCTGTTGGAGCCCGTCCACCAACCGCCCCTCGGCGTCCGTCTCAAAAAACATCACCGGCAATCCCGCCAGCGCATCCGTGCAATGCTGGTGCCAGCGGTCCACTCGGTCCAGCACCACCACCAACGCCCGCCGCCCTTCCCAATTGACCCGGCGTGCGCGCACGCGGAAACGTTCGCTCAAGCCGGCCTTCCGCACCGGAACAGCCAGCCATTCGTCCGTCCGCCCCGCCCGCTCAGCCAGGCGTTCCAGCGCCCCCGGCTCGATTCCGAGAACCTTCTCCGCTGCCGCCCCCACCTCGATCCCCTTGCCGGGAGCCAGGATTCGGCCCGCCGCCGCGTTGCTGAAAATGACCCTCCCCACGTCGGAAACCAGTACCACCGGAAAATCAACCGCCGAAAGCAGCTCCTCCACGTGTCCCGTCTCTTCCATCATAACTGCTCCTGCGGCAATACTACACGGACATCTCTATTCCGTCAGCCGCCAGCATACATCGAAGCACGAATCTTGTTAACTTCAACCACTCAACTTTTCCAGCGCCATCAAGCCCCGCCGCCCCTCACAATGCGTACATCCAAGCGCCCTGCCGGATATTGGCTTGACCCGGAGTCGTATCTCCATAAGGATTCGGCGCCGATGACCACTGACGATCACAACAACGTCCGGCTCGACGCCCTGGCGTCGCTCTGCAAGCGACGGGGGTTCATCTTCCAAAGTTCGGAAATCTATGGAGGCATTAACGGCTTCTGGGACTACGGCCCCATGGGCGTCGAACTCAAGCGCAATATCCGCGATGCCTGGTGGCAGGCGGTGGTGCGTAACCGCGAAGACGTCGTCGGCCTCGATGCCGCCATAATCATGCATCCCCGCGTCTGGCAGGCCTCCGGCCACGTGGAAGGGTTCACCGACCCCATGGTCGACTGCCGAGCCTGCAAACGCCGCTTTCGCGCCGATCAGCTCCTCGAAGAACTCGGTATCGTCATGGAACCCGGCAGCAACGCCGAAAAGAAACTCACCCTGCCCGAAGACGCCCGCTGCCCGGTGTGCGGATCGCATGATCTTACCCAGCCGCGTGCTTTCAACCTGATGTTCAAGACATTCATCGGTCCCGTGGAAGACGACTCGTCCGTCGCCTACCTGCGTCCCGAGACCGCCCAGGGAATCTTCGTCCAGTTTTCCAACATCCTCGCCGTCTCCCGCCTGAAAATACCCTTCGGCATCGCCCAAATCGGAAAAGCCTTCCGGAACGAAATCAACCCCCGCAACTACACTTTCCGTTCCCGCGAATTCGAACAAATGGAACTGGAATATTTCATCCAGCCCGGCACGGATCAAAAGTGGCACTCCTACTGGGTGAACGAACGCCTGGCATGGTATGCCACAATCGGCTTCGCCCCGGAACATCTCCACCGCTATGAATACAAGCCGGAGGAACTCGCTCACTATGCCTCCGCCTGCGTGGATATCATGTACGACTTCCCCTTCGGCCGCCAGGAACTGGAAGGCATCGCCGCGCGCGGCGACTATGACCTCCGCCGGCACCAGGAATACAGCGGCAAGTCCATGGAATACTTCGACGACGAACGCAAAGAACATTATCTCCCCCACGTGGTCGAACCATCCGCCGGCGTGGATCGGATCGCCCTGGCGCTCCTCTGCGAAGCCTACCGCGAAGAATGGGTGCCCCGCCAGGCCCCCGCCGGCACACAGCCTGAAATCATCCCCGCCCAACCGGGATCTCCCGCACCCGAAGGCTACGAAGTCCGTACCGTTCTGCGCTTCTCCCCCCGCATCGCCCCCGTCAAGGTCGCCGTCTTCCA
>JAOZMZ010000016.1:9736-31897 GCA_029934055.1 Kiritimatiellia bacterium
CCCCCTCCTCAAGAACCGCCCCGAACTGGTCGCCAAGTCACGCGAGGTCTTCGAACTGCTGCACGAACGCTGGTCATGCTTCTGGGATCAGGGCGGCGCCATCGGCCGCCGCTACCGACGCCAGGACGAAATCGGCACCCCCTGCGGCGTGACTATAGATTTTCAGACCCTCCAGGACGATACCGTAACCATTCGCGACCGCGATACCATGCAGCAGATTCGTGTCCGTATTGGTGAATTGACCGATATTCTCCGGGAACGCCTGCGTTAGGAGCCGGTTCGCCGCCACACCTCCTCAAGCGTCATGCCCGGCATGTTCTGCTTGTCTGCGGGCACTTCTGGCCATAATCTTGTCAACGTGACGCGCCACCGCTCGGCGACGGTGGAACGGCCCGGAAAGGGGGCTCGGAACAATGCGCCAGATTAAATGCGAACATTGCGGGTACGAATTCAGCGTGCCCGACGACTCTCCCCTGACACAGATAAGTTGCCCCTCGTGCGGCGCAATGACCACCGTCCCCCCACCAGAAGATGCAACCCCACCACCGCCACGATTCGATTTCAAGGATGGCTCCCCACCCGCCACGGAAACCAAGCGCTGCCCGGTCTGCGGCAACGAAGTCCCTGCCGATGCGGTTCTCTGCGTCAATTGCGGTTATGACTGGAGAACGGGACGGCAGATACCCTCCCGCCCACGGCCGAGTATGGCTCTCATGGCCGCCAGCACTATTCTGGCCGCCGTCCTCAGCGGCACGGCCGTATACCTGTTCGTTACCCGCGAAAAAACTTCTCCACCGGCCGCCGGTCGCTCCCGGCCGCGCTCTTTGCCCGCCCGACGGCAGCCGGCGACTCGGCAGCAACCCCTCCAAACCCAGCCGGCCGCAACCACTACCGCCGCCACGGTCGAAAACGTCTCTCCCGCCACCCCGGCACCTTCCCAGCTCGCGACTAATTCCGTCGCCGGCTCACAGCCTTCCCCCGCCACCCAGGATTCCGAGCGCGAACAGCTCGAAAAATACCGCGCATGGGTCACCGCCAAACTGGATGAAAAATATCCGACTTTTACACACAACCAAACCGTCGCCATACGTCTGAAAAGCGGTATCGTCTATCGCGGGCGTTTCCTCGGGCGCAAGAACGAGGTAATCGTCATATTGCAGAAAGACGCCACCTCCCGGGAAATTCCGATCGCCTCCCTCGATCGGCCCACCCGCGTGCGCTGCGATCCCGCATTCCGCCGCAAATACATTGAATACAAAGTCCGTGTCTACCAGCAGCGCAAGCTGGCGAAGAAATAGCTGATATTCCAACCAGCCGACGAGATATGCAGACAGCACCAAAGGAGAAATACAAATGAAGAAATACGGCCAGGCCATCGCAACGATTACGTTTACCGCCGCAGTCGTCCTCACCGCCGTTGCCGGCAAGCTCAAAAACTCCAGTTTCGAAGAAAACTTCGGGCTGCGCGAAGACAGCAACATGTGGGGTGACTACGGCGTCACCTTCGGCGAGTGCTACCAGGTCACAGCCGGCAAAGACGGACACCCCGCCAAAGCTCATTCGGGGGACCGGATTCTCGTTATCAACACGCCGTCCAACTCGTGGAATGGAATCTGGCAACAAATCCCCTGGGACGAAAATACCCCCTACGCCTGGCACGCCTATTATCTCATCCAAGGCGGCGATCTCGGCCCCTCGTGCGCTACATTCATGAAAACCGAATTCTTCGACGCCTCCGATAACAAACTCGGCGAAAGCGTCGGCGAGCCCCACCGCGCGGATACCCGAGGTGAATGGATCCGCGACACCATGCGCGGCAAGACCCCGCCGGGTACCGCCTCCGTCCGCTTCGTACTCATCGCTGGCAACAATCCCGACGGCCCCACCCTTTACAACCGCATCTATTGGGACGACGCCGATACGATCTCAGTCATAACCCAGAAATGACTTCATCCGCGTCCAGCTCGAACGCCGCCCGGCAATTGGAGAAGCTTTGCCTCGATCTCTGCCCCCTCCTCCACGGCGTCAAGATCGACGCCCCCCCGGCGGCTGCTCTGGACCCGGAAAAACTGCGCCCGCTCCTTGAAGGGTCCTCGCCCGGAAGCGACCTGCGCCCCTGCTTCCCGCAAGCGGCGGCGGCCCTGGAAAGGGTTGCGCATTCCTCACCCGAACAGGCCGAACGTCTCGCCGCCCGGCGGCTGGACGCTCTCAGGCAACTGCGCGATACGCAAAAAGAAGTCACCGCAGTCCTCATGGATGCCTTCAGCGAAACCTTCCTGCCCGTGGTCGTCGGCGGCCGGATCGTCCACTGCCTCAGCACCGGCCCCATCCTGCGCACCGCCACATCCGGCCGTAAAAAAAACACCGCAACTCTATCGGCCGACAAGGGAACCCTTCCCCTTGATGAAGTTGCTTTCGACTCTATCATCGCAATGTATCGCCGCCTGGCGGACCTCTTCAGATCAGTCATCGAAAGCGAAATGCGCTCAGCCCAGCTCGCCGGCCGGCTCATCCAGAGTGAACGCGCCCGCTCCCTCGGCTCCCTGTCGCCGGGTATAGCCCATCATTTCAACAATCTTCTCTCGGTGATCCTCGGCTATGCCAGCTATGCGGCCAACCGCGAAGACCTGCCCGCCGAAATCGAATCCCCCCTTGAAAAAATAATCGCGGCGGCACTCCGTGGCCGCCGCCTCACCGACGACCTCCTCGCCTTCGCCGGCGGTGAGACCGCCGAAGAAACCCCCTGTCCGGTCAACCAGACCATTGCCGGTGTTCTCTCGCTTCTCGCGTCCCAGTCCCCATCGGGAATCGTCGTCCGGGAAAACCTCTCGGCTGCTCACGATTATGTCATGGCCATTCCCGGAGACCTCCACCAAATCGTCTTCAACCTTCTCAGTAACGCCTTCGACAGCATGCCCGGCGGAGGGCATCTCAAAGTCGAAACCACCAACATACTCGTGGACACGCCCGAAGGACGGCGGGAACATCTCCGCATCGAAGTCTCCGATTCATCCGGCATCCCGCCGGAGGGCTCCGCCGCTGCTGATCTCACCCCCCCGGAAACCACGAAATTGTCCAGTGTCTTCGGCCTGGTCGGCCGCCTTGAAGGACACCTCAGCGTTTCCTCCCAACCCGGCGCCGGTACCAGCGTCGAAGTACTCCTGCCGGTCGTGCCTCACGATCAGGGCCCCCTGCCCCCCACCAGGACCGGACAGGCCCCTCCCCGACCGGCCCGCATCTGGATAGTAGACGACGACGTAACATTCCGCGAAATGTGCCGGGTAGTCCTCTCCGAGGAAGGGCACGAAGTCGTCGAATTCGCCGACGGCCGTGACCTCCAGAAACGATGGCGCAAAATCGAACAGCCTGACGTAATCATCGTAGATTTCAGCATGCCGGAATTCAACGGGCTCGAACTGTGTGAGTGGCTCGGGCAACAGGGTTCCAAAGTCCCCGTCATTCTCGTCAGCGGTCTGTCACCGGACACCCCTGACATTCACAAGGCGATGCAACGGAAGAAAACCTACTTCATCCAGAAGCCATTCTCCTTCCGCGAACTTTCCGAGCTGGTTACCATGGCCCTGAGCGAAAATATCGTGGCCGGGCGCTAGACCATGTGCGGACGCTACACCCTCACCAACCCCCAAACCGCTTTCCGGGAAAGTTTTCCCGAATACACCCCCACGGTCTCCCAACCCCCCCGCTACAATATCGCCCCCGGACAATCCGTCCCTGCAATCCTCAACGACGGCCGCAGGCGTATCATCACCGCCCGCTGGGGACTGGTGCCCGCATGGGCCGCCAAACCCTCTATCGGAAACCGGCTCATCAACGCCCGCGCTGAAAGCATCGCCGAGAGGCCGGCGTTCCGCCAGGCCTATATCATGCACCGCTGTCTACTCCCGGCGGACGGCTTCTATGAATGGCTCCACCGTCAGGGCCGCCGCCTCGCCTTCTACTTCCATCGCCGCGATAACCGCGCTTTTGCCTTCGCCGGCCTCTGGAGTCGGTGGCACGACCCCGATACGAATACACCTCTCTTGAGCTGTACCCTCATTACCACCAAGGCCGCCGAACCGGTCCGCCGCATTCATCAGCGCATGCCGCTCATACTTCCGGCCGACCTGTGGGACGCATGGCTGCAGGAGGGGCCCCGCCCACCCATCAGGGATGATCCTCTTCTCAAGGGGCAACCTCTGCACGAATTCGCCTATTACCCAGTCTCCAGCCTGGTCAACAATCCAGCCAATGAACGGCCCGAATGTGTCCAGCCAGCGCCCCAAGATTCCACGCTTCCTCTGCTCCTTGACGAACCGCCGCCGAAGTGATACGTTGAGAGCGATTGCAGGAGCTGTGCCCAGCCCCCGCTGCGTAACAAGAGCTTGTCCGCCAGGAGGAATAGAATAATGAAAACATGCCATACCATTACCAGCCAGATCGCCGTCGCCGTCCTGGCCCTTGCTTGGGCCACGACCGCCTTGGCCGCCCCCGACACCACCCCCCGCCTCGAAAACCCGGGCTTCGAAAACCCCACCGTCACCGCTGACAGCCCCGGTACCCTTCCGGAAAAATGGTTCTATTTCTCTTCCACCACCAATTCCACCGCCGGACTTACCACCCGCAAGAAAAGAAGCGGCACGCAGTCAATGTTCTTCAAATCCCAATCGGTAACCGACGCTTACCACGGCATCGCCCAAAAGTTTCCCGTCACACCCGGAATACGGTATGAATTCACAGTCTACGCCTGCAATGACGCGACCGACCCGATCACCGGCGATGCATACGGACAGGTCAGTATTGAATGGCAGGACTCCGCCGGCACCGAGCTGAGCAGAACCCACGGCCCGACGTGGAACTTCGAGCTGTCCCCGCTCCGTTGGCAAAGCTTCATGGTCGGTGACACGGCCCCCGAAGGCGCTGCCGTCGGCGTGGCCGTGGTCACCTTCTTCAGCCGTAACAGCAACGGGGCCGGCAGATTCTACATCGATGACCTGAAAATCTCGGCAATCCCATTGAAATAACCGCGTGAAAGCTCGCCCACTCATTGCCGTTTTGCTGATCGGCGCCTGCCCACGGCTGTTCGGCGCCGCCCCCGCTGCACCCGGCACCATCTTGACCAACGGCGACTTCGAGGCCGTCGCTGCGAAAGGCAATATGCCCTCCGGCTGGACACCCATCGGAAGCCACATCACCCTCACCACCGCCGCCTGCCATAGCGCCACCCACGCCGTGAAATTCACCTGCCCGGACAAGGCGGGCGCATTCGAGGCTCTCATCACCCGCGTCCCAATCGACCCCGACGCGCGCTATACCTTCACGCTCTACATCCGTAACAACCGGCATGACCGTCTCTCCGGCCCCTGCTATGGCGTGCTTTGTATCGAATGGCACGACGCGCACGACAAGGAAATCCAGCGCACCTGTAGTCCACACTGGACCTCCACGCTCACCGGCCTGAAATGGAAAAAAATCTCCATCCGCAAGGTCCGCCCTCCACCCGGTACTACCCAAGCCGTCGTGGGGATTCATCTCATCGCCGACGGTCCCTCCGCCAAGGGATCTTTCTTCGCCGACGACGTCACCATGAAACGCAAGTGAGTGTCCGGGCGACTCACCCTCAGCAGGCGTAATACCCGTTCATTCTTGACCTTTCGTGACACTTGGCGTAATGACTTGCCCCATGCATACAGGAGGGTCAATCCGGATCACCACCCACCGTTACCGTTACCTCGCAACGGTCGGTACGGCGCTGCTGCTGATGGCCGGGCACACCGCCGCCGTGCCCCCAGACAGCGCCCGTTACAAACTGATCAAGACATCCGACCTGATCACCCATCCGAAGCAGTACTGGTCGACCGGTATAATGTTCAACGATACGCTCCTTGGACATCCTTCCGGCAGGACCCTGCGGATGTCCGGTAAGAATTACACCCCTTTCCGAACCAAGAAAGTCGGCATCTGCTACGCCGCGCCGGGTGCCGTACAGGAGATCACCGCCGCCGAGGTCGAGCGCCCCTATGTCTTCCGCGGCACGGTCCTGGCACACAAACGACGCTTCGTCGTTGTCGTGGAAAAAATTCTGCCGGCTGTCGCTGAAGATAAGATCAGTGAAAATCTCCTTAAGGGAATCCGTCGCTCCTCCGTCCGCGCGACCATCGCTCACGTCGTCGCCGCCGCCCAAGCCGATCTATATTCATTCGCCCGGGAACAGGGCGTGAGCCTCTCCACACTACTGGCACCCGATTCGCAGTACTTACCGCGCGTGATGGATATCATCGGCTCCGCACTCATCAGCGCCCAGAGGGAAGAGGAAACATCTTCCTCGGAAATTCTCGAAAGACTCGTGCTCGATCTGCTACGGCATGAATATCACGGCACCCCGCGTTCGGCGGGCGGCACACCGTCCTCAAGCCTCCATATCTCCCTCAAACCGGGCCTTCCCCGCCTCAAGACAGCAGCCGACCATGGCTCGAATCCATCGCGTCCCGCCTCGTCGGCACCAGCCGCTTCTCCGCGAAAAGACACCAAGGGTGCCGGCCCTACTCCGCCGCTTTCATACCAGTTGCCCGCAGATCCATGACCCCCCTGCAGGGCAGGCTTGATTCGGCCGCGTCCACAGAGTACATCTTGGCAGTGACGTTCCGCAGGGAGCCAGCTTAGCTCAATCGGCAGAGCAGCTGATTTGTAATCAGCAGGTTGTCGGTTCGAGTCCGACAGCTGGCTCCATTTCATCTGGTGGACACCAGCCGATAGGCGGCCGGCAACTCCTCTACGAGGTCCAAAGCAGTCATCCCCCTCTGAGACTTCCTCCAGGCCGCGAAGTCCCCGGCCCAACCGTGGAAGAACACCGCCGCCGAAGCCGCCTCGTATGCCGGTACACCCTGTCCCAACAGGCCCACCATCAAGCCGGCCAGGACATCCCCGCAGCCACCCGTGGCCATCCCGGGATTTCCCGAAAGATTAACCCGGGACGGCCGCCCCTGGGCACTGATTATCGTGCCGGAGCCCTTCAAGACCACGATCCCTTCCGAGACTTCAGCGGCATGTTCAGCGGACTTGCGCCGGTCGGACTGTATCTCCGCCACGCTCATTACCAGTAGGCGCGCCAGTTCCCCCGGATGAGGCGTAAGAATCAAGGGGGCGCGCGCCCGTTCAAACCAGTGCGGCTGTCCCTCGAACACACTTATCGCATCCGCATCAAAGACCATCGGGCATGGACATTCCCTCAAGAAGTTTCGCAACAGGACCAGGGTCTGCTGATGCCTGGTCATACCCGGCCCGGCAAGCACGGCGCTGTAGCGATCCAGACGGTTGCGCCAGCGCTCCCAAATTCCCGCCGAGAGTGATCCCGACTCGGTCTCGTCTTCCCCGGTGACCATCGCCTCGGGAACCGCGGCGGCGACAATCGCCGCAATTCCCCGCGGGACCACGACGCTCACCAGCCCTGCCCCGGAACGGACCGCCGCCCGCGCCGCCATGCATATTGCTCCGCTGTAACCGGGAGCACCCCCCAGCAGCAACACATGACCGTAGTCCCCTTTGTGTGAAACCGCCCGCCTCCGGGGAAACCACGCTCTCAGATCCTGTGCACTGACAAGCTCCACCGCGGCGTCTACGCCGGCTTCCTGAATAAAACTGGCGGGAATCCCGATATCCACCACCTGCACCGAACCGACAAAATCCCGCACCGCCTGCTCCAGCAAACCTATCTTCGGCAGCGCCATAGTAACGGTCAGATCCGCATACACCGCTTCCCCGGAAACCACACCACTGTCGGCATCCACTCCCGAGGGAATATCTATGGCCACCACCGGCGCCCTTTCACCGGCACGGTTTATTGCAGCAATGGCTGCAGCCACGCTCCCACGCGGTGCCCCCCGCGTGCCGGTTCCCAGGAGCCCGTCCACCACCACCCCCCATTCGCTCTCCTCGGCCTGAACCCAATCCTCTTCTTCGGGAAGCTCCTTCAGCGGTATGCCGGCCTTTTCCACTTCCTCCAAGTAGCCGACGGCGTCACCGCGCACATCCGCTCGGCGTCCTGCCAGCCAGACTTCACAGACAAAACCCTTACGCTTCAAAAACAGTGCGGCGGCAAACGCATCGCCGCCGTTGTTCCCCTTTCCGGCCGCCAGAAGCACCGGTTCTTCCATCCCGCCACGCAACCGCGCCAACAGTTCCACCGCCCGTGCCACCCCGCGTCCGGCCCGCTGCATGAGTATCCGGCCGGGAATCCCGGCCTCCTCGATCGTGCGACGATCCAACTCCCGCATCTGTTCCGCCGTAACGGGTTTCATAGCGTCTCTCCTCCTGCCTCCCCGCCCAGCAAGACGACCTGGGCCACTGCGTATTCATGGGTATGCGCCAGACTGACCAACACCCGCCCGACGCCCCGCTCCTCGGCCGTCCTCCTCGCGTGACCGTGCAGTTCCACTCTCGGCGCTCCACCCCCGCTCTCCCGTAAAACCTCAATGTCAAGCCAATCGGCATGCGCTCCGATACCGGTGCCGAATGCCTTGGCGACAGCCTCCTTGACAGCGAAACGGGCGGCGTAATGCCGCCACGGCGCCGCCCGCCGATCGCAGTATTCGCACTCCGCCCGGCGAAAGACCTTCCCGCGGAAACGCTCCCCCCAGCGATCAAGAGTCTGCCGCATACGCTGGTTTTCCACCAGGTCAACTCCTATCCCCAAAACCGCCATGCCGCCAGCGCCGGAGCTCATGCCCGCTCTCCTCCGGTGTACTCCGCCATGATCTCCAATATCTCGCGCACCGCCGAACCGATTCCCACGAACACCGCGCGCGCGATGATACTGTGCCCTATGTTGAGCGCCTCCAGATGCGGAATCCGCAGGACACCTTTTATGTTCTCCAGGTTGATTCCATGCCCGGCATTCACCCGCAGGCCCAGCTCGTGCGCCCGGCGCGCCCCCGCAATCAGACGGGCCAGTTCGTGTTCACGGGCTTCGCCCCGGGCCTCACAGTAGCCCCCCGTATGCAACTCGACGCATGAGGCTCCCAACGCGGCGGCGGATTCCAACTGTTCCGGACGCGCTTCGACAAAGAGGCTTACGCATATACCGGCTTCCCCGAGAGCCTCCACCGTCGGCCGCAACCGCGCCGCTTGCCCGACCACATCCAGCCCGCCCTCTGTCGTCAATTCGCGGCGGCGCTCCGGAACGATACATACCTCATCCGGATGAACGTCGAGTGCAATTTTCACGATCTCGGGAACATTCGCCATCTCCAGATTCAACGGCAGTCCCTTCCAGTCCCGGACCGCCCTGACATCCGCCTCTTGAACATGGCGGCGGTCTTCGCGCAAATGCATTGTAATCCCGTCAGCCCCGGCCTTCCGGCACTCCTCCGCCGCCTGTAACGGATCCGGATACGTACTGCCCCGCACTTGTCGGAGTGTCGCCACATGATCGACATTGACCCCCAGACACAAACCTCGATTCGCCATCATCTTCTTCCTCCAGCGTGGCAACTTTCAGACCGTTTTCCATCCGGCACAGCCACCATACGGGCCACGGCGCCAACAGACAAATATGATTCTACGCATCCCCCCGGCAGAGTCGATGAATACATGGACATGCCCGCCGTCCATCTCCCTCCCACGCGGCAGTGGATGCCCACGGCTCGGCTGTGTGAAGTTCTCAGAGCGTCTTCCCACGCACACTTCTCCTAGAAAACGTCCCGAACCTCCCGGCCGGCGGCGGGAACGCGCATGGCCTCATTGTAAAGCATCGCCCGGCCCCCGCCCCGCGAATAGGCCTCTTGCAGCGCGATGGACGCGGCGTCGAATATGCTCCGCGGGTGCGTGCCGTGGTCTGGATATCCCGCCACCCCGGCACTGACGGTGACGCGCAGGCGGGCTCCGGCAAAAGGAATCGTCTCCTTTCGCACCTCTCTTATGATCCGGCCGGCGACTTCGAGCGCCTCCGCCGGACGGCAAGCCACAACCACCAAGAAGGCATCGCCCTCATACCGGCCGATCAGATCATCCGCGCGTACACGCCTCTCAAGGATTCCCGCCACACTCCTCAAAATCGCATCACCCGCCGCCCGTCCGTAATGGTCGTTGTATCTATGAAGATGATCAATGTCGAAATAGATCATCGACACCGCTCTCTTCTGCTTGCGGTGACGCGCCATGTACTTGGGGACCGCCGCAACCATCCGCTCGCTCTGCAAGACACCGGTCACTTCATCCAGGAGTTCACGCGCATCTTCGTCTTCGGCGGACTGCTGCTCCGCCGACGGGGTGGCCGCCCCCTCGGCCAGCAGAAATCCTTCGCCCGATGCCTGCGCCTGTTCAAGCACCACCCTGGCGGCCGCCACGAGATTCCCCGCCCGCACTCCGTTTTCAGGATAGGTCGCCGCTCCCATGTGCAGGACAGCCTTCACGAGTCCATTCTCCACGGTGCGGACTCCCCTGTTGAGCGCATCCCGCAAACGATCCGCCACCCTCACCACCTGGTCACGCTCGGTGTCCAGGACCAAACCCATTTCGCCTTCGTCCAACTCCACCAGAAGGTCGTCCCTCCGGACAAGACTGCGTAACGCCGGGAAAACCCCCGCTTGCTCACCGGCCTCTACGGAGGAAGCCTTCACCAGCAGCACCGCCGGCCCCGCCACCGAAGGACCGGCCAGACCGATCCGCCTGGCCACCTCGATCTCAAGTGCATTCGCCGGCGGCGCGGCGCGGCCCGGCCCGCCCGCGACCACCTTCTCGGCAAGCGCCTGGAAACGAAAGAAACTGGTCAGAAAACACAGCAGTCCAAACGAGATACCCGCCACCAAAATGAACTGGCCGACCGCCGCCAGATAATGAGCAGACGCACCACCCAGCATACTTATACCTCAGCCATACGGATCAAAATATGCATTACGGTATGTCCCGTGGACATCGCCAGCGGAAGCCCGGACAAAGCAATCCCTTTACACGATGGCTTTACTGGTCTCGACATCGAAAAAGTGCGACTTTTTCATATCGAAGACCACCGCCAGCATCTGGTTGACCTGAGCGGTCTCTCGGCCTTCTACCCGGGCAATGAAGCCATGCCGGCCTGTGTTGAGATACAGGTAGACCTCCGCCCCCATCGGCTCGACAACCTCCAGGCGCGCCTGAATCTGCTCTTCCGGATGGGGATTGGTCACGAACAGGGCGTCGGCCACATCCTCGGGCCGGATACCGAAAGTAACCTGGCGTCCCACATAAGATCCCATCACCGCCTGATGCTCCTCCGCCAGCCGGACCTTGAAGGATCCCTCGTTGAAATACAGTCCCCCGGATCCCTGCTCGATGCGTCCATCAAAGAAATTCATCGGCGGGCTGCCGATGAAGCCGGCCACGAACTTGTTTACCGGATGATGGTACAGGTCCAGCGGCGTCGCCACCTGCTGAATGATGCCGTCTTTCATCACCACGATGCGGTCTCCCATCGTCATCGCCTCCACCTGATCGTGGGTGACATAGATCATCGTGGAAGAGAGACGCGTGTGCAGCTTGCTTATCTCCGTACGCATCTGCACGCGCATCTTTGCATCCAAGTTCGAAAGCGGCTCGTCAAAGAGAAACGCCTTGGGCTTGCGCACAATCGCCCGGCCGACCGCCACCCGCTGGCGCTGGCCACCGGAAAGCGCCTTGGGCTTGCGGTTCACCAACTCCGTAATCCCCAGTATTTCCGCCGCCTCTTTGACGCGCTTGTCTATTTCCGCCTTTGGATAGCGCCGCAATTTGAGGCCGAAAGCCATGTTATTGTAAACGGTCATGTGCGGGTAGAGTGCATAGTTCTGGAATACCATCGCAATGTCACGATTCTTGGGGGGCACGTCGTTTACGCGCTTGCCGTCAATGTAGACATTGCCTTCCGATATCTCCTCCAAGCCCGCTATCATTCGCAGGGTCGTGGACTTGCCGCACCCCGAAGGTCCCACCAAAACCACGAATTCCTGATCCTCGATTTCCAGATTCGCGTCGCGTACGGCCACCACGCCCCCGGAATATATCTTGCTAACGTTTTCGAGTACGACTTTCGCCATCGGCCCAATCTCCCGCTCTGGCTACCAGTCCGCTTCCGCCGCAGGGCGGCCGGACTTCTCGATCAACAGGCGGGTACGCTAGCACCATCGCCGCCGGCATGTCAAAGGATTTTGCCCACCGCCCCCGGGGCGGACCCTAAAAAAAACGCTGCTGCCAACACAACGAAGACACCCTCTCTTAAGGCGAACACCAAACCCGGCTGACGCGGTCGGGAAACGTCTCGCACACCTCGACATGCGTGTGTCCGGCCCGTCCCAGTTCGGCGGAAACCGCCGCCACGGCCAGCTCGCCCCGGTTACATTCCGCGCTGATGTGCGCCAGAAACACCTGCTCCAGCGACGGTCCGGCGATCTCCGCCAGCATCTCGGCCGCCAGCCGGTTGGAAAGGTGCCCCTGCCGGCCCATGATCCGCTGCTTCAGACTCCACGGCCGCTCGGACTGCGCCAGCATCTCCTCGTCGTGATTGGATTCCAATACCACGACCCGGCAGCCCCGCAAATGTTCGCGGACCATGCTGGTGGAAATGCCCATGTCGGTGACTATCCCCACCCTGACCCCCTCATGTGCAATCACAAACCCCACCGGCTCATAGGCGTCGTGCGGCACACTGAAGGGCCGCACTTCGATCTCACCCACAAAAAAACTCTGTCCGGTCGTGAAGACCCTCCAGCGCAAACCCCGCAGTCGCGGATCACGCTCAATGGCACTGATCGTGCCGGCATTGGCATACAAGTCCAGGCCGTAGCGGCGGTGCAAAACGCCGAGTCCGGCGACATGATCCTTGTGCTCGTGACTTACACACACCGCCTTCAGCGAACGCAAGTCCGTCCCGATCTCCGCCAAGCGTCGTTCGGTTTCTTTCCCGCTCAACCCCGCGTCGATCAGGATCCCGTGTTCCGGTGTTCCGACATAGGTGGCGTTCCCGGAACTCCCGCTGCCCAAGACACACACGCATACACCCATCTCAACATCCACCTTTCCAGTACAATCGTCATACATTCCGCGCAGGCGGTCAAGTACTGCGGGGTCCCCGCTTCCAAACCGGCCCGATTACAAATAATTGATGTTGTGCCATCACCTTGCGCGGCCTATTTTGAATTGGTTGAGACGAAGGCGGAAGGACGATGATCGAACAGTCGCTACAAATCAGCCAGCAACAGAGATTGCAGATGATCCTGGCGCCGCAACTGCGCCAGTCTCTGCAGTTGTTGCAGGTGCCGATCCTGGAATTGCGTACGCTCGTCCAACAGGAACTCCAGCAGAATCCCACCCTGGAGGAAAAGATCCAGTCGGAGACCTCCCTCGACGCCCCCGAAGAAAAGGAGACCGAATCCGCCGAAGACAATGCCGAACTCGACTTCAAGGAGGAGTTCGACGTACTTGCAAAGCTGGACGAGGAATGGCGCGAGTACTTTCAGCAGGATCAGGCCCTGCATCCCTATACCGCCGAACAGGCCGCGCGCCGCAAGTTCATGTTCGATTCAATCACCATCAACGAATCCCTCCAGGAACATCTCCTCAAGCAACTCGCTCTCACCAATCTCAACGAGGAAGACCGCAAAATCGGCGAGCTCATCATCGGCAGCATCAACGACGACGGCTACCTCACCACCGGAATCAATGAGTTGGCCGAAAGTACGGGGCACCAACCGGAATACATCCGCCGCCTGCTCCTCGTCATCCAGGATTTCGACCCCGTCGGCGTGGGGGCCGCCGACCTTCGCGAATGTCTCCTGCTCCAGTTGCGCCGCCTCGGCAAGGAAGACTCGCTGGCAGCCGAAATCGTACGCCATCACCTCGACAAACTCGGATCACGGAAATACCCCCAGATCGCCAAGGCACTGAAGGTCTCCCAAGAGGAGGTGCGCGAAGCCGCCCGTTTCATCGCCACCCTCGAGCCGCGTCCCGGCCGGATGTACAGTTCCGAGACCGCCGCCTACGTGTTGCCGGAAGTCATCGTCGAAAAAATCGACGGAGAATACATCGTGATCCTCAACAACGAGCATCTGCCCCACCTGCGTATCAGCCGCAACTATCGCCGTATGCTCGACGACCCCGACACCCCGGAACACGTCAAAAAGTATATCCGCGAAAAAATCCGCGCAGGCGCATTTCTGATCAAAAGCATCAACCAGCGTCAGCATACGATCTACCGCATCGCCCATGAAATCGTAGGCGTCCAAAAGGAGTTCCTCGATCACGGTGTGCAGCACCTCAAGCCGCTCACCATGGCCCAGGTGGCCGCTGTACTCGGAATCCATGAAACCACCGTCAGCCGCGCCATCGCCAACAAGTACATGCAGACACCGCGTGGAACGTTCGAAATGAAGTTCTTCTTCTCACCCGGCTACAAGACGGCCGACGGAAAGGAAGTCTCCAACAAGACCATCAAGGATGCCATCGCCCGCCTCGTGGCCGAGGAAGACCCGGCCAATCCGCTCTCAGATCAGGCAATGGCCGAAGAGCTTCAACGGCAGGGTATCCGGGTCGCCAGACGCACCATCGCCAAGTACCGCGAAGAACTGCATATCCTCCCCTCCCACCTGCGCAAGTCCTATTGAGCCCCATCCCCGCGCCGATGCTCCCAGCGGCAGTCCATGTGGAAAACCCCCACACCCCCGAGTGGATTCCGCACTGCAAACGGATACCAGTCCTCCCGGCGATGATACTGCACCCTGTGATCCCAGGAATGTATCGCCAGGGAAAGGAAATAATGCCCTTCCATCAACTTGAGCGGGTCGATCACCAGCCGCATCACCCCGGTTCCTTCCAGCGGCGGAACGGAATACCTGAGAATCTGGGTGTTGGTGCCGAACACCCCGAAACCGTTGCCCGTCTTCAAGGAAAAACCGAACACGACGTTCTCAAGTCGCTTGTGCGCCGTGTAAACAATCTCCACCACCATCGGAGATCCCGTGACGAATTCGGCGCTCGGCTTGCCTGCGCCGTCCAGGAGACGAACCTCGCTGATCTCCACCTCGCGCGTGCCGTATTCCTGGGTGTAGATCGACCCGCCCTCCCCGACGTACTTGCGCAAATACTCCAGGATCGTCACCGCCGGTTCACCGCGCGCCACCAGCCGCCCGCCGTGAATAAGGAAAACCTCGTCGCAGAAATCCTCTACGGTCTGCAGCGCATGCGACACGAAAAGCATCGTCTTGCCTTCCCTCTGAAAACGTTTCATGCGATCGAGGCACTTGTGCTGAAAGACCGTGTCGCCGACGGCCAGCACCTCGTCTATCAAGAGCACATCGGGATCCATCTCAACCGCTACGGCAAACCCCAGACGCACATACATCCCGCTCGAATAATGCCGTACCGGCATGTCTATGAAGTCCCGCAGTCCGGCAAATTCCACGATCCGGTCGAAACGCCGGCGGATATCCTCCCGCGGTATTCCCAGAATGGAAGCATTCAGATATATGTTCTCGCGTCCGGTAAGATCCGGGTGGAAGCCGGCGCCGAGCTCGAGCAATGAGGCCACCCGCCCGCGCGCCGTGACGTTTCCTTCCGAGGGGGTTATCGTTCCCGCAACAAGCCCCAGCAACGAACTCTTGCCGGCACCGTTCGGCCCGATCACTCCCACGGTGACCCCGCGCGGTACGCTGAAGGTCAACCCCCGCAACGCCCAAAAACGCTCGCTCTTCCGACCACGGAAAACCCCGCGCAACCGGCCCAGAAGCGTCGGAGGCCCCATGCCGCGCACCCGGTACCACTTGCCCAGGTTTACGGCCTCTATGGCGTTGTCAGTCTGCATCGTGTTTCAATGCTCCCACACATCCGGTCCGCAGCCTACAGGATATCCGCAAAATAGCGCTGCGACCTCTGGAAAACGTACCAGGCGGCGCCGAGCAAGAACACCGGCCAGATCATCCCTGCCAACGAATACACGGTCCAGGGAAACGACACATCCGGAAGTATCAATGCCCGGTAGGCGGTTATGATCACGGCCATCGGGTTGAGCAGGTACAGGTCGAACAGATGCCCCGAGGCACCGGCCATACGCTGCACGAAAGAAAGGTTATACATCACCGGGCTGAGAAAAAACCACGCACTCAGAATAATGCCCACCAGATGCGGGGTGTCGCGGAAATATACATTCGCCGAGGAAACCAGCAACGCCAGCGCCATGTTGAATCCCGTCTGGTATATCACCACCAGCGGCACGGCCAGGCTCCAGGCGCTGATCCCGCCTCGCCGGAAGTGCAATATCGCCACCAGTGCGAACTGTACCACCAGACTCAGAAGGAAATTGATGAGACCCGCCAGGGTTACCGCCGCCGGAAGAACAAACCGTGGGAAATAGACCCGCTTGACCAGATTCGCACTCCCGCTCACGCTGGTCATGCCGCTGTTGACACATTGAACTGTAAACTGCCAGGCGAACACTCCGATTATGATCTCCTCGGTAGGCACCCCCCGGCCCGCCAGCAGCCGCAGGAAAAAAATATATATCACCGCCATGAACAGTGGCGTGAGAATACTCCACAGGAACCCCAACACGGACCCCTTGTAGCGTCCCTTCAACTCCCGCAGAACCAGGTTCCACAACATCTCCCAGCGGCCGAAAAGCTTTTTTGTTTCCGCTACCAAAACCGTCATCCTCCCTCTCCGATTCCATCCCCGCGCCACACGCTTTCCACCACCAGCTCCACGCGTCCCCATCCTGCCTGCGCCAACGACTCGAAACGCCCGTCGAGGAGGTACCACCCCGGATGCGCCCCCATCATTCGTTCCAACAGCTCGGCCACCCGTTTCCAGGCCGCCGCCTTGATCTCTATTTTGTAGCGCACCCTCTGCCAACCACCCTCCACGTTCTCCCTTTCCACCTCATTGACCTGCACCGAGGACCCGGGCAATATTGAAGAGACCAACTCCTCCAAATCAGGCGAAGCGTTTGGGCCTTGCGTCTTTCCGGCCACCTTCAGCGCGGCCTCACCCTGCTCCAGCTCGAGAGACCACCGCGAGAGTTTCTCCAGGGAGGCCGCACTGCGTTGCATCCGCCGGCCCACGGCCGCCGCATCGTGCAAATTCTTCCACGTCATGCCCAACCCGGCGGCGAACAGTACTACCGCACAAAGCTCAAACACGCGCAGTCTGTCAGCGAAAATTTTCACTTACTCCTGATCCCTTTTATGGTGAAAGAAATCCGCCCGCCGCGTCCGGCAACGGTGTGGAAGACCGTCTCGTACCCCGCCTTTTCCAGCTTGCGTGCCAGCCGCCGCGCCTCTTCGCTGCGGGCACACGACCCTTCCATATCCACTTCCCGCCGGGAAACATGGAGTGAAACCAGCTCGGCCCCGCTCCTCTCCGCCTCCGCCGTCAGTTCCGCAAGCAATCTCTCCACCGGCCTCTCTTGCAACATCAGAAACGGGTCCAGCCGCCGGCGTCGCTTCTCCATCGCGCGTCCGGCCACAAGCACCTCCTGCCCGTAGGGAACACTACCCATGCCGGTGATTCGGCGTGCACAGTCCCCTATGGCATCCGCCAATTGCATTTCCTTCCCGTGGACCCCTGCCCGCCAGGCGACGTTCATACCACACATCAGCGCCCCTGCAACCAAATAGGCCGCCGCAGTACGCATCCTCCTGCCGCGTCGTCGCCGGAGCGCCAACGGGTGCGGCCAAGCCTCCCCCCGCAAGTCGCAGGCCTTCCCGTAGTCCTGTGGACGCAACATGCGTCCCGCAAGCCCGCGCGCCAGTATCCAGGCCGGGTCATCATGAGTCTCAAAAACCACCGGCCCGTCAAAAACGGCGCCGCTTTCTGTCCCCTGCGGCAAGCTCCGCCCGACAGCTTCCGGTCCACACCATAACCAGCGCACCCTCCCGGTACCCAGCTCATCCGCGTGTGCCATGATCAACCGGCGTACCCGCCGCATCAGTTCCACCCGGGCGCCGCTCTCCTCTTCCCCCTCAGTGAAGGTCTCATCCAGGGTCACCTGCCAGCAACGGGCCGTAACATACTTCCGGCCGCAACCCACGACGACCGAAGCCGCCCTTTCTCCCAGCCATACCACCACCCGGATTTCCTCCCCTTCGGGGGGTATCTCCGTGATGCTCTGCGCCCACAAAGCCAAACCTTCATGATCCAACAGCACCGGATCGATCCCCAGCCGCCCCCTGAGGTCGGCCAGGTGGCGTTCAACGTCCTGCTTGCGTGCAAGCACGGCAAGCACTTCCATGCCCCCGCCGGCGACCTTCATTTCATCCGTGAACACATAGACACACTCCTCGATGGGAAACGGCACCTGAACATCCAGCAAAGACGGCAGAACCCGCCGCACCTTGCCCGCCCCTTCAAACGGCACCCGCAGCCGCCGCGTCAAAGTCGTTCCGATGGGGAGGGCGGCGACCGTCACCGCTCGGCCGGCGGCAACCCGTGCGACGACTTCCTGCAATTCGGCAGGCAACCCGCCGGCCGCGCCGGAAATCGAACCTTCCCACCAAACCCCATACTGTACCGCGGCCCGCCGGCGTACCGCCCGCAACACCCGCCAGCGTGTCCCGCCGCCCTCGAGGGCAAAGCACTCCTTGATTCCCTGATACTCGGTCGCCGACATCCAAACCCCGCTACATCATCACCCATTGCAAGACCTGCACACCCCCGCCGTCCTTCCGCCGCAGCAACGCCCGCAATCCAAGCGCCGCGCCCTCCCGTGAGGCCCGCGCCCGGATGCTGAAAAACTCACTTCTGACCGCCAGATAGGGGCGCACCCTCTTCATGAGTCTTTCGGGAACCACGGGCGTCAACGGCGCCAACGAAGCCAAGGGATGATCACGCCTGAAATTGACTATGTACTCGGCTATCTGCGCGTTCTCCAACCCGAACACACCCGTGAGCACATCCCGTCCGGCCGTGTTGACATTCACCGCCACCGGGCGCGTGCGGCCCCCGGGTATGAGTGCCAGACACTCCAGCAGCCGGCCATGGAAAGGATCAACAACCGCCCGTCTGGGACGCGGACGAAAATAATCCCGTGAAAACCCGTCCACCAGCAACAGTTCCGGCCAGCACGCCAGCCAGCGGTTGCGACACCCGTATCCGGCTCCATGGTCGCGGTAGAAATCACTCTCACGAAAGCCTTCCTCATCCGGATCAACCCAGTCGCGCAGGGCCTGCACGCGCGTTATCGGCGTGAAATCACCGCAGACCGTCATTATGTCCTGTACGATCTCGGCCGCCGGACGACCGTTCGGCACGCCGCCGGCCACAAATATATTGTTTACGTCGAAACGGCGGTTCTCGTCCTCAAGCTTCAGGAAAACCGCCACGCCGTCCTGGCGCGTGGTTTCAACCGTGCGCCCCCACTCCTCGCCGATATAGTCCACCGTAAAATCCCTGTCGCGCCCAAGGCGCTCAATCGCCCTCAAGGCCGAGTCCGTCAAGGCCGCACGCAGGCAAGCGTTTCTCAGCCGCGCCCCCTCCAGACGCATCCGCAGGGCGGCGATCACCTGCGACTCGGTCACCAAGAGCGCCGCCAGTGTCACGAGAACCAGGACCATTACCAGCACCGACCCGCGCCGGCCGGATTCACTGTGCGTTCCCCGCCGACCGCTGCTGTGCCGGGCCTCGGCGCGCCTGGCAAAAAGCAGGCGCAACAGCAGGAAAATCACCCCGGTCACCAGGTACGAACCCGCCAGGAACAACAACCGGATACGAGTATCACAAGAGACGAACAACGCCCCGACAATCATCCCCGCCGTTATCAGAAAACACATTCCGGCCAGTAATCCCGAAAGAACCCGCATCCGCCGCAAGACGCTTCGCCGATGCCCGCTCCGGCGGTGGACACCGGAAGAGACCTCACTCTCGCTGTAAAAACCTTTCATCACGGCCATCAACTATAGATGACAGCTCGGCCAGCGCCACAAGAAAAAAGGCCGCCTGCCTGCTGGTCCTCGATCTCAAGACCCGCCGCCCGTGCGCACACGGGAGACCGAATCGGTCATCATCTCACGCACTCTCTCTATCGCGCTCCTGCGCATGCTCTGCAATGGAGGCAGGCCGTTCCGTTCCCGCAAACCTCCGGCCGCATGGCTGCGCATGTATTCCCGCCAGCATAACTCCGCCAGACGGTCAAACCCCTCCGCCATCTGCTCGTCGCCCATGCTCCGCCAGAGATACGCCTGGAAAAGCGCCCCTTCCACCACCCCCGCCACATTGCGGGACGACAAGTTCCTCAGGCTGTGCACCGCCGACGAATAAATGAAACTCCTGAAACTGCTTTCTTCCGCAGTCGTCCAGCCGTGCCGCTTCAAGTCCCGGTAGACACCGCGCGCCTCCTCAATCCTCCCGTAGCCGTAAAGCAGCACGGCCGCATCCCGCATGAAATTGGCATAGGAACCTTCCACGGTCTTGTCACCCGGATGACGCTCGAGCGCCTCCGCGTAAACCTTGCGGATCCGCGGCAGCAGCGCCAGATTGGGTCGCAGCAGGAAAATGCCGCGTTTCCGGTCCTCGAAAAGCCGGCCGCGCCGGAATGCGTCTCCCAGCGACTGGTAAATCATCCGGTCACAAGCCAACAGCTCATAGCCACGCGCCACCCGCCGGCCGCGGTATGCCCAGTAAACCGCATGCGCCTGTGGCAGCCGCCAGTCCAGAGGACCATAGCGCTGCTCGATTTCCTGCATCACCTCCGGCAGGAGTTTGTATTTCCTGACCATCGTCTCCCGCCGCACATAGGCCCGCAGTCTCGCTGCGGCCGCCGGGGCCTCCTCCAAGACGGCGGCCGCCGGCGCTGGCAATCCCCGCGCGTCCAACAACTTTTCTCCGAAAGGATCCAGCCCGGCTTCCCTCAATCGCTTCACCAGGTTGCGCACCTCGGCGTCGCGCAGGAGTTCGAACCGTGTCCGCGCCGCCTCGCGCAGCCGCGCGAAATCCGGAAGCGGGCCGTCGAACAAAAGCTCCATCCAGGCCGCCCAACGCCGCTTGTAGTGCCAGTGCGCCCGGTCCAGCGTCCCGCCGATCTTGTGCTGGAATATCCAACCCAGTTCCCTGTAGAGACGCGCCTCACCCGGATTGTAGACTATTCCTTTGTCACGCAGTAATTCTATCCCGTGCTGCACCCAGCGCCAGCGGTCCTCCGGATTCTCGAAAAGGACGCTCACGTTATATGCCATGTTCCAGGCGTGGAACACCCATACTTCCGGAAAACGCGGTTCAAGGTCAGTTATCCACTCGGCCAACTGCATCAGCTCGAAGTAATGGCCCTCCGCCTTAAGCCGCGAAGCCCGCATCCATAACAGGTCCGCCAAGACTCCCCGGAATCCGCCCAGCGCCACCGTGGTAAAGCTCACCAGAGGAGGACTGTTCTCCAAGGGACTCCCCGGAACCATGGCGTACTCCGCCCGCATCCGCGCCAGTCGGCGGTTCAGCCCGCCGGCCACCCAGAAAGCCGCCGCCGCACTCGCCGCCAGCAGGAGACCACGCACCATATATCCGCCGCCAC
This sequence comes from Kiritimatiellia bacterium, assembly GCA_029934055.1. Taxonomy (GTDB): domain Bacteria; phylum Verrucomicrobiota; class Kiritimatiellia; order B70-G9; family B70-G9; genus JAOZMZ01. Next base: position 31,230 of record JAOZMZ010000016.1, read on the forward strand.
GCATGACCGGTAGATCACCGCCTCTCTCGTGTTTACATCGCCAATCCGAGTTCCCGACGCCGTAAAATGTAAGCCCCCAAGAGGGCCACACATCCCGGATACACCACCAGCTTGACCACGCCCGCCGCCCAGACCGCCCCCCACGAGATCAGGCGTCCGTCCGCCAACATCTCCATCACAGGGGGCCCGTGGAGAGGACGCAGAATAACGTCCATGACTCGGAAGAAACTCCTGAAGAAAACGTCTGCAAAATCCGGCGCCGTCTTGGTAATCCCGTGCGAAACGAATATTATCCGCCGCCCCGCCATCGAGTGGATATAGTCCCCCATGCTCAACAACAACACAAACCACCCCGCGGTAAAGGTCGCCACCGGCATGGAGAAAACCCCGCCGCAGAACAGCCCGATCGCCGCCAGAAAGCCCAGCCCGCATACAACCACCAGCAGGCCGCGCACAAAGTTCCCCGCGAATCCGCCCGCATACTGCAACAATTCCAGCCGCTCCATGTCGAAGACCAACGTCACCGGTTCCTGCTCGACATTCCCGTATTCGATCACCAGGCGCCCATCCTTATCCGCCGCCACCGCCGGTATGCGCACAGTATGGTATCCGCCCGGGATCGCCCGGCGTCGGACTTCGAAAACCATCCCGGTTTTCCCGCCGGCGCG
>JAOZMZ010000073.1 GCA_029934055.1 Kiritimatiellia bacterium
TTCAGTGCAAACCTCTTACCAATATTTACAAATCCAGTTGCATACCGGCTGTGTAGACAACACAGCCCTCTGCCATCAAAAATCGAAACAAATCCCCGGAATACGGAACGTCCGGTTTTACAAGGGAAATCGGCCCTTTTGCCTGGTACAGCTTCCTCTGGCAACCCGCTCTCAATCCCTTTCACCATCCCTGTCTACCTGCCCTGTTCCCTATACCGCTCCCACACAGAAATTTATTGAAACCTGAATCCGACCCGTAAGTCAAGCACTAAACGCACAATTTACACAAACACAGAAAACCGCACGCACGCCCTCCGCCTCATTCTCGAAAACCAACTGAAATTAAGAAGAAGCGTTTCACCCTGAAGCAGACCCGCACCCCTCATGGATCAGAGTAAAAACGCCTCTACATCGCAGGGATAGGCCCCACCCGCAATTTCACCCCACAGCGCAAACCGCGGCTGAATCGATCACGAAAATCGGGTGGATTCAGGTGGGGATATGCATGAAAACTAGCGTTCGCCGAGCCGGCTGGCCTTGACCGGATCACCGGGATGAACGGGCGTACCGCCCTGGGCCGCGGACTCGTACAGGGCCGCCAGAATGCTCACGTTCTTGCGGCCTTCATAGGCTTCCACCGGCCCCGGCCTCCCATCCAAAATAGCCCGCGATACGTCCGCCAGATACGGGATGTGACCATGACCATAGATGTTCGGAACGTCCTGCGAAAATGCCTCGTGAATCTCCTCGTCCTCGGGCCGCTCCTCATCGAATTTCCAGTGCTTGATGAGATTCACCGCCGGCCCGCCGATGATGACGCTGCCCTTCTCACCCAGCAGACTAAGTGAGCCCTCTAGATCCTCGGGACGCGTAGCCACGGTCGCCTCGAAAACGCCCAGCGCGCCGGACTTGAAGGCGATGACCGCCACCGCGGTATCCTCGACTTCGATATTCATCAGGCGTGTAGCCGTCCGGCAATGCACCGTCTCAACCTCTCCCATGAACCATTGCAGAAGATCAAGATGATGACTGGCCTGCTGCGCCATCACTCCCCCGTCCAGGGCCCAGGTCCCCCGCCAGTCCGCCTGGTCGTAGTATTTCTGGTCGCGGCGCCAGCGTACCCGCACGGTTCCCAAAACCATCTTCCCGAAACGGTTCTCCTCGAGTGCGCGCCGCGCGGCGACAACGGCCCGGTTGAAACGGTTCTGCTTGACGACGAAAAGACGGCAACCGTGTTTCTCGGCGGCGGCGATCATCGCATCACAATCCGAAACCCGCAGCGCCATTGGTTTTTCGACCACGATATGCTTCCCGTAAGGTGCAAGCGCTATGACGTGTTCGGCATGATATCCCGTCGGCGTCAGCACATCGACTACGTCGATTTCAGGATGCCTGCGCATCATCTCGTGAAAATCGGTGTACCACGGCACACCGTATTTTTCCCCCTTGGCACGCGCCTTCTCAGCATCCAGATCACTGATTGCAACCAGATGCCCGTTCACGAACTCGGACGTTATCGCCGCCAGGTGCTTTTCGCATATCCGCCCGGCGCCGACCACGGCCCACCGCAGACCGTTATTGCTCGATCTTGTCATCCGCAACCGTTCCTTTTTCTATGGTCAACCTTTCCAACTCCTCGAACTCTTCCCGGTCCTCGGCCAACACCGCCCGCCGCACAAGAATAACCGCGGCCACCCAAATGGCCACGACCACCAGCAGCCCCGCCAGCCACACCGCCAGCCGCCGACCCCCGGTAAGAAAAACCGCACCGCCGCCCAGAAGGGTCACCGGCACCGCTTCCGGCAGATTGCCGATGATGGTCCCGCTCAAAAAATCAGAGTGACGAACCGGCGTCAACCCAAGGACGGAGTTGACGACCACGCCGCCCACAGGTAACTGCCGAACGGCGGCCACCGCCAGCCAACCGCCGTGATGGAAGGCGCGCCGCAGGCGCTCGATACGCGGCCAATGACGGCGCACGAAGTCCCCGCCCCCCCAGCGTACGAAAAGAAAGGTGGCATAGGCCCCCGCAACAGTGCCCACCTGGGAAAACAACAGGCCTTTCCAGAAACCGAATGCAGCTCCGCCAACGGCACAAAGCAGGAGACGCGGACAGCCGATCGCCACGAGCGCGGCGGTCCCGATGGTGAAAAGCAGCGGTGCCGCCGGACCGACCGCCTCCAGACGGGCGCGCACCACACCGATATGCCGCAGGTAATCCCGCAACGGCGTTGCATAGATGACGACCAGCCCCGCGCCCAGGACCAGGATCGCCGCCACCGGCCGCCACAGTTCCTGGGCCAGAAAAGAATTCCCGGCATCTTCCGACACAGAGATCACGCCGTCTTCTCCTCCTCCTCGCCCGCGACCCGCTCGGCCGGCACACAACGCGCACGATACCAGCGCATCGCCAGGCAATCCACGATCCCCCGCCAGGCCCGATTACCCACGCCGTACTTCGAAACCCCACAACCCCGTTGGCGGTGATTCACGGGAATCTCGACCACCCGGTATCCCTGCAGGCGAAGGATCGTCGGTAGAAAACGATGCAATCCGTTGAACACGGGAACCTCCCGCAAGGCACTGCGCCGTATCGCCCGAAACGTGCAGCCCGCATCACTGATGCGATCTCCGGTAACCGCGTTGCGGAAGGCATTGGCGATTCGTGAAGAGGCCCGCTTGACCCAGTCGTCCTCCCGTATGCGACGCACCCCGCACACCGCCGCCACACCCGACTCGAGAGCCTCCAAAAGCCGCGGAATGTCCGCCGGATCGTTCTGCTGATCGGCATCCATGGTAATCACGACGTTTCCCCGCGCATGCTCGAACCCCGTGGCCTGCGCGGCGCTCTCGCCGCTGTTGACGGCATGCCGGATAATCCGTAACTCGGCGTAGCGCTCCTGCAGGCGCCGCAATTCGTCCAGGCTGCCGTCAGTACTGCGGTCGTCGATACATATCACCTCCGCCGAACGGCCCAAGCCCGCGAGAACCCCCTCGAGTTCCTCAAGCAATGGAGACAGGTTGCCTTCCTCGTTGAACACCGGGATTACCACCGAAATCTCCGGCACCCGTTCCTCGTCACCCCTCTGAAATGGCATTCTCAAATCCCCCCTCGCAGTCACTTTCCGAAATATTCCCGGATGCACGCACACACGTATTCGCTCTCATCCTCGGTCATGTCCGGGTACATGGGCAGGGACAACTCGTGGTCGCAGAAATATTCCGCCCGCGGATGCGTCCCACGGTGATATCCGGCAGCCGCGTAGGCGGGCTGAACATTGAGGCTGTACGGGTAATGCAACCCCGTAGCCACCCCCCGCTCCTTGAGATAGGACGCCATGTCGTCTCGGTCGGGTACCAGTATCCCGTACACGTGATACACCGGCTCGGCGTCCGCAGGTACGAGCGGAATCGTGATCTCGCCGATTTCCCCCAGGGCGCGGTCATAACGACCGGCAACCTCGCGCCGCCGCCCGTTCCAGGTATCAAGGTGCGGCAGGCATACACGCAAGAGGGCCGCCTGAATGGCGTCCAGGCGACTGTTGATCCCCTCGAATTCGTGAATGAACTTCTGCTCGCGCCCGTGATTGGAAAACATGCGGATCTTCTTGAGCAGTGCCGGATCCCTGGCGGTCACCGCCCCGCCGTCCCCAAACCCGCCCAGGTTCTTGGACGGAAAGAAACTGAAAATCGCTGCATCCCCGAAAGTCCCCAGCCGCCTCCCACGGTAACGCGCTCCCTGCGCCTGGGCACAGTCCTCCACCAGCCGCAAGCCATGCTCGGCGGTAACCCCCAGCAACGCATCCATGTCCACCGGGATCCCGTAGAGATGAACCGCTATCACCGCCCGCGTGCGGTCGGTGATACGCCGCTCCACGTCGGCCGGGTCCAGGTTGCACGACTCTTCCGCCAAATCGGCGAAGATCACCCGGGCCCCCGTCAGGCTCACCGCTTCCGCGGTGGCAATCGCGGTGTGCGCCGTGGTTATGACCTCGTCACCCGGCCCGATCCCCATGCTCTTGAGAATGCTGAATAGCCCCATGGTGGCGCACGAGACACCACAGACCTCGTCCACCCCCAGCCATTGGGCCATCTCCTTCTCAAAGCCGGCCACCTCGGGACCGCCGATGTACCGCCCGCCCTCGAGCACGCGCAAGGCCGCCTTGCGAAGCTCCTCCCGGATGGGCGCGTGTTGCCTTTCAAGATCAACGAATGGTATTCTCTTTTTCATCGTCCACAACCAATCCGTACGTTCCATGATCGAGGAAACGCACAACCTTCAGACAAGAGGGGCGGCCTTGTCAACCCCGTTGAGCACCCCGCCGGCCGCAACCGCCGCCCGCCGGACACACCCGGAGGGCCCCGCACCGTGACCCGTCACCGCCACTTCCTTCTCCTCCTCATCCTCCTCACCGGCGCCGTCGTCTTCACGGGACTGGGAAAACTCGCCGTCCACCGCCAGCAGGAAATCCGCGTTCTCCTCACCGCCCGCGACATGGCCCGCGGCGGAAGCTGGCTGATACCCCACTTCCGCGGCCAACCCCGCCTGCGTAAACCCCCCTTGGCCTACTGGGTCACCGCGGCCGCCTTCCGTGCCGCCGGCCGCACGGATTCGCCGACCGTTGGACGAATCCCCGCCGCGGTCGCCGGTTTGCTTCTCATCGTCACGATCTACCTCTTCGGCGCGTTCTCTCTCGGCAGGCCACAGGCTTTCCTGGCCGCATCCATGGCGGCCACGTCTTTCATCTTCGTGCGTCACGCGCGCCTGGCCGAAACGGATATCTTCCTCTGCCTCTTTTCAACCCTCGCGGCCGCATGCCTCTACCTCGCCGTCCGCGGGTCACGTCCCCTGGCCTGCTGGACGGCCGCCGGTACCGCCACCGCCCTGGCCTTCCTCTCCAAGGGACCGGCGGCGCTGCTTCCGGCAGCAGCCGCCGCCCTTTTCATCTCCACCGAGCGCTCCATCCGCCGCCGCGTGCGCGCAAGCCATGCAGCCCTCTTTCTCCTGATCACGGTCTCCCTTTCCGCCGCCTGGTACCTTGCCGTGCTTCACGCCCCCGGAACCGGACACGCCGTTGAAAACGAACTGCACGAGATGCTCGCCGGCAGTGATCACCCCGGGAACTGGTTCTATTACTTCTATCACCTGCCCTTGGCGCTCGCTCCCTGGAGTCTGTTCCTGCCTTTCGGCCTGTTCATCGCCGCCCGTACATGGCGCCGCCACGCCGCCATCCGCTTCGTCGCCATCTGGTGGCTGGTCGGCTTCCTCGCCCTCAGCATCATCCGTAACAAGCAGGAACACTACGCCCTGCTCCTGCTTCCCTCCTCAACGCTTCTCGCCGCACCGGCCCTTGCGGCGGCCTTCTCCGCCCAGCCTTCTTCCGGCCGCACCTGGGCGCGCGCCTACGTCGTCCTGATCGCCGTGTTGTTCACCACCGTCGCAACCGCCTGCCTGCTCCTGCCCGCATTCAGGGAACTGCCCGGCATCGTCGGCCTGCCGCTCCTCATCGTAATCCTCATGGCAACCGCCGCTGCAACGGCCATCGCCATTCACCGCCGGACGGCGGCCGCCTTCGCTCTGGTGCTCGCCGGAACCGTCGTCGCCGCAAGTCTCTACGCCCTTTACCTCAGCCCCGTTCTCGAACCCCACAGTCTCATCCCCGAGTTCGCCGACCGGGCCCGGCCGCGGCTTACACGCGTCCGCACGGTCTACGCCGCCGGATCACGCATCGGCGCCCTCGAATTCTACCTCGACCGTCACCTCCACGACACGACCGACCCCCGCACGACCTGGGCCCGTCTCGCTCCCGGCGACGCCCTCATCATCTGCGGATCCAGGAAACATCTGCCCCCTCTGCCTTCCGGCGTCGTACCGGAACTGAAACTCCGCCGCGGAAACTTCTTCTGCCTGCTCTTCCGCACCCCCACACCGTCGGCGCGCGTGCGACGCGATCCATAACACCGTTTCCCCATATTCTACTTGACACTAGTCTGACGACGTAGTACGTGACACCATACGGAAGCGGGAGCCACCGAAGCAATGAGGGTGCTGCACAATTACGAATTCACTGGGGGCAGAATTATCGTTCTTGGTGCGGCATATATATCCAGCGAGAAGGCTCGAGCAGCGTATTGCCGACGTTGGAACAACATTCCCCATGACCCACAGCCGTAGCCTCGCTAGAAACGAAAGGAATAGACAGAAATGCCAATGTTTCAGATCTCTGAAAACAGACTCCTGTCTGTGGAGCAAAAAAATTTCGCTTACGAAAGGGAATTGCAATCTTTAATAGAGGCCAGTCTGGAGACAGTGTTCAACTGTCGGTTTGTGGCATCCGAGTTTTCAACAGGTCCCCAACACGCTGGCAGAATTGATTCATTGGCGCTGTCCGAAGAAGACAATCCAGTAATTATTGAATACAAGAAAGTTGAGTCTTCCGAGCTTATTAATCAAAGCTTGTTTTACTTGCACTGGATTCAAGACCATAAAGGGGATTTTGAAGTGGCTGTCCAAAAGGCCCTCGGGAACGGTGTTCATGTCGATTGGTCAGATATCCGCGTTATTTGCATAGCCCCCAACTACAAGAAATATGACCTCCATGCAGTACAAGTGATGGGAGCAAATATAGAGTTATGGAGGTACAGGCTATTTGCCAACAATTCCCTATATCTTGAAGAGATATTCCATAATACGAGACCTGGAACAATTGTTCCGGAATCACCTGAAAAAAACCCCATTATGGTTGAAGCTGGTAAAAAAGCGGCACGGGCAAGGGCAACAGCAACGTACACATTTGATGAGCACCTGAAAGGGAAATCGAAACAAATTCAAGATCTGGCCCATAGCATTCGTCAGTTTGTCACTGGTTTGGATTCCTCCATCGAAGAGGTTCCAAAAAAATTCTATGTGGCTTATAAGGCAGCCCAAAACATTATGTGTATGGAGATCAAGAGTAAGAACATTAAGATCTTCGTCAAATTAAAACCCGCTGACGTGTCGGAGCCGCCGAAAAGCTTCAGAGATGTGACCAATATTGGACACTACGGAACCGGTGATGTGGAGTTCACTGTTTCAACGCAGAAAGAATTTGAAGAGATAAAGAAGTACATTGAGCAGGCATACAATAGGTCGGAGGATAGCAGCATCTGATAAATCGCTCCCTGGACGCTATTCAACTGCATAACATAGTAGTAGGTTAGCCTCGTCGTTCGCTAAGATCGGAGATAATTTTGAATCTACGAGTGTTCATATCTTATAGTTGGTCATCTCCGGGGCACCAAGATCGTATTCGTCAGTGGGCTGAACAGCTCATCAGTGACGGTGTTGACGTTGTCTTAGATATCTGGGATCTCAAAGAAGGTGATGACAAATATGCTTTCATGGAAAAGATGGTAACGGATGAGTCTGTAACTCACGTCCTCATTTTCTCGGACTCAGAATACGCAGCAAAAGCTGACAGTCGGAAGTCGGGCGTCGGAACTGAATCGCAGATCATCTCGCACGAAATATACTCGAAAGTTAAACAGTCCAAGTTTATACCAATAGTCTGTGAGTTCGATGAATCAGGAGAACCTTGCCTGCCGGCTTTCCTCAACTCGCGGATCTGGATCGATTTCTCTAGTCCTGAGGCAGCGAATCAGAACTGGGAGAAATTGATTCGGGTTCTCTATGGCAAACCTACCCATGAGAAGCCGACTTTAGGGAAACCGCCGGCCTATGTAACAATGGATGTTACAGCTCCCGCGAGCCCGGCAGTTGCGAAGTTCAGGGCATTAGAACAGGCCATCCTTAAGGGAAAGCGAGGACTTAAACGCTACCGACAGGACTTCCTCGACACATGTTATTTGTACGCGGATGCTCTACGCATCAGAGAAAGGCCCGATGTCGAGAATATGGGCGAGCGCGTTCTGCAGGATTGTGGAAAGCTCAAGCTTGTTCGTGACCATATCGTGGATTGGGTCCTCCTCGAATCAGAGGTTGATCCATCCGAAGAGTTCGGTGAAGCATTAATCGCGACGTTAGAGCGCTTACTCGAGCTTAAGTCACGTCCTCCGCAGGTCAACCCCTGGCAGGAGGTTTGGTTCGAGGCACATAGGGTCTTTGTTTATGAAACCTTCTTATATATTGTCGCAGCACTCCTGAAAGCGGACGCCTTTGACATACTTCACCTTCTTTTTACCAGTCATTATCTCTTGCCGGAATCTGAGGCGCATGGCACCAACCGTTTTGTTAATTTTGATGCGTTCTACGGTTATTCTCAGACATTACAGGTGCTCGCCCCAGAAGGAAGAAAGCTCCTCGCACCCGCCGCAGAGCTTATCAAGCAGCAAGCTGACCGCATAGACATTCCTTTTACCGATATCATTCAAGCAGAATTGCTGGTGCTCATGATGGCACTCATCACCGACGGCACTCGGTGGTATCCGCAGACACTTCTCTATGCATCATATGATGATGCAATGCCTTTCTTTCTCAAAGCAACACAACACCGCCACTTCGTGAAACTCGCCCAGATTACAGGAGTCAGTGCTGCAGATGAATTACGAAAAGCTGTGAGGGCAGGTTACCAAAGGATGAATGTAATGGGGGAACTTTGGTTAACGGAGTCGTTCTGGGAAAGGATGAATATGAACGCACTGGATACGCTTTAAATAATCTAACATAGCTCTTCCGCGGAGGAATGTTCTCTCTACGAAGTGAATTTTTAGATATTCATCGGCAAACTCAGCTCTAGTAGTCTCCGGCATCTTATCTGTTTCTTGAAATGGCACCGGGATTCACGCGGCCGCGCATTCTGCTCTTCCGCGCCCCCGCACCGGCGGCGCCTCACCTCCGCCCGCCTCCACCCGCCCGCTGAAGGCTTCCCCCGTCCATCCGCAGGTTCCAGCGCGGCAGAGCCACCCTGCGTCGGAAGCTCTCCCCCGGCAACAGCGCCTTTTTGCGCCACGGCAACTCCTCCCGTTCGCCGCCCCCGCGCCCTTCCATGAAAAGACACGTCCCCGCACTCACCGTGTGCTTGCCGTAACGCCGGTTGATTCCGTCCACCGCCGCCGCCACGCGCCGCGCGCGTTCGATTCGCGGCCGGTCTTCGAAAAGTTCGTACTGCCGCGGCCCATCGGCCTCCAGCATCTCCAGAACAACCATCACCGCCCGGTATTCCTCGCCCGCCTGAAACAAGTCGTCGAAAAGCCGGCGTACCTCCGGCAGAACCTCCCCCGCCACGGCCGTCGCGCGGCTGAGGACCGCCTGCCGGCCTTCCTGGAAAAAGTCCCCGCGCCTGAGCCATATTCCGATCCGCCCGGCCCGCAAGCCGTGCCGCCGCAACTTGATAAAGGCCGACTCCAGGTTGCGCACGAGCTTGGCATAGACAAAGTCCCTGTCACCCGAAGGGGGAACGAAGGTCTTGCACTTGCTGACGCTCGCCCGCACCCGGCGCGCTTCCGCCTCCACCGGCCATACACTTTTACCCCGCAGCTCGTCCCATATTTCCCGGCCGGTCTTGCCCAGCAGGCGCCCCGCCCACCAGCGGGGACGGGATACGAAATCCCACGCCGTCTCCAGCCCGTACCCCCGCAGAAGATTCACCGTGTTCTCTCCGAAGCCCCATACCTCCCCCAGCTCGATCCGCCGCAGAAAAAGGTGCAGCGCGTACCCGGAAACCGCCGTCATCCCTTTCGGCTTGCGGTATTTCGAGGCCAGCTTCGCCAGGCTCTTGCTGAGACTCAGCCCCACCGAAACCCCGATCCCCAACTCCGCCCGGATCTTCTCCTGCAGCCGGCACGCTATCTCACGGTAAGAACAGCGATATACACGCCGCAACCCCGTAATGTCGGCAAAGCCTTCATCCACCGAATACTCCTCCACCAGCGGGGTGAAACTCCGCATGATCCCGAACATCCTACGTGAATAGAGACTGTAGGTCTCGTAATCACTCGGCAATACCACCAGTTGCGGACAGCGCCGCCGCGCTTCCCACAAGGGAACACCCCGCCTTATCCCCAACGCCTTCGCCTCGTAACTGGCACAGGCAATGATGCCCCGCTCCTTTCCAGTCACCACCGGCCGTCCCTTCAACGCCGGGTTCACCGCCTGTTCCACCGAGGCGAAAAAGGCGTCCGCATCAACATGCAATACCGCCCGCGGAAAATCTTCCAGCATCAGCGGCCGCCCCTTTTCCGGCGGCATCCCCGCCCCCGTACAACCACCCCTGCCGCAAGACCTCACTCCAAACCCTCCCGACATTGGAACCCTCTCACCCGAAAACTTCCAATCATTGGAAATTTTGGCGGCAAAACTTCCAATCATTGGAAAAAC
>JAOZMZ010000017.1 GCA_029934055.1 Kiritimatiellia bacterium
CGACGCCGTCTCCACGGCGGACGACCACGCGGTAATCCTTGAGGCCGCAGGGACATGATACCCGGGCGACCTGGATCCAGCGCGGGAGGGTGCCCCAGCGGCGGATATCAGGCTGTTCGAGGAGTCCGATGAGGACAAAGCGGGTGAGGTCGGCGAGGCCCTTGTTGTCGTTGGATTCGAGGGACTGGGCTATGGTTTCCTTGATGGCGACGCGTGTGGCTGTCTTGGCGGTTTTGCGCAGGGCGTCCTTTTGTTCGGTGACTGCGGCCAGCCAGGCGGTGTCGGCCAGGCTGTAACTGCGGCCGAGTTTCTTTTCGCCGGCGTAGATTTCGACGTAAGGCAGGCGTCCGTTGCCGGGAAGCATGGCGGCGTCGGCGGCGCCCGGGGTGGAACGCCCGAGCAGGGCGAAACAGACCAGTTGACATTTGCCGTGAACGGGCGGCGGTGTTGAATCGGGAACTGATGCTGTGACGGAATTGGTGATGTTGGTGGCGAGTTCCTCGGGGGCCGGCAGGATGAAGCCGGTGCGTTCGTTGATTTTGAGCCCTACGGCGAGCTTGTCGGCGAGGCGGTATTGGAGGGCGGAATTGGCGTAGTCGTCCATCATTTCGAGGGTGAATCCGGCGATATAGCGGGCGGCGGCGTTATCGGGGTAGTTGCCGCGCGTGTCGGGATCGAGGGACATGATGATACGGCGTCCTTCGACGGCGGCGTTTTCCCAGTTACCGAGGGAGAGGTGGTCGAGGGCGGTGAAGACGTGCAGGAGGGTACGTTCGTAATGGGCGCCGCGGAAGCTTTCGACGTTGTCGTTGACCACGAGGCTGGAGGCGCCGCGGGATACGCTGTAGGTTTCGAGTTGGTCTATGAGGTCGGAGGCTTCGATATAGTCGCGGGCGCTTTGATCGTACTTGCCGGCGGCCTGGCGGATGGTGCCGCGTTCCATGAGGAGGAGGACGCGGTCGCGTTGGGGGAAGTTAGGTTGCATGAGTTTTTTTTCGGCGGAATCGAAGCGTCCGGCGTAGAAGTTATGCCGGGCGGCTTCGAGGACGGGGGTGCTGCATCCGGAAACGAGCAGGGTCAGGCAGGCGGCGGCGGGCAGGCAAAGGAGGAGGGGGCGGGGGGAAGCGTTTTTTCCGGCGGCGTATTGATGTGCGGGCATTGGAGTTGACCGTAGTTTATGCTGCGGCGGTTATCCGCGACGGCCGGGCCGGATTGAAGGCCCGGCCGTCGTTGACTTCGAACGGACGCTCGGGAATGTGGAAAGGCATCACCAGCCGATGAGGGGCTTGCTGGCCTGGCGCATGATTTCTTTCTCGGTGGTCCAGGTGATCAGTCCGGTTTCGAGGTCGGTGACTTCCATGGTGAGCTTGTAGTAGTTCCATTCTTTGCGCGAAAGGCGGACCTGGCGCGGAGTTTTCTTGCGCATTTCGGTAAGGGACCCGCTGAGCATGTATTTTGCCCCGAGCTGTTTGCCGATGGCGGCTTGGGTTTCGGGGGTGGCATGGGCGGCCTGGTAGCCCTGCTCGCGGAGGAGATCATCGCGGCGCGCGGCGTTGATGAACTGGACCTTGCCGCTGCGGATGAGGATTGTACGTATGCGGTCGGTGAGGCTCTTGGTATCAACGTACTGGGTGGTGCGGTTTTCGACTCCGGCCACCATCATGATGGGTGGTTTAGACTGTTTTGCCAGGAAGGGGCTGGCGAGCAGTTCTTCGGCGACGCTTTCGGTGGTTGAACGCAGGTCGGTGGCGTCGAAATCGGCGTCGAAGTGCTTTTTCTGGTTGAGATCGATCTCGCGGACCGAGGAGCGCACGGCGACGCAGCCGTTGGTGAGGGCGACTGCAGCGACCGCCGCGACGATGATGTTCAGACTGGCTTTTTTCATGCTCAATTTCCTCCTGCTGGCCGGTTCCGCCGGCATTGTACGACGATCGGAAGGTTAGGTTCCGATATGAGCGCTTGCTGGAAAATATAATGCTGTGGTCAAAAATGCCAGTCAATATATTCGTGTTCCGGCGGGAATGAATGGTATAGTGGGTTGCAGATTGTGTCGTCCCGTGGAGGGGCGGCGGTCGGAGAGTCGGAGATGACCGGGAGGTAAAGAGAGACATGAAGAGAATGATGTGGTTGCCGGCGGTGGGGGTGGTTGCACTGACCTGTGCGCATGCATTGGCGATGCGGGTGGCACTGTTGGATTTTGATGATCAGGCCGGGATGGCGTCGGACCCGCGGCTGGGCGGATTGCTGGCACCCGGGTCTCTGGCGCGCAAGGGGGTGTATCTCTTGGCGAAAGACCTGGTTGGGCGTCCGGGGATGACGATCATAGACCGCCGCGACTTCATGGCCCAGGTGGAAAAGTTGCGCCCGGAAGACAAGGGCAAGAAGACGCCGACACGTCCGAGTTTCATCCAGGCGGCGCAGGCCTTGCGGGCGGATGCAGTCATTCGGGGCAGCGTGCTGAGTTTTTCCACGGGCAAGCGGGTGGTGAACCAGGCGGGGTATCATGCCGATTTCTCCACGTTGACTTTGCGGGTGGCGCTGGAGGCCCTGGATCCGACGGACGGGTCGGTGATTGCGATGGCGGACGGCAAGGCGGAGACTTCGGTGCGGCAGACCGCGGAGCTTCAGACGGTACTCAGCGAGGATGACATCCTGGGGCTGCTGGACAAGGCGATCAATGCGGCGCTCCCGGATCTTGAAGCGGGTTTGCAGAAAAGGGCCGAGCTGCAGCGGAAGCGGGAACGCGTGAAGCTGAGCATCAAGACTTCGGCGGATCCGGCCCTGGTGGAGATTGACGGGATTCTGGTGGGGTCCACACCGGTGGAGGGGCTGGAGATATACAAGGGTGACCACGTCCTGACGATCGGCAAGCCGGGCTATCAAGACATCACCAAGCGCATAATGTTCGAGAAGGATACGAGCATCGAAGTGCCGATGATCCGGGTTCAGCTGACCGCCTCGGAGCTCAAGGAAGTACTGGAAAAGATGCGCATGCACGTGGTGATCGGTGAGCCGGCGCTGATCATTCACACTGAAGATTGAGGTCCCGGGTTTGGGTGATTTGTTCCATGAGGCCGTGAGCTGGGCGGCCTACGTGGTCGCGGCGTTGCTGTGTGTGCTGGGAATCGGCATATCGGTTTTTTCGTTGAGTGGGACGTGGCTGGTGGTGGCTGCGGCGGTGTTGACGAGGCTGGCGGTCGGCGCGCCGGGCTGGCTGGAAGTGGGGCTGTTCATTCTGGTGGCGGGAGTGGTGGAGATATTCGACAGCCTGGCGGGGGCTTGGGGTGTCCGCCGCCGCGGCGGCTCGGCATTTACCGGATTGGCGGCGATAGGGGGAGGGATTGCGGGGATGGTGATCGGGTCGCTGGGGCCTTTTCCGGTGGTGGGGACGCTGTTAGGCATGCTGACGGGTGGGTTCGTGGCGGCGTACGTGGTCGAATGGTTGCGTCATGGGATGAATGCGCGGGCGTTGCACGTGGCGCGGGGGGTTTTGGTCGGCAGACTGATGGTTCTGGTAATGAAGACGGGGGCCTCGCTGGGGATGACGATCCTGTTGGTTCTCGGTCTGGCGGGGGAATGACGACGGAGTAGAGGCGGCAGCGATGATGCGGGAAAGGAGGGTCGGCTGATGGAGCGGTTGATCGGTGGGTTGCTGGGTGCTTTCTACAAGATGTTGGGGCGACCGGGCTCGCAGGTGGAGTTTTGGGTGGCGGGGGTGGCGGCGCTGGTGGTGTGCGTTTTCATGCTGCGGAAGGTGGCCGAGGCGGCCAACGTGCGTGGTGCCGGCTTCCTGACGGCACTTGTGTCAGGGCTCGCAGGGGCGCTCTTGCTCGTGGCGGCCTACGGCTTTGGGGGTGAAGTGGTGCGCCGGCTGGGGATCGTGCCTGAGCGGTGGACGAACATTGCGGCGGCGGGGGTCGTGGGGTTGGTGGTGGTGATCCCGTTGACCTGTGCCCTGATGCGGGCCGACTATCTGGCGGCGGCGTTTTCCTGGCTGGTAAGCATTCTGGCGGTCGGGATAGCGGTTTTCATAGTGGGTGCGGTTTTCAACCTTGGGGTGTCCATGAAGCATGACGCCAAGGCGGCCGGCGAGCACCGGAAGGCGATAGAGGACTATATTAATCTGCTCGGGCAGTAGCCGCGGCGAGCGAGGACGGGGGCGGCCTGTTTTCTGCTTGTACTGGCCGGGGGTTGGGATAGATTGTGACGGTTTTTGCAAGTGCCGGCGAAGGTAACCGGAGAATGAAACAGAAAAAATCATACGGTATCGGCCTGTTGGGTTTCGGCACCATCGGTACGGGGGTGATCAAGGCCCTGAGGAGGCATGGAGACCTGATCGAGCAGCGGACCGGACTCCGTCTTGAATTGCGGGCGGTTGCGGATATTGATCTGGAGCGTGACCGCGGGGTGGAGGTCGACCGGGGGATCATGACCACGGACGGGAACGAACTTATCGCCGATCCGCAGGTCGACGTGGTTGTAGAGTTGATCGGGGGGATCGGTGCGGCGCGCGACCTGATTCTGAAGAGTCTTGCGATGGGCAAGCCGGTGGTGACGGCCAACAAGGCGCTGTTGGCGGAATATGGTGCGGAGATATTCGCCGCGGCGGAAGAGGGGGGTGCCGACTTGTTCTACGAGGCCAGTGTGGGCGGGGGCATCCCGATTATCCGCGCGCTGCGCGAGGGGTTGATCGCCAACCGTATCGAGAAGATCTGCGGCATCCTCAACGGCACGTGCAATTTCATTCTGACGGAGATGGAGCGGCGGGGTGAATCGTTCGCCAAGGTATTGGCCGATGCGCAGGCGGCGGGGTATGCCGAGGCCGATCCGGCGCTTGACGTAGATGGTATTGATACGGCGCACAAGGCGGCGATCCTGGCCTCCCTGGCGTACGGTTTTCCGGTACGGCTTGGAGATATTTACGTGGAAGGGATCGGCGGCATCGAGGGAATGGATATAGAGTTTGCGGCGGGACTGGGATATCGAATCAAGTTGTTGGCGGTGATCGCCGGCGGGGGCGAGGAGGTTGAAGTCCGCGTACACCCGGCATTGGTGCCGCGGGAGACCATGCTGGGCTCGGTCAGCGGGGTTTACAACGCGGTTCTCGTGCGGGGGGATATCGTCGGCGAGACCCTCTATTACGGGCGGGGGGCGGGGAGCCTGCCCACGGCGAGTGCGGTCTTGAGTGATCTGACGGATGTTGCGCGCAATCTGGCGAGTTCCTCGCCGCGGCGGGTGCCGGCCTTTGTGCAGCATCAGGCACGCGGGCGGGTGCGTTCGATGGATGAAGTGGTGACGCGCTATTACCTGAGGGCGGCGCTGCCCGATCGCCCGGGGATGCTGGCCCGCGTGGCCCAGATTCTCGGGCGCCACCAAATCAGCATCGCTTCGGTGGTCCAGAAAGAGGGGCGCACGGGTGAACACGTACCGGTAATCATCCTGACCCACGAGGCTGCCGAGAAGAACATGGTCCGGGCGCTGCAGGAGATTGATGCGCTCGAGGTCGTAGGGGCTCCGACGGTCCGGATCCGCATTGAAGACGTCTCCTGAGATTGTCCTGCTGTCATGTCCGCTTATAAGAAAGTAATAGTCGTCTACCGGTTTGCGGCCGATCTTCCGGCCGATGAACTGGGGGGGCGGACCCCGATGGAAACCGCGCGGATGCCGGCGGCCGACGAGCTGGCGCGCAGCGGGCGTTGTGGTTTTCTTGCGGAGCAGAGAGCTCCGGAGATGTGCGAAAGCATTTATTTCGTGGCCGAGATACTAGGGGTTGAGCGCAAGGTGATTGAGCGGCTCCAGCCGGGGCCCTTGGAAGCGGCCTTGCTGGAGGAGGACAAGCTGGCCGGGTATGACTTCGCCTATTGCGGCAGTTTCGTGACTTTGGACGGCGAGACGATTGTGGGCGAGTGCGGGGGAAGCGTCTTGAGCCTGGATGAAACCGTGTCGCTTACCGAGGCGCTGGTACCGGCGGCCTCGCGTCAGGGCTGGCGGATGGAGGTTACCGGGCCCGGACGGGTATTGCTGTTGTGCCGTGCCGGTGAGGGCGTGCCATTTCCCGGATATCCTCCACTACTGGCGATTGGTGAAAAGGCGGGGGCGGTTCAGCCGCGTGGGCATGGCGGTGAGATCATCAGAAAGATGTTCGATTTATCGCGCGAGAGCTTGAGCGGACATCCGGTCAACGAGGTGCGGATTGATCTGGGGGAGAATCCCGCGCACGGATTGATGCTGTGGGGCGGCGGAGTTTTGTCGGGAAAGATTCAACTGCGTGAAGAAAGCGCGGCGCGCACGGTGCTTTTTACCGGCGAAGCTGCTTTGTGCGGTCTGGCCCGGTTGGTGGGGATAGAATCATTCCAGTTGCGATCGTATGAGGAAATGCTCCAGGGGCAGCCGGCCTTCCGGCTGGCGGAGATGGTTTCGGCATTGCGGAAAAACAATCTGGTGCTGATCTATGCAGGCGGGACGACGGCCGGATTCGGGCGTGATTCGGTCGTGGAGAAGGTCCGCCTGCTGGAGCGCCTGGATGCACGCCTGCTGGCACCCCTGATGGAGGTGCTTGAATCCGAGCGGCCCTTCCGGGTATTTCTAGGCGGTGACCGCGTTTTTTCCAGTCGTGACGGCCGACCCGTAGCCGGGGAGGCGCCTTTTGTTCTGGCCGGGGAGGGCATCACGCCCGATGGGGTGGAGGGTTGGAGTGAGGGTGCTTGTGCGGCCGGTTCGCTTGGTGTAATCAAGGCGGGAGATATTTTGCGACTGCTGGAGCGGGGCTGATGGCGTTGTTGGTACAGAAGTTCGGTGGCACGTCGGTTGCGGATGCGGCGTGTATGCGGCGGGTGGCGGAGCGCATCCGTGAGGCGCGTATCGCCGGCAACGACGTGGTTGTCGTGGTGAGTGCGATGGGCGGGACCACCGATGAGCTCATGCGTCTGGCGCACGCTGTGAACCCGCGGCCGGACGAGCGTGAGATGGACATGCTCTTGGCCAGCGGCGAACAGATATCGGTGGCCTTACTGGCCATGGCGCTGCATGCGCTGGGGGTGGAAGCGGTGTCCATGACCGGGCGGCAGGCCGGCATCAGGACTGATTCGGTACATACCAAGGCGCGGATTCGCGAGGTAAAGCCGGAACGTATTTTCCGCAATCTGCGCGAGGGACGGGTGGTGATTGTAGCGGGTTTTCAAGGAGAGACGCCGAGCGAGGATATTGCTACACTGGGACGCGGCGGGTCGGACACCACGGCGGTGGCATTGGCGGCGGTGCTCAAGGCGGATCGTTGTCAGATCTTCACGGATGTTGACGGTGTCTACACCGCCGACCCGCGGGTGGTTCCGGATGCACGCCGTCTCGACGAGATGGCCTTTGACGAGATGCTTGAACTTGCGAGCCTGGGGGCCAAGGTTCTCCAGGCGCGGGCAGTGGAATTCGCCAAGAAGTTCGGTGTGGAGCTGGAGGTTCTTTCGAGCTTCGGGGATCGCCCGGGGACGATAGTCAGAGAAGAGGTGAGTGACATGGAAGAGATCGTTGTGCGCGGCGTGGCTGCAGACAAGGAGCAGGCCAAGATCACCTTGCAGTCGGTTCCGGACCGTCCCGGCGTGGCTGCACGGGTCTTTCGGGAGCTGGCGGCGGCGGATGTGAACGTGGACATGATCGTACAGAACGTTAGTGAAGACGGTCACACCGACATATCTTGTACCGTTTCCACCGAGGATCTCGGCCGGGCGCGGCGGGCGATGGAGGCCATCGCCGGCCAGGTGGATGCACGCGGGGTGACCTACGATGAGGCGATCGCCAAGGTGAGCATCGTCGGGGTGGGCATGCGCAGTCACTCGGGGGTGGCCTATCGCATGTTCAACGCGCTTGCGGAACACGGGGTTAACATAGAGATGATCTCCACGTCGGAGATAAAAATATCGGTGGTTGTCCGCCGGGAACGCGCGGATGAATCCGTGCGCGTACTTCACGAGGCTTTCGGCCTGGCGGGGTGAAAGGGCCGTGCGGACGTGAAAGCAAGCCGGGCGCGGAGAGGTCCGGTGCTGAGGAGAAGCGGATGATGAGCAAGGTAGCCATATATGATACGACGCTGCGCGATGGAGCGCAGGCCGAAGGAGTATCGTTTTCCGGAGCGGGAAAGTTACGGATCGCCCAGCGGCTCGATGAGTTTGGGATCGACTATATCGAGGGCGGTTTTGCCGCCTCCAATCCCAAAGACATGGCCTTTTTCAAGGAAGTGGCCGCCAACCAGCTCAAGCATGCACGCGTGGCGGCGTTCGGGAGCACGCGGCGCGCGGGGCGTCAGGTGGCTGAGGACCCCGGGGTGAAGGCCATGCTTGATGCCGGAACGCAAACGGTCACGATTTTCGGTAAGACCTGGCGGCTGCATGTGCGTGACGTCCTGCGCACCAGCGAGGAAGAGAATCTGGCGATGATCGCGGATACCGTTCGTTTCCTCAAGGAGCAGGGCAAAGAGGTGATCTACGATGCCGAGCACTTCTTCGACGGCTACAAGGACAGTGCCGAGTATGCCGTGGCGACCTTGCGGGCCGCGGCGGAAGCCGGGGCCGACGTGGTGGTGTTGTGTGATACGAATGGGGGCAGCCTGCCAAACGAGGTCTATACGATTACCCGTGAGCTGGTGGCCGCCCTGCCGACGGCGGTGGGGATTCACACTCATAATGACGGTGATATGGCGGTAGCCAATACCCTGGAAGCCGTGCGGGCGGGTGCGGTTCACGTCCAGGGCACACTCAACGGGTTCGGAGAACGCACCGGCAATGCCAACTTGTGTTCGATCATTCCGAATTTGGTGCTGAAGATGGGGTACGAGTGCAACTGCGCCGAGCATCTCAAGGGGTTGAAGGCACTTTCGCAGTTCGCTTATGAGATGGCGAACATGCGGCCGAATTCGAAAGATCCCTTTGTGGGGGACAGCGCCTTTGCCCACAAGGCGGGGATGCACGTAGACGGGGTGCGCAAGAACACCCGCAGCTTCGAACATATTCCGCCGGAGTCGGTGGGCAACCGGCGCCGCATTCTGATTTCCGAGTTGTCGGGAACGAGCAATGTGTTTCTCAAGGCGGTTGAGATGGGTATAAGCGTGACGCGTTCTTCACCCGAGGTGAAGGAGGTGCTGCACGAGCTGGAGCGCCTGGAAAAGGAGGGGTACGAATACGAGGCGGCGGAGGCCTCCTTCCGGCTGCTTATCCAGAAGGTTTTGAAGTCCCACAAGCCTTTCTTCAACCTGGAAGGATTCCGGGTGATCGTCGAGAAGCGGCACAAGGACGAAGCTTGCATTTCCGAGGCCACGTTGAAGTTGAGCGTCAAGGGCGAGACCGAGCACACCGTGGGCGAAGGGCATGGTCCGGTGGATGCCCTGAATGCGGCCTTGCGCCGTGCGCTGGGAAGGTTCTATCCGGCGATCCGCGACGTCGTCCTGACGGATTATCGGGTACGCATTCTGGATCCTGAAGAGGCCACGGCGGCCAAGACGCGTGTTTTGGTTGAATCCAGCGACGGGCATGAGACTTGGGGGACGGTGGGTGTTTCGGAGAATATTATCGAGGCATCCTGGGAGGCCCTGGTTGACAGCGTGGAATACAAGCTGTTCGTCGAGGAGCAGAAGAAAGCCGGGAAAGAAAAGTCATGAAAGACGGCTTGGGAAAGAAATACGATCCGGCCTCGGTGGAGAGCCGTTGGTATCGCTGGTGGGAAGAGAATGGTTTTTTCCACAGCGACCCGTCGGATGGGGGCGAGCCGTATTGTATCGTTATACCGCCGCCGAACGTGACCGGGATTCTGCATATGGGGCATGCGCTCAACAATACGATCCAGGATGTTCTCATTCGCTGGAAGCGCATGCAGGGCTTCAACACCTTGTGGGTGCCGGGTACGGACCACGCCGGGATTGCGACGCAGAACGTGGTCGAGCGCCAGCTGGCCGAGGAGGGTCGGACTCGCCATGATCTGGGCAGAGAAGCCTTTGAAAAACGGGTGTGGGAATGGCGGCGCAAGTACGGCCGCACGATTACCGATCAATTGCGCAAGCTGGGGGCTTCCTGCGATTGGAAACGGGAACGCTTCACAATGGACGAGGGCCTCAGCGCGGCGGTGGCAGAAGTGTTCGTGCGCCTTTATGAGAAAGGTTTGGTTTACAGGGGCAATTACATCATCAACTGGTGTCCCCGCTGCCGGACAGCTCTTTCGGATGAAGAGAGCGAGCACCGCGAGATGTCCGGTAAGCTCTATTATATCCGTTATCCGGTAAAGGGCGCGCGCCGCAAGGACAGTGTCGTAGTGGCGACCACGCGTCCGGAGACCATGTTGGGTGATGTGGCGGTGGCGGTCAATCCGCGGGATGAACGTTATGTGCATCTGAAAGGTAAGACGCTAATTCTTCCGATAGTGAACCGGGAACTGCCGGTGATCGCGGATGATTTCGTCGATCCGGAATTCGGAACCGGCGTCGTGAAGGTTACGCCTGCTCACGATCCGAACGATTTTGAGATGGGGCGCCGGCATGGTTTGGAACCCCTCAACGTGATGAACGACGACGGGACGATGAACGAGGCCGCCGGGCCGTACAGTGGGATGGACCGTTTCGAATGCCGCGAGAAACTTGTCGAAGATCTGAGTGAGGGCGGCTATCTGGAGAAGATCGAGGAGCACCGGCATGCGGTGGGACATTGTTACCGCTGCAATACGATGGTGGAGCCGCGGCTTTCGGAACAGTGGTTCGTCAAGATGAAGCCCCTGGCGCGCCCGGCCATCGAGGCCGTCAAGGAGGGGCGTATCCGCTTCATACCGGAACGCTGGACCAAAGTTTATCTCGAGTGGATGGAAAACATTCGGGATTGGTGCATTTCGCGGCAGATTTGGTGGGGCCACCGCATTCCCGTGTTCTACTGTGGGCAATGTAACCACGAGTGGGCCGCGCGGGTTCGTCCCCAAGAGTGTCCGCAATGCGGCGGGACGCAGATACGTCAGGAGGAGGACGTGCTGGACACCTGGTTTTCCTCTTGGCTGTGGCCGTTCAGTGTATTCGGCTGGCCGGAGAAGACGGCCGATCTCGACTTCTATTATCCGACGGACACATTGGTCACGGCGTCCGAGATTATTTTCTTTTGGGTGGCGCGGATGATCATGTCCGGGTTGGAATTCATGGGTGAGATACCGTTTTCGCGCGTCTACATTCATGGAACCGTGCGGGACGACAGCGGGCGCAAGATGAGCAAGAGCCTCGGCAATTCGATTGATCCGCTGACGATCATCGAGAAGTACAGCGCCGATGCACTGCGTTTCAGTCTCGTGCGGATTACAGCCACCGGCCAGGATGTGTATCTTTCCGACGAGAAGTTTGAAATCGGGCGCAACTTCTGTACGAAGATATGGAATGCGGCCCGCTACATGCAGATGCACACTGCGGAGCTGCCGCCGGATTTCGCCGATCCGCAGTTTGATCCCACGTTGCTCAGTCCCGACGACAAACATATTCTCGCACGGCTGAACACGGCGATATCCACGTGCACCCAGAACCTGGAGCGCTTCCGTTTCAATGACGTGGCGCGCGAGCTGCATGAATTCTTCTGGCACCAGTTTTGCGACTGGTACGTGGAGTATTCGAAGGAGATCCTGTACGGGAAAGATGAGCCCCGACGGCGGCAGGTCTTGAAGGTGATGCACCACGTGTTTTCCGCGGCCTTGCGGCTTTTGCACCCGCTCATGCCGTTCATCACCGAGGAGCTTTGGCACGGCTTGGGATACGGCGGCGGTTCGGAGAGTATTATGAAAAGCGCCTGGCCGACGGCCCGTGATTACGAGGTGCTGGCTTCGTGGGGTATCAACGGGGACGTTGTAGACTACATTGATGCCAAGCACGACCTGATCAGGGTGGCGCGGATGCTCAGGGCGGACTGTGGTCTGTCGCCCGGCCTCAAGGTGAAATACATCGTCAAACCGGTCGGCGAGTCCCAGGCCGGGCGGCTCGAGAGCGACCGGGTTTCGCTGGCGGCACTGTTGCGGGCTGAGGAGATTCGGATAGATCGCGGGTACGAGCCGGAGCGGGCGACCCCCAGTCGCGTGAGTCGTTTGGGGACGGTCTATCTTCCGATTGAGGGACTGCTGGATATCGAAGCCGAGATCACCCGTTTGACCCGTCAACTTGAGAAGGTGACCGACGACCTCCAGCGCGTGACGCGGAAGTTGGAGAACATGGATTTCCTCGAGCGGGCGCCACGTGAAGTCGTCGCCGCCCAGGAGAGTCGCAAGCACGAGTTGCTGGAAAAGAGCGACAAGATCAAGAAGTTGATTCTGACGTTGAGCGAACATGAAGCCTCGCGCCGGTAATGCTGAAAGCGGCCCGTGGGTTGAGGAGCCGGTTGCTTTCCGGGTGGACGGCGAACAGGTGGTGGGGATGTATCACCACGCCAAGCGGACGCCGGCACCCGGCGTACTCATGCTCCACGGATTCCGCGGAAACAAGCAGGAGGCGCATCGTCTGTTCGTAATTGCTGCGCGTCGGCTGGCGCGTGCGGGTTTCGGGGTGTTGCGGTTCGATTTCCGCGGGTCGGGCGACAGCGAAGGCGATTTTGCGGGAACCACCGTGGGACGGCAGCTGGCGGATGCGCGCGCAGCTCTCGCATGGCTGCGGGACAGGCCGGAGATAGATGCAGAGCGCGTCGCCGTGATCGGCTTGAGTTTGGGGGGGATGATAGCCGCGTTCCTGCTGGGCGAGGCCGGCGGTCCGGAGGCCGGAGTCTTATGGGCGCCGGTGGCGCGCCCGGCCGATGCGGTACGCCGTCACGCGAAGGAGGGAGAAGTGAGCGACATCATCGTAGACGGCAAGGTCGACATGGATGGCTGGCCGGTCAGCCGCCGATTCGTGCTTGGATTGTTGAGGCGGCGGCCTCTGAAAGCGATCCGCAAGGCGGTGGTCCCGGTTCTGCTGATTCACGGGGATGCCGACGACAGGGTTCCGCTCGATGATTCGCGGGCCTACGAGCATGTTTTGAGGACGGTGGGCGTACCGGTTGAACTGCACGTGGTGCGGGGTTCCGGGCACACTTTTGATTCACTGGACTGGCAGGAAGAAGTCATCGCCCACACCGAGGAATGGTTGCGGCGGGTGTTGGGTTGATGCGGTGCCCTAAGTCCACAGAGCCGATAAGAACGTAAATGTTGCGCATTCGGCCGGAATGGGGCTTGGGGGGGGTGGAGGAGGTGGGGTGGCGGAAATGGGGGAGAGCGGTGGCGATTGGGCTTTGCGTGGGGAACTGGGGCGGTTAGGATGGTGTTCCGTGAGCAAGTCGCGACAGAGTTGGAGCGGCGGCAAGCGCCGACGGGGTCCGGTTTTCAGGCGCATCGGGCGCTCATTGCATCTGGAAGTCTCATCGGCCGAAGACGTACGGGGCGTGGTGGACTTGGACGAGGCGCACTGGATGGCGATCAATGCGCCTGTTGAGAGCTTTCACGTGGACCGAGCGTTGTTGGAATACATGGATCTTGACGGAGACGGACGGATCAAGGTGGGGGAGTTCAAGGCCAGCGTCAGGTGGCTTTTTGCGAGGTTGAAGGACTACAGCGGGATCGAGAGAGGCTCGACGGAGATAGTCCTGGATGCGCTGGATGAGGATGATGCGAAGGGGCGTCTGATTGGTGGGGTGATCCGCAAGATGGCGCGGGAGGGACGGATTGCGGAGGAGGGCAGAGCCACGTTGGCCGAGATCAGGACTTTGAAAGGCGAACTGGAACGCAGTCCTGTGAGTGCGGCTGGCGTGGTGACCCCGGACGCGACAGGTGAGGAGGATCTGCGGAGATTTTTGGAGGATGTGATCAGGGCTACCGGTGGGGTGGAGCATCCGGCCGGTTCAAAGGGGGTGGATCATGCCATTCTGGAACGGTTCCGCAGCGACGGAGAGAGGTTGCTGGAATGGGCGCGGCGGGCTCGTGTAGTGTCGGGACAGGTCAGTGACGTCATGCCTCTGGGGGTTGCCACTCCCCAAGCGTGGGAAGTATTGGAGCGCCTCAGAAACGTCATGGACGATTTTTACGTTACCTGTCGCGTTGTAGGCCAGGATCCATCATTGAAGGGCCGGCTTTGGCCGGTACGCGATGCAAGGAACGGGCCCCTGCCGGAGGATACGGACGGGCTGAGAAAGTTGATGCTCAGCAGTCCGCTGGCGGAACCCAACTCCGACGGTGTATTGGATTTCGGTGGTCGGCTGAACGTGTTTTACCGGGATGATTTGGAGGCTTTGCGGAAGGCTGTCCTGGCGCCGCTGATTGGTGCGGGCAGCGAGCGTTTGAGTGAGGGCGACTGGGAGATGGTGAAGGAACGATTTAAGGAGTACGGCCGCTGGCTGACGGAGCGCCCGGAGGTTGGTGGTGTCGGGGAAATCGAGACGGACCGGCTGGAAGAGTATTTGCAGGGGGACTACATTCCGCGGGTGGAGAAATTGATCGAGGGCAGCCGGAAATCGGCATTTGATCTGCAGAACGTCAAGGAGGCCGAGAAACTGGCGTTGCTTCAGGGATATATACGGCGGATGGTCGACAACTATGTGGGTTTCCCGGATTTGTATGACCCCAAGCGCCGCGCCTTGTTCGAGGAGGGAACTCTGGTGATGGACGGGAGGGAGTTCAGCTTGGCGGTGCGCGTGCCGGATCGGGCGGAACATCGGCGCGCGACGGCTGAGAACCCGATGTTCACGATGTATGTTGAAATCGAACAGAAGGGGAGCGGGCGCAAGATGGAAGTGGCGGTGCCGGTGACTTCCGGGACACAGGGCAATCTGGTAACCGGGAAGCGCGGGGTGTTCATGCATGTGGACGGCACGGAGTGGTCGGCGCGCGTTGTGGATATCGTGGATCATCCGATCAGTCTGCGGGAAGCGATGTGGGCGCCTTTTGAGCGGCTGGGAACTGCGGTGACGCGGAAGATTGAGGCGCTGACGAGTGCCGCGGAGAAGAAGGTTGAGGATGCAGGTGCGGGCGTGGTGCGCATGCCGGCTGGAGGTGCGGCTGGAGGACCTCCCGGCGTGGCGGGTGGGGGGATGGGATCCGTATTGGCCGGCGGGGGGATAGCGATTGCGGCACTGGGTTCGTCGGCGGCTTTTATTTTCAAGACGTTGGCCGGGCTGCGTTGGTGGCAAATCCTCGGTGGTGTGGCGGCGGCCCTGCTGGCCTACATGATTCCTGCGGTGATACTGGCCGGCATAAGGTTACGGCAGCGCGATCTGAGCTGCATTCTGGAAGGGGCGGGATGGGGGATCAACGGAAGAATGCGGCTGACGCTGGAGCAGCGGCGGACATTTACACGGCGTCCGGCATATCCTGCGGGGACGAGATTCCGTCCGGTGGTCTCGCGTGCGGTGTGGCTGGTGGCGGGTGGTGCATTGCTGCTGTGGGGACTCTTGGCGATTTTGGGGCGGCTGCATTAATTTGGCCGCTGGTTGCAGCGTGGTCTTTTGGGTCGGCTGAATTTGAGGCGATGCAGGAGGTCAGTGCCGCGATTATTCCGATTGGCGATGGGTGTTGCAACCGACGCGGTATACGATTTGGGGCGCGATCAATCTCCTGACCGGGTAGCGTGCCGTGAATTTTTGGATTGGTTCAAGGCGCTTCCGGTCGTGGGCCAGGCTGGGATAGTATCGCGGGCTGATGGCCAAGTAACGGATGCCGGCCCGGCATATGTAGCGGTAGATGGCCTCGGCTTTCTCATGGGGAGTGCGGGCGTGGCTAAGGCTTTCCCAGATTTCGGGAGACGCCAGGCCCATGATATCGAGAATCGGATGTTTACAGAAGTAAGCCACACCGCCGATATCGTTCACGGCTACGGTTTGGCCGGGGGGGATGTTTTTTGCGATCCATTTGCCCATCTCGACATACAGGGCCTTCGTGTTTATCACGTCATGGATGAGGAGTTTGACGGTGCGCTGGAAATATTCGAGGGGCAGCAGGAGTGCCAGGGCGACAATGACGCTGCCCGCAGTGCGGCGGACGGCTGGGGCGTTTATGCTGTTGAGAAAGAAGTTGATTCCAAGAACACCGGTGACGGCTACCATGGTTATGAAGGGTGCATAGTAGCGGTGTGCATAATTGCTGTATTTTGAGGATGGGGTGAGTATTCCCATGGCGATCGGCAGGAGAATGAGTGTGGCGGGTAGCAGGACGTCGCGCGGTCGTGTGAAGCTTTTTTTGGGGAAGAGTCTCGCCATTGCGACCAGGCCGACGGGGACGAAAAAGGCGAGGATGATATTATGATCGAGGAATGATCTGGCGATTGCCCGGATTTCTTTTTGGGGACCCCACTGCAGGATCGTTCCCACCCGTTGCAGGTTACGACTGCGGATTGCTTCCAGCAGGCCGACGTGGCGGAGGCAGGTCTTGGCGTAGAAGGTAGCCGGCACGATGTGGCCGGTGGTGCTGAGATTGAATATGGCATATGGCAGCAGCAGAGCGCAGAACACGAGGGTCAGCAAGCCTGGGGCTTTCCACCATGTATCCGGGGTTTTCCGCAGGGTGACGGCGGTCATTGCCAGCAGACAGAGGGGAAAGAGTATCAATAGTTCCGGGCGGGTCATTGCAGCCCAGAACAGCAGGGCGGCGATAACGGCGGGTTGAGCTCCGTTTGCAGGGTCAGGGACCCGGTACCAGTACCAGAAGACGGCGATGACCACCAGGTTGACCATGGGTATTTCCATTCCGGAGGCCATGCCCCAGAGAGAGATCGGCTCGAGCAGCATGACCAGCGATCCCAGCAGCGCCAGGACTTTTCCAGTCCCCGCGTTCCGCAAAAATGCGAATACCAACATTGAGGCCCCGAGTGTGCAGAAGAGTGAAAGGATAAGCGCGGCGGGGACTATGTGTCCTCCGGTCAGGAGGTAAAACAGAGCAAGGGAGACGGTCCAGGCTGGTGATGTCGAGCAGGAGATCGGTTGATGCGGATTTATGCTGAATCCGAGTCCTTGGGCCAGGTTGTGGGCGACTGCAGCATGGATCCAGGCGTCATCCATGGCGAAAGACAGATATCCGGCGTGCCGGTACTCCTTGGAGAGAACCACGCCGAAGACGAGAGCGGCCGCCAGGAGCGGCATCACGGCCTCGACCACGCGCTGTTTTTTCCCTGCTGGCGGATTGCTTCCCATCGCTGATTCCGTCGGCAATCGTATATACTGGTCCGGTCGGCGCGCCAAGAATAATTATTCTGGACGACGACGCGGAGGTTTCAAACGCCGCTTGACTTACAGAGGCGGCGGGGATAGTGTGGGCCGCCTTTTGGAGAAGAGGAAAAAAATGATATATTTCGGCCGTTGAAACCGAGGCGACGGCCCGAACTGCTGGACCGCGGTCAGGGTGACGGCCTGCGATAGGTGGGCGTGGAGACATCATTGCCCGATGGTGTAATGGTAGCACACGGCCCTTTGGAGGCCAGGGTCCAGGTTCGAGTCCTGGTCGGGCAACCAGGTTGGCGGGTTTGATGGAGGAGGAGACCTTGAAGATATTTTCGGGAAACGCGAACCCGGAATTGGCGACGCAGATCGCTGAATATGTGGGTGAATCACTGGGAGAGGTCAACGTGACGCATTTCCCAGACGGTGAAATCATGGTGAAATTCGTGGAGAACATCCGGGGGCGGGATGTTTTCATCGTCCAGCCGACGTGTCCGCCGCCGAACGAGAATCTGATGGAGTTGCTGATAATGATTGATGCCGCCCGCCGGGCGTCGGCGGCGCGCATCACGGCTGTGATGCCTTTTTACGGTTACGCGCGGCAAGACCGCAAGGATCAGCCGCGCGTACCGATCACTGCCAAGCTGGTGGCGAACCTGTTGGTGGCGGCGGGGGTCAACCGAATCCTCACGATGGACCTGCACGCTCAGCAGATCCAGGGTTTTTTTGACATTCCGGTGGATCATTTGTATGCCGCCCCGGTAATAGTCCGATACTTGCGATCTCGCCGGATCGAGGATCCGGTGATTGTTTCGCCGGATCCCGGCGGGTTGAAGATGGCCTACGGTTATTCGAACGTACTGGGCACGGGGTTGGCGATAGTGGCCAAGCAGCGTCGTTCGGCACGGGAGGTCGAGGTTCATAATTTGGTAGGTGACGTGCGGGGACGCAATGCGGTTCTGGTGGATGACATGACGACTACGGCGGGTACATTATGCGCTGCGGCCGGCCTTTTGCAGGAGAACGGCGCACAACATATATACGCGGCGGTAAGTCATTGTCTGCTGACCGATGAAGGAGTCAAGCGGCTAAAGGATTCGCCGATAGAGGAACTGGTGACGACAGACAGTGTGCCCCAGCCGGAAAGGGATTTTCCCGTTAAGGTGCTTTCGGTGGCGGAACTGATGGGTGAAGCGATTTTGAGAATTCATAACAATCAATCAGTAACATCGTTGTTTCGGATAAAGTGAGGTGGAAGTCATGGTTGAACAGATTACGATCAAGGCAAGAGTACGTGAGCAGACCGGTCCATCGGCAGCACGGCGGCTGCGACGGAGTGGCAGGGTGCCGGCGGTCATCTACCGGGCCGGGAAGAAAGCGCGTCTGCTTGATCTGGATGCGCATGAGCTTGAAAACATTCTGCATCATCATACCGGCGAGAACTTTGTGATGGATGTTGATATTGGTGAGGGCCGTCCGCGGAAGGCGTTATTGAAGGAAGTACAGCACGACGTAGTGACCGGTCGCCCCCTGCACGTCGATTTCTACGAAGTGTCGATGAAGGAACGGGTCCACGTCACCGTGGCGTTGGAATTGTCCGGGGAGCCGTTGGGTGTCACCCAGCAGGGAGGGGTTCTCGAGCAGCTCCTGCATGAAGTTGAGGTGGAGTGTCTTCCGGGCGACATACCGGAGAGTTTCAGCGTGGACGTTTCGGGACTCAAGATCGGGCAGCATATTACCGTCGGAGACTTGCCGATCGACACGGACAAGTACGGTCTGATTACGGGTGCGGACGTGGTTTTGGCCGCGGTAGCGGCGCCGCGCGTACAGGAAGAGGTAGAGGCGGCCGCCGAGGAGGCGGAAGCCGGAGTGACGGAACCGGAGGTGATCTCCGAGAAGAAGGGTGAAGGCAGCGAAGCGGAAGGCGGCGAAGGGTCCTGAAGTCGTTGGAGTGGTAAGTTTTTTGCACGCCGGGAGGGCGGCGCGTGATAATGATAGTGGGCTTGGGAAATCCGGGAAGGCGATACCGGGGAACGCGGCACAATGCAGGGTTCGAAGTGTTGGACGAACTTGCACGGCGGGTGGGGGTGCGTTTCCGGCGCAATCTGCGGTGGCCGGTACTTGTGGCCCGTGCGGTAATGTTGGGACGGCCGGTGGTGATGGTTAAACCGCAGACGTACATGAATCTCAGCGGTACGGCGGTGGCGCCGCTGATGCGGCGCATGGGGGTGGGACGGGAACATGTTGTAGCCGTGGTGGACGATGTTGATTTACCGGTTGGGAGAATAAGGGTGCGCAAACATGGTGGCGCAGGCGGTCACAACGGGCTGCGTTCGCTGATTGAAGAGATGGGAGGTGAAGACTTTGCGCGTGTGCGGGTAGGGATTGGTAGACCCATCGGCGATACGGATTTGGTGAAGTACGTGTTAGGTGTTTTACCGGCTGAGGAGCGTAAGATATTCCGGGCGGCGGTGAAAAGGGCGGCGGACGCCGTGGAATGTCTCACCAGCGAAGGGGTTGATGCGGCCATGAATCGATTCAACGGTTCGGATGTGGAACAGGAGACATGAAAAGGAGGCGGAATTGAAGAATCTGTACGAAGGACTCTTCATATTTGCGGGCGATCTCGACGGAGAGAAGCTGGATGAAATGATCGAGCGGCTTCGGAAAGAAGTTGCCGATCAGGGCGGGCAGGTACGCAACGTGACGCGCTTGGGGAAGCGTACTTTTGCGCGGCCATTGAAGAAGCTGCGGGAAGGTTATTATTATGTTGTGGTTTTCGATATGGAAGGCTCACGAGTCCAGGTGTTGCGGGATCGGCTCAAGATGCTGGAGGGCTTCTTCCGGGTGAATATCGTGAAATCCGGGAAGGAAGTCGGCGAAAACGAGGGTAACAGGGGCGATGAGAGGCCCCAGGAGGGAAGAGAGGAATGATATCTCTGAACAAAGTATTCCTGGCGGGAAATCTGACGCGGGATCCGGAAGTGCGTTATACGCCTTCCGGGACGGCCGTGGCGGACCTTAATATGGCGATCAACCGTGTATATACCAGCGGGGGGGAACAGAAAGAAGATACGTGCTTCGTCAACGTGGTCGTATGGGGACGGCAGGCAGAGACGAGTGGGCAATATCTTTCCAAGGGGGCTCCGGTCCTGATAGAGGGGTCACTGCAATATGACCAGTGGCAGACGGACAGCGGCGACAAGCGCAGCCGGTTGCGCGTGAGGGCCGACCGGGTCCAGTTCTTGGGAGCGCCGCGTAAGTCCGACTTCGGGGCGGCCCCGCGAGGTGCGGAGGATGCTCCGGAGGTCGGGGGGCCGGGCGGCGAGGCCGCGCCCCGGCAAGAAGGTTCGGCCGGTCCGGCTGACGATGATTTGCCGTTTTGAAGTCCCATTTGCCGGGTTGATTGGCGACTCGACATTCGGGTGTTAACGTGTGAAGATGGCAGGTACGCGGTCCGGGAGACAGGGTGTCTTCCGGCCGCGGAATTTTTGGCGACGGGATATGTGCTGGACGATAAGCGCACAGCCGGGCGCGATAACTGGAGGCTGATTGAACATGAGTGCAGGAAAGACGAGAGGCAGATCAAAGAGAAGAGTAACCAGGCGCCGCTCGAAGTATCTGGAAGGGGTGACTGTCTTTGATTACAAAGACGTCGAATTGTTGCGGCGCTTTATGACCGAAAGAGGCAAGATAATTCCCATGAGGACCACGGGGGCCACGGCCAAGCAACAGCGCCAAATCAAACGTGCGATCAGACGGGCCCGCATAATGGGGCTTCTGCCCTGAGGGAGGTTAGGTAGGTATGGCGAAGGAAATTATTCTGATGGCGGACGTTGAAGGCCTCGGGGGGGAAGGTGATGTTGTCACGGTCGCCGACGGGTATGCACGTAATTATCTTTTCCCGAAAAATTTGGCGGCACCGGTCACGGTTGCCACGCGACGGATTTTGGAGAAAAAACGGCGTGAGCGCGAGGAACGCGAGGCAAAATTGAAAGCCGCTGCGGAGGAAACCGCGCGCAAACTGGAAGAAAGCGGTTGCACCCTTACAGTCAAAGCAGGGGCAGAGGGGAAACTATTCGGTTCGGTTACCAACGCGGATATCGCCGCGGCACTGGCGGAACAGGGTATCGAGATCGAGCGGCAGAAAATTGTTCTGGAAGAACCGATCCGGGAACTGGGCGTCTACGATTTGACCGTCAATCTGCACGCGGATGTCAAGGCGAATTTGAAGGTTTGGGTCGTCGAGGAATAGAATCATGACGACGGAGGCCAAACTCCGGCAGCCTGCTGCGGCGGAACGCCTGCCGCCGTACAGCGAGGAGGCGGAGTGCGGCGTTCTGGGCTCGATCCTTCTGGACGCGGAGAGGGTCATCGACCTGTGCGTTGAGCGCGGATTGGTGCCGGAGTCCTTCTACCTGCGAAAGCATAGACTCCTTTTTGAAACGTTGCTCGAGATGCACCGTGACAATCGGCCCGTGGATATCCTCACTGCGGGCGATCGGCTCGAGACGATCGGGCGTTTGGATGATATCGGGGGGCATGAGTATCTTCATGAATTAGTCGACCGGACGCCGACAGCGGCCCATGCGGAATACTACATAGGCCTGGTCTATCAGAAATTCATTCTGCGTACTTTGATCGAGCGTTCGCGGGAGGCGATCGACGAGTGCTACAGCAGTGATGATGACGCCGACGCGATTCTCGGAAAAGTTGAACAATCGATTTTCGAGATCTCGGAGTTGCATCGGACCTCCATCGTCCCCTGGACGGAAATGATCAAGGAGGCGATGCAGGAGATAGAGGTCATCTATCAGACCAAGAAGGGGTGTACGGGTATTCCGACCGGCTACACGGACCTCGATAATGTGCTGCAGGGCTTGAAGGCGGGGGAAATGATAGTGATCGCAGCGCGTCCCTCGATGGGAAAGACGGCGCTGGCACTGAACATAGTGGAGCGGGTCGCTCTTCCGCACCGTGATGACCCCGTCGAGAGACCCGTGGCGGTTTTCAGTTTGGAAATGTCGAGCGGGCAATTGGTTCGACGCATGCTGTGTACACGGGCGCGGGTCCCATCACACAAGTTGACGGGTGGTTACATCGGCGATGTCAACCATGCCCATTTGGTGCAGGCCGCCGATGCCCTGATGAAAGCTAAGATATACATTGATGACACACCCGGGCTGGAGGCCCTGGAACTGCGGTCGCGGGCCCGCCGTTTGAAGAGGCGTTATGACATTCAGCTGATCGTTATAGACTATCTGCAAATGTTGAATTACGCCAAATTTGCGCGGGAAGGTCGTCAGCGAGAGACTGCGGCGATTTCCGGTGCGCTGAAGGCCATGGCCAAGGAATTGAAAGTGCCCGTATTGGTGTTGAGTCAGTTGAGCCGCGCGCCGGAAACGCGCGACAAGCTTGCGATTCCGAAACTTTCCGATCTGCGTGATTCGGGTTCGATAGAACAAGATGCCGACGTAGTGTGTCTGCTCCGGAGGCCGTCCAAGTATCCCGATGACAAGGAGAGGGAAGACAGTACTTTGGCGGTGATCAATGTGGCCAAGCATCGTAATGGTCCCACCCACGACAATATCCGTTTGAACTTCATCGAGGAGTTCACGCGTTTCGAGAACCGCATAGAGGGAGTGGACCGTGATGAGGGCTTCGAGGAGGACGGCGGATGATTCGATCCATGAGGCTGGAAAGCGTGGTGGGACTGGGCTTGGCGGTATTCCTGTTTCTAACGGGTAGTGGATTCGGCGCGCCACTGGTGGTGCGGGAGGTGCAGGTTCGCAATCTCGGCGCGGGGGTTCTGGACGAGGGGACTGTCCTGGCACATGTGGGGACCAAGGCGGGTGATCTGTTTTCACGCGTGCAAATTTCGAGGGACGTCAGGAGTTTGCAGGAGTGCGGCCTTTTCAGTTTCGTAGAGGCTTCGGTCAAAGAGGTTCCGCGGGGTGTCGCGGTGATTTTTTCGGTAAAAAGAAGGCCGCGCATCAGGAGCTTGAAGATTGAAGGCGCCGATCATCTGGGGAATCGTAAGGTGCGTAAGTTGATGGAGATCGGTGCGGGGGACCTGGTGGATGACACGGTCATGGCGGCCGCCGCGCGCAAAGTGAGGGAAGAATACCGCAAGCGACTTTTCCCGGATGTGCGCGTGAAATGGACGATTAAGGAAGACGAGAAGGATGCCGTCGCTGATGTGGTCGTTCGGGTTGTCGAAGGTCAGCGTGCCTGGGTGCGCAGAATCAACTTCATCGGCAATCATCACGTGCGCCGCTGGCGTTTGTTGAAGGTGATGAAACAGAAGCAGGCGAGCATATTTTCATGGCTGACCCGCGTGGGACGTTACAATCCCGAGGACCTGGCGGGAGACCGCGCGGCGCTAAGGCGTTATTACATGGATCAAGGATATCTGGATGTTGATGTCAGTGAGCCGCGCGTGGAGCAGGCCGGACGGGCGATAGAGATATTCTTTGATATTCACGAAGGGCCTCTCTACAAGATCGGTTCGATTGACGTTGCGGGAGTGCGTGCCTTTCCGGTTGAAAAAATCCTTAACAGGGTGGTCGTAAAGACGGGTGAGCTGGCTTCCTACAGAAGGATCAGCGAATCGGCCGACGCCATTCGCGACGTGTATGGAATGGGTGGATACATCGGCGCCCGTGTGAAATCGGACCTGAATACTCATCCGGAGAGCGGCCTGGTTGATATCACTTTCCACGTCAATGAAGGACACCAGGCGCGTGTGCGTGATATAATCATCCGGGGAAACACACGCACAAAGGATAAGGTTATTCGGAGGGAACTCGCCATTTATCCCGGTGACATATTCAACGAAGTGCGTGTGCGCACCAGTGAGAGACGGCTCTGGAATCTTGGATACTTCTCCTACGTAAATTCGGTTCCGCAACCGACGGAAAAGCCGGACGAGTACGATCTGGAATTTGACGTAGAGGAGCAAAAGACCGGGCAGTTCATGGTGGGTGCGGGTTTTTCAAGCGTGGACAATCTGATCGGATTCGTGGAATTGTCACAGGGAAATTTTGATATCACCGGTTGGCCCTATTTCACGGGCGGGGGCCAGAAGTTGAAGTTGAGGACGCAGTTCGGCACGAAGAGAACCGACGTTGAACTGTCCTTTGTGGAGCCGTGGTTCCTTGACAGACGTCTTGCGCTCGGTGTGAATTTTTTCCGGCATGACCGCCGTTTCCTGAGTGACGACTACGATCAGAAGAACACCGGCGGCAGCCTGAGCCTGACACATGGGCTGGGGCGCTATTCACGTGTCTCCTTGGAGTATTCACTCGAAGACATAGAGGTGTACAACGTGGCGAATGATGCTTCCGACGTAATCAAACAGGAAAAGGGGCGGCGTACGAAGAGCGCCGTGACGCTCTCGCTTCTCCGGGATACACGTGACAGTGTCTTTGTTCCCACGCGTGGAAACCGGACCAAACTCTCAGCCATGCTGGCCGGCGGCCCTTTGGCGGGTGACACCGACATATATCGGCTTGAGGCGCGGTCCTCACAGTATTTCCCGCTATGGTTCGACCATGTCTTCAATTTGCGTGGGCGGGTGAGTGTGGTGGAAGAATACGGTGATTCGGATCATGTTCCCATTTTCGATCGTCTTTTCTTGGGAGGCGCCTACGACGTGCGTGGTTTTCACTATCGTGATGTGGGCCCCAAGGATCAGGATGGTGAGCCGGTCGGTGGCAAGACGGCCGCCTATATGACCGCAGAATATACCGTTCCGCTGGCCGAAAAAGTGCGGGCGGCGGTTTTCTACGACATGGGTATGGTTTCTGAGTCGGCCTACAGTATGGACGGTGATCTGAATTCGAGTGCCGGTCTCGGGTTGCGTCTGAATATTCCCGGGTTCCCGCTGCGCTTGGACTATGCGTGGCCGATCGAAACCGATGAATACAACAAGCAACCTTCGGGACGCTTCAGTTTTGTGATAGGTTATAGTTACTGATTGATTCGTTTCACGGAGGCTGTGTATCCAGTGTGGAAATAGAAAGGAAGGAGTCGAAGAGATGAGATCCGGATATATTGCGTTGATTATTCTGGCGGGATTTATTTTCGGAGGGGCGGTGTCTGTCCGGGCACAGGACGGCAAGGTAGGCTTCGTTGATTTGGACAAGGTTTTCAATGATTTCTACAAGACCAAGCTGGCGGATGCCCAGCTCAAGGATCAGGCGGATCAGTTCACCAATGATCGCAAGGAGATTGTAGAGCGCCTGAAGAAGCTGAGGGAGGAATTCAACGCCACAAGGGAGGCCGCTCAAAATACCGCCTTGAGTGAGGAGGTGCGGAATCAGAAGAGGGATGAGGCTGAGGAAAAACTTGTCGCCTTGCGGGAAGAAGAGAGTAAGTTGCGGCAGTTCGATGAGCAGCGGCGTAAGCAGCTTGACGACCAGGGCCGCCGGATGCGTAACAGAATTGTCCAGGAAATCCGTTCGACGATCAGTGATTATGCGCGCGAGAAAGGGTTTTCGGCCGTTCTGGATTCGTCCGGTGAGAGTATGAATGGGGTGGCGCTGGTTCTTTATATGGATGATGCTGTGGATATCACCGGCGAAATCCTGCAGATACTCAATAAGGGCCATAGCACCGAGTAAGGGCGTGACGGATGAAAATGACGGTTGCAGAGGTCGCACGATTGATCGGCGGTGAGTACGAGGGCGACGGGGAACGGGTGATAACGGGGATCGCCGGCGTGCGCGAGGCGGCTGAGGGTGACCTTGCATTTGTAGCGTCGCCGCGTTATGCAGCCCACGCCGGACGGACGCGGGCGGCGGCGCTGGTCGTTGCCCGGGATTGGCGGAGGCCGGTGCCGGCGGTATTGATCAGGGTAGACAATCCTGATCAGGCCTTTGCACTTGTTGCGAGTCGTTTCGCTCCGCCGCCGGTGGAATACGCGCCGGGCATTCATTCGACGGCCGTCGTGGCCGAAGACGCTGTTGTCGCCGAGGATGTGAGTCTGGGGCCGTACGTTGTAGTGGAGCCGGGGGTACACATCGGGGCCGGAAGCGTCGTTATGGCTGGTTGTTATCTCGGTCATGGGACGGTGGTGGGGGAAGGCTGCCGCCTGTATCCGCACGTTAGCATCCGTGAATATACACGGATCGGCAAGAGGGTGATCATACATAACGGCAGCGTCATTGGGAGTGACGGATTCGGCTATACCGTGGATGAGAAGGGGCATCGTCACAAAATTCCGCAGATTGGGATCGTGGAAATAGGGGATGATGTCGAAATCGGTGCCAACGTAACCATTGACCGGGCGCGCTTCGGACGTACCCGTATCGGCAACCGTGTTAAGATAGACAATCTGGTACAGATCGCCCATAACGTGGTAATTGAGGACGATGTGGTAATCGTGGCGCAGGTTGGGATTGCCGGCAGCACGATCGTGGGGTCGCGGGCAATTTTGGCTGGACAGGCCGGATTGTCCGGGCATTTGGAAATTGGAGAGGGGGCGATTGTCGGGGGGCAGGCGGGGGTGACCAAGAATATCGCGCCGGGTATTTTTGTTTCCGGTTATCCGGCGATGCCTCACGACAAGGCCACCCGGCTGCATGCACATTACATGCGTCTGCCGGAGCTCAAACGGCGTGTGGTTGCATTGGAGGAACGCCTGCAGCGCTTGGAGAAAAAGGTGGGCGGCGAGAGGACGAAGACTGTTTGAGCATCAGCGCGGCGGCGGTGTCAAATGGTAAGGCTTCAGGTCCCACGTGTGGTGAGCGCCGGCTGTGAGGAGTTCTGGTCGGTTTCGCGGCCGGGATTGGTGAAATGCTCCAATGGACATGTGATTACGGCAAGCGGCGATACTCTGGAAGGCGGCATGGAAAGGGGGCCGGGAGTGGAGGTGATCATACATGCAGCTTGATAGGTTGACGATCAAAGCCCAGGCGGCCGTCAATACTGCACGGCGGTTGGCTGAGTCGCACGGCCACAGCGAGATAGATGTGGAGCACCTGCTGCTCGCATTGGTGGATCAGGAGGACGGGGTCGTCCGTCCGATTCTGTCACGTTTGGGTATCGGCGTGCAGGAGTTGAAGGGGCTCCTTGAAAGCGCTCTTCAAAAGCGCCCTCGTGTGGAAGGGGCATCCGTTGATATCTACATTTCCGGAAATCTGAAGCAGGCATTCGATGCGGCATTCGCGTTGGCCGGGAAGATGAAAGATGAATACGTCAGCACGGAGCATCTTTTTATCGGGGCTTTGCAGCAATGTGCTCCAGATCTGCAGGCCGGGTTGCAGCGGCTGGGGCTGACGGCGGATGCGGTTCTGAAAGCTCTCCGGGATGTACGGGGAACGCAAAGGGTGACGGATCCCTCCCCGGAGGACAAGTACGAAGTCCTCAAGAAATACGGGGTGGATCTGACTGAATCCGCACGTGGCGGGAAGCTGGATCCGGTGATAGGGCGGGATGCGGAGATCCGCCGTTTGATCCAGGTGCTTTCGCGTCGTACGAAGAACAACCCGGTTCTTATCGGTGACCCCGGTGTGGGTAAGACAGCTATTGTGGAGGGCTTGGCCCAGAGAATAGTGAGTGGTGACGTTCCCGAGGGGTTGAAAAACAAGACTATAGTGGCGCTCGATTTGGGATCCATGGTGGCGGGGGCGAAGTATCGCGGCGAATTCGAGGACCGCTTCAAGGCATTCATCAAGGAAGTAATTGCCGCCGAGGGGCGCATTATTCTTTTTATTGACGAGCTGCACACGCTTGTCGGCGCCGGGGGGGCAGAGGGGGCTGTGGACGCATCCAACATGATCAAGCCCGCCCTTGCGCGCGGGCAGTTGCGTTGTATTGGTGCGACCACGCTTGATGAGTACCGCAAACATATCGAGAAAGATGCAGCCTTGGAGCGGCGCTTCCAGCCGGTGTTGATAGATGAACCCAGCGTAGAGGATGCGATATCAATTTTGAGGGGCCTGCGCGAACGCTACGAGGTACATCACGGCGTGCGGATACAGGACGGCGCTCTCGTGGCCGCGGTTGTTTTGGCACACAGGTATATCAGCGACCGTTTCTTGCCGGACAAGGCAATTGACCTTGTGGATGAGGCCGCCAGTCGCTTGAGGATGGAAATAGACAGCATGCCGACGGAGATAGACGAAGTTGACCGACGCATCATGCAACTCGAGATTGAGCGTGAGGCCCTTCGTAAGGAGAAGGATGAAACGTCGAAGCAGCGATTGATCAAGATCGAAAAAGAATTGGGCGATTTGAGAGAGCGCAGCGACGCGTTGAAGGTGCACTGGCGCAAGGAGCGGGAGTTGATTTCACAATTGCGGAGTCTGACGCAGGCGATGGACCTGTTACGCTCACAGGAAGAAGAAGCCAAGCGGCGAAATGAGCTCGAGCGGGCGGCGGAGATAATGTACGGACAGATTCCGAAGACGGCGGCCCAGATTGAGGAGCTACGCCGGCAACTGGCGGAGTTGCAGAAGGATCGCAAGATGTTGAAAGAGGAGGTCGACTCCGAGGATATTGCAGAGGTGGTCTCAGCTTGGACGGGTATTCCGGTCAGTCGGTTGCTGGAGAGTGAGAAAGAGAAGTTGCTTCATATGGAGGAGCGGCTGCGCCAGCGAGTGATTGGTCAGGAAGAAGCGATTGTGGCGGTTTCCAACGCTGTGCGCAGGGCGCGGGCTGGATTACAGGATCCCAACCGCCCCATCGGCTCGTTTATTTTCATGGGGCCGACAGGAGTCGGTAAGACTGAATTGGCACGGGCCCTAGCCGAGTTTCTTTTTGATGACGAGCATGCCATGATCAGAATAGACATGTCGGAGTTCATGGAGAAACATACCGTCAGCAGACTGATCGGTGCGCCGCCGGGATATGTGGGATACGAGGAAGGTGGGTATTTGACTGAACATGTAAGGCGCAGGCCTTATTCGGTGGTGCTCTTCGATGAAATCGAGAAGGCTCACACGGATGTTTTCAACGTGTTGTTACAGATTCTCGATGACGGCCGCCTGACCGATGGGCAGGGGCACACGGTTGATTTCACCAATACGATCGTCATCATGACGTCAAATATCGGTGGGGCGATCATTCACGAAACCCTTGCGCGCCATCCCGGCCTGCGCCGCGGTGACGCCGAATACCGCGAAATGGAGCGTCGCGTTATGGAGGTTCTGCGGTCACATTTCCGACCGGAATTCCTTAACCGCATTGACGAGATCATAATCTTTCACGGCTTAACGAAAGAACAGATCAAGCGAATTGTAGATATCCAGCTCCAGCACATTGCGCGTTTTCTGGAGGAGCGGAAGATTACTATCGAACTGACTGATGCAGCCCGTGAGCGGCTGGCTGAGATTGGGTATGATCCGGCATTCGGTGCCCGTCCCTTGAGGAGGGTCATGCAGAGGATGATACAGGATGCGCTGGCGCAGGAGATCCTCAAGGGTGCCGTGGGCGATGGGGATCATGTCGTGGCGGACGTCGATCCTGACGATGACGAAAAGTTGCGCTTCCGTACCGAGCGCGCTTCTTAGGTGGATCTATTGAGGCTGACGCGAGGGATGCACGCTAAGTTCCAACGTGGCTAGGACAACGGCGGGATTGTAATAATTGAGGACGGCGACCGGATTTTTGTCGGTGGTAGGAGATCGAAGATAATGTCCACGGTCCTTTCGGCGGCGTTGATTATTTTCATTTTCGTGGGCGTGTGGTACATCACGCGTGGAATGTGAGTGGACCGGTATTGATATTCCGGCCGGGGACTCGAATGCCTGTCTACAAGAGGCAGATGGTTGAGACAGATGGAAGATATCAAAGTCAGCGTGAAAGGGATTATTCCCACGCCGAGCGGTTCGGGCATTTTTCTCGGCGACAACGGTGAAAAGGTGATCGCCATTTTTGTGGACCATAGTGTCGCGGCGGCAATTACCATGTTTCTCCACGGAATCCATAAACCGCGCCCGCTCACCCATGACCTCATTGCGAACATTTTGGCGGGGTTGGGTGCACGTGTTGAGAAGGTAGTGGTGAACGATTTGCGGGATGACACCTTTTATGCGCGTATCTATCTCGTGCAGGAGAACGAGCTGGGCAGCAACGTGGTGGAGGTGGATGCGCGGCCGAGTGATTCAATCGCGATCGCCCTTCAGCAAGGTTGCCCTATATATGTGAGTCGTGATGTTTGGGAGAAGGCCGACGATATGTCATGGGCGATGGAGCAAGGAGAACGCGGCGACGATTCGGGGTCTCCCGGCGAAACGACCTGAATGTTCCATTTGACGGTGTGGTTTTCCTGAGCTGGAGATATTGATGAGAGTACTTGTGACAGGTGGTGCCGGCTACATCGGCAGTGTGACTGTGGAGTTGCTGCTAGACGAGGGTCATGAAGTGGTCGTCTTCGACAATTTTGAGCGGGGACACCGTCAAGCCGTGGACAAGCGTGCGCGTCTGATAGAAGGGGACCTGCGAGACAGGAATGCCATTTTGCGGGCCGTGAAAGATGTCAAGCCGGGGGCGGTATTACACTTTG
Source organism: Kiritimatiellia bacterium (assembly GCA_029934055.1). Taxonomy (GTDB): domain Bacteria; phylum Verrucomicrobiota; class Kiritimatiellia; order B70-G9; family B70-G9; genus JAOZMZ01. Next base: position 30,673 of record JAOZMZ010000017.1, read on the forward strand.
CAGCATATGCTTTAGTGGGAGAATCCATGCAGTTTCCGGAGCGCTATTTCCTGAACAATGTGGCAGGAGGTATTAACCTCGTGGATGCCATGTTGGGGGCAGGGGTGGGTCATATAGTTTTCTCCTCGACGTGTGCAACCTACGGCGATCCGGTGCGCATTCCGATGACCGAGGATCTCCCGCAGAAGCCGACGAATCCCTATGGGGAATCGAAGCTGATGTTTGAGAAGGTGTTGTTGTGGCATGAACGTGTCCATGGGATACGACCGGTATTCCTGCGCTATTTCAACGCTGCTGGAGCCACTGAGAAATATGGTGAGGATCATGATCCGGAGACCCACCTCATACCCAATGTGCTGCGGGCGGCCGAAAAAAATACACGGGTCCGGGTTTTCGGAGACGATTATGATACCCCGGATGGCACGTGCATCCGGGACTATATTCACATCGTTGATCTGGCTCAGGCACATCTTCTTGCATTAGGGTCTGGAGTGGCCGGCGCGTATAACCTGGGGAATGGATCAGGATATTCCGTAATGGAAGTGATCGAGACGGCGCGCCGAGTTACAGGGCGAAGCATAGATGTGGAGATTGCTCCGCGTCGGCCGGGGGATCCTCCCCGTTTGGTTGCTGCAGCATCCAAGGCGCAGGAAGAACTCGGTTGGCGACCGCGTTATCCGGCGTTGGAGACGATCATCCGGGATGCGTGGAACTGGCACCGGGCGCATCCTG
>JAOZMZ010000114.1 GCA_029934055.1 Kiritimatiellia bacterium
ATCCGATCCACGCGTTCCGCCTCTACATCCAAACCTTTTGCGTCCTCAGCCTTCACTGTCTCGTTTCCGCTCCCGCGACCTCCGCTGCACCGGGTCGGCGCGGCTATACTGTAGCAGAAAAAATCCGCCTGTACACGCCCACTTGAACTAATCGCCGCGCAGTGACCCACGCCGCGCGGTTCCCCTCCATCCGCACACATCGCCGTGCGGGCGGGCCGTCCCCGTAGAGCGACCCCCCGGAAACCGCCGCGGCAATCCGCCCGGAAAACTTGCGAAATACGCTTGATTGATCACTGCGCTGCCGCTCAAAGTAGCGGGAAAAATGCTCTGGCGGGGTCGCCCCGTCACCGCGGCCGAACCGCCGCATTTGGAAATTGCTATGCATCCGATCGCATTTCATATCGGCGCACATCCGGTCTACTGGTACGGCATCATGGCCGCGGCGGGATTTCTCGCCGCCACCGCCCACTGGAGCCTGCTCGCCCGCCGCGAAAAACGCCCCCCGGGCTTCGGTTCCGACCTGGCCTTCTGGCTGATGGCCGGGGGAATCATCGGCGCCCGTATCGCCTACGTAATCGCCGACCTGCCTTACTACCTCGATCACCCGGCCGCCGTCTGGCGCATCGACCAGGGCGGACTGATCTTCTACGGCGGACTCCTCGGCGGGATCGCCGCCTTCTTCATCTTCGCCGCACGACGCCGCCTGGCCGTGCCTTCCCTGGCCGACTTCGCCGTTTCCGGACTCCCGCTCGGCCATGCCATCGGCCGCATCGGCTGCTTCCTCAACGGCTGTTGTTACGGCACGGAATGTTCGCTCCCCTGGTCCGTCTACCTGCACGATGCCTTCCGTCATCCCACGCAGCTCTACGAATCCGCCGGCAACTTCGCAATCTACGCCCTGCTGCTGTGGCTCTACCTCCGCCGGCCCCGTCCGGGAACGGTGCTTGCGGCCTACCTGATGCTCTACCCCGCCCTGCGCTTCATGGATGAGTTCGTGCGGGGAGACGAACGCCTGCGCTTTCTCGGCCTCACCGTGGCCCAGGATATCAGCCTGCTGCTCTTCGCAAGCGGGCTGACGCTGATGATCCTGCTTCACCGCCGCAAGAAACGCACCGCCTGAATGCTCCCGCCCGATCCCAGACCGGGCTTGCCTTGTCCGCCGCTGAAATCGTATTACTGGCGCCGAAAGCCCGGACTCCGGCGCCTGGAAAGATCATGAACCCTCCGCCGAAAACAATCCTGCGGGTCGCCCCGGCTCACAAGGGCCGCCGCCTCGATGCGTGGCTGGCGGAAAACCGCCGCGAATATTCCCGCTCACGCTGGCAAGACCTCATCAGGCACGGCCACGTCCTCGTTGATGGTCGTATCCGGCCAGCCCACTACATTCTCAAGGGTTCCGAAATCATCCTGGTCAGTCCACCCCCGCCGCCGCCGGAGACCGCCCTCACGCCCGAAGACATACCTCTCGAAATACTCTACCAGGACCGCGCGATAGTCGTGGTCAACAAGCCCGCCGGACTGGTCGTTCACCCGGCCCCCGGAAATCCGACGGGAACCCTCGTCAATGCGCTCCTCTATCACTGCCCCGACATTCAAGCCGTGAAAGGAGAACTGCGCCCCGGCATCGTCCATCGTCTCGACAAGAACACCAGCGGAGTCATGGTCGCGGCGAAAAATGAAAAAGCCATGGCCGCCCTCGCCGCCCAATTCAAGGCCCGCACGGTTTCCAAGGAATACCTCGCACTGGTAAGGGGAACGCCCCGCCCGCCGTCCGGCACCGTCAGTACGCTAATCGGCCGCTCCGCCGCCGACCGCAAAAAGATGAGCGCCCGTCCCCCGCGCGGCCGGCCCGCCATCACTCATTACCGCACCGTTGAAGTCTTCCGGCAATGCAGTCTCCTGCGCATCAGCATCGCCACCGGCCGAACCCACCAGATCCGCGTCCACATGGCCCACATAGGCCACCCCGTCATCGGCGATTCCCGCTACGGCCGCGCCGGCAACATCCCCCTGCCGCTGAAGCCCGCCCGCCAAATGCTCCACGCCGAGTCAATAGCCTTCACTCATCCGATCAACGGCAGCAAAATGCGCTTCCGCGCTCCCCTACCGCCGGACATGCGGCAACTCCTGGAACTCCTGCGCGGCCGCGAGAAACAGCCGCAGTAACAACCGCCCCGTTCACTCCCTCACCGAATCCGCCGCCGAGCCCGTCCGCCCCACTCGGAAACATTCAGACCCGCCGCGGCGGGAAAAGTTCCCCACACCTAAATTTCCATTGTTTGGAAACCCTTATAGTAAAACTTCCAACCATTGGAAATCTCACGCCGCAAAATTTCCAATCATTGGAAAAACTTATGGCAAAACTTCCAATCATTGGAAGAATTGCGGGGGGGATTCATGTCCCCGGCGGAATCTCGCAAAGGTAGGAACAATCAACCAATCAACGATCAACTATTAACCACTCCGTGCTTGGCGTCCTTGGCGAAAGAAAGAGTAGAAGAAGAATATTTCTCGCAAAGCACGCAAAGATCGCAAAGAAAGAATCCACGAATGATGAAGGCTGCATTCCCTCATCCTGAACAAGCAATCAACCATCAACGATCAACCATTATCCACTCCGCCCCTTGGCGTCCTTGGCG
>JAOZMZ010000018.1 GCA_029934055.1 Kiritimatiellia bacterium
CAACAACCCAACAACTCAGCAACCCAACAACTCAACAACCGGCAACCATCATCGGAAGAACCGGACGCCGGTGTTTTCACAGCACTGACGGGTCAGACACGTGATCGCCCCCCCGAACTGTCCGCGCCGAAGTCATCTGCGGCGGCGGTCCCCTCCCTCCGCTCAGCTCGTCCCCGCAAGCTGACCGAACTTGAGGCCCTCCTCCCCCGCGCTGACCTCCACGGTCTCCGAAGTACGGATGTTGCCCCGAATGATCTCCTCGGCCAGCGGGTCCTCCAGGTAACGTTCCACCGCCCGCCGGAGGGGCCGCGCCCCGTAGGCCGGATCGAATCCCTTGGAAATCAGAAATTCGCGCGCGTCGGCATTCAGGTTCAGCTCGATCTGCTTGGCGGCCAGCCGCTGGCGCACCTTGGCAAGTTCCAGATCGAGTATGCGCTCGACGTCGCTCTTCTCCAACTGGCGGAAAACGATAACCTCGTCAACCCGATTGATCAATTCCGGCCGAAACACCCTGCGCGCTTCGTCGAGCATCTGGCTCTTCAGGCGCTCGTAGTCGGCCTCCGCCGTGCCGCCCCCGAAGCCGAGCGTCGCCCCGCGCCTGATAAAATCACCGCCGAGATTCGAGGTCATGATCACGATCGTGTTCCGGAAATCAACCGTCCGCCCGAGACTGTCGGTCAGGCGTCCCTCCTCCAGGATCTGAAGCAACAGATGCATCACGTCGGGATGGGCCTTCTCGATCTCATCGAAAAGCACCACCGAATACGGGCGGCGCCGTACCTGCTCGGTCAATTGGCCGCCTTCCTCGTACCCGACGTATCCCGGCGGCGAACCCACCAGGCGGCTCGATGCGAACTTCTCCATGTACTCCGACATGTCTATCTGGATCAAAGCGTCCGCGTCGTCGAACATGAATTCCGCCAGGGTCTTCGCCAGCAGGGTCTTCCCCACCCCGGTCGGTCCCAGGAATATGAAAGACCCGATGGGACGGCGCGGATCCTTGAGATCCGCACGCGAGCGCCGCAGGGCCTTGGCGATCTCCGTCACCGCCTCGTCTTGCCCGATGACCTTGCGCGATATTTCCGCCTCCATGGCCAACAGGCGGCTGCTTTCCTTCTCCTCCATGCGCACCAGGGGAACCCCGGTCCATTTCGAAATGATCAGCATGATGTCCTGCGGACCGATGGTGACGACCTTCTCATCGCACGACTTGCGCCACTCTTCCATCATCCGCTCCAGCTCCGCCCGCGCGGTGCGTTCCTCGTCGCGCAAGGCGGCCGCCTCCTCGAACTTCTGGTCGCTGATGGCCTTCTCCTTCTTTTCCTTTATTTCGACGATGCGCCGCTCCTGCTCCTTGACCTCCTGCGGGCGCGTCATCGCGCCGATTCTTCCCCGCGCACCCGCCTCGTCCATCACGTCGATCGCCTTGTCGGGAAGGAAACGGTCGGGCAGGTAGCGGGCCGACAGTTCCACGGCGGCCTTCACGGCCTCATCGGTTATCTTCGCATGATGATGGGCCTCGTAGCGCGAACGCAGCCCCCGCAGGATATCCACCGCCTCTTCCACGGTCGGCTCACGCACCATCACGGTCTGAAAACGCCGCTCAAGGGCCGCGTCCTTCTCGATGAATTTGCGGTACTCGGCCAGGGTCGTCGCCCCGATGCATTGCAGTTCCCCGCGCGAAAGCGCCGGCTTGATGATATTGGAGGCGTCCATCGCCCCCTCGGCGGAACCCGCCCCCACTATGGTGTGCAACTCATCTATGAAGATGATCACGTTGCCGACCCTCTTGATTTCGTCCATGACGGCCTTTATGCGCTCCTCGAACTGCCCGCGGTACTTGGTTCCCGCCACCATCAGCGCCAGGTCAAGGGTCACAACCCGCTTGTCACGCAGCAGTTCGGGAACGTCGCCGTCGGCGATGGCCTGCGCCAGCCCTTCCACGATCGCCGTCTTCCCCACGCCGGCTTCGCCCAAGAGAACCGGATTGTTCTTCGTCCGGCGGCACAAAATCTGGGTCACCCGCTCGATCTCGTTGCGGCGCCCGATGACCGGGTCCAGCTCGCCCTTGCGCGCCAACTCGGTAAGGTCGCGTCCGAACGTGCTCAAGGCCGGCGTCTTGGAATCCCGCGGAACGGGACGTGATTCCACCGCGTGGGCCTCCTTCTCCTCCGGCTCATAGTTCGGATTCAGCTCCTTCAAGACGCCCACCCGTACCGTCTCCAGGTCGATGTTGAGATTCTTCAGGACGCGCGCGGCGACCCCCTCACCTTCCCGTAAGAGACCCAGAAGAATGTGCTCGGTGCCGATGTAGGAATGATTCAACGCGCGCGCCTCGCCGCCGGCCAGCGCCAGGACCTTCTTGACCCGCGGCGTGAAAGGCAGCGTCCCCATGGTCTTGGTCGCCGGGCCCACGCCCACGGCCTTCTCCACCTCCAGGCGCACGCTCTCCAGATCAACCCCCATCCGCCGCAGTACGTTGACGGCCACACCTTCCCCCAGCGCCACCAGACCGAGCAGGATGTGCTCGGTGCCGACATAGCTGTGATTGAAGCGGTCGGCCTCCTTCTGGGCCAGCCGCAAGACCTGTTGCGCCCGTGGCGTAAAATTGTTCATCAATCGCCAGCTCCCTTATCTTCACCCGCCTTCAGCCGCCGCCGTATCAGATCAGCGCGGACACGGTCGCGCTCGCGCGCCTTGAGTCGGCGTCCGGCAAGCTTCTGCAAGTGACCCGGCTGAGTCAATACCATAAGCTCGTCTATCGTCTCTCTCCTGATGTCTTTCAATATACCCAGATCGACACCAAGACGCAAACCGGAGAGAAGATCCAACGCCTCACCGGTCGAAACCAGGTGGGCGTTGCCCAGGATGCCATACGCCCGGCCCACGTGGTCACGCAGAACTTCGCCGCGCTGCTCCATGAGACGCAGGCGTGCATTGTGCTCATGTTCAACGACTTCCATTATGACCTGCTCGAGGTTGACCGCAATCTCGTCCTCCTTGACCCCCAGCGTGACCTGATTCGAGACCTGGAGCATGTTGCCCGATATTTCCGTCCCTTCCCCCCACAAGCCGCGCACCGCCAGGCCGATCTTCGTCAAACCGCGCACGATCGGCTCCACCTCGTTCATCAGCACCAGTCCTGGTAAATGCAGCATTACGCTCGCCCGCATCCCGGTGCCCACGTTACTGGGACAGGCCGTCAAATATCCCAGTCGGCGCGAAAAGGCATAGGTAAACTCCGCCGCAACAGCGTCGTCCAGGTCGTTGACCATGTTCAGCGTGCGTCCCAGAGAAAGACCCGGACGCATGCTCTGCAGGCGCAGGTGGTCCTCCTCGTTTATCATCACCGCCAGGGTCTCGTCACCGCGCACCACCAGCCCGCTGCCGCGCCGTTTCCGAATGAGTTCACGACTGATGAGGTGCCGCTCGAAAAGAAAGCGGCGGCTGACCTCGTCAATTTCCGACGTCTCCACGCAAAGTCCACGTTGCAGCTGGGGCAGTCCGCAAAGAACCCCGCTGACCTCGTCCCAGATCCGCCGGCGCTCATCCTCCCCCGCCCACTCGGGGAAGAGCCGCTCCGCCAGGTTGCGCGCCAGACGTACCCGGCTGCTGACCACCACGTCGTCCCGGCTGCCGCGCTTCAGCCACGCCCCCGGTTTCCTGAGCAGGTCGTCCACTTTCATGGCTGCCCTCTCTCCCCATCACCTTCGGCCGACTCGCTGGACTCCAGGGAGCGTATGCGGTCGCGCAGACGCGCCGCCTCCTCGTAGTTCTCCTCGGCCACCGCACTCTCCAGCGCCCCGCGCAACTGTTCGAGTTCCCTCCGCACCCCCATCGGCAGCCCGCCCGCCTCTCCGGGCCGCTTGCCGACATGCCGCTCGCTGCGATGCATGGCCTTGATCAGCGGCATGAGTTCGTCCGCAAAAGCATCGTAACACGCCGGGCACCCCAACCGCTCGCGCTGCTTGAAATCACTCAGGCGCATGCCGCAGCGCGGACAGCGCGTGGCCTTCTCCGGCGTGCTCTCCTGCGCCTTGCCCACCCCCATGCCGAGAAGAATATCCGAGACCGAAACCGACCCCTGCAAGTCGAACCCGGCCTCCTCGGCGCATTTCTGGCACAGGTGCACCTTCTTGACCTCGCCATCCACCACCTGCGTCAGGTGAATCGTAGCCTCACGCTGTTGACATCGTTCACACAACATCGCCGGAATGTTCCCCGCTCATCTCACCGCAGCGGCCGGGCGCCGCCTTTACTCGATAGGCGTTCCCTGCGTTCGCGCATACTCCCGGAACGCCGCCGCCAGCCGGCGCGTCACCGTCCCGGGCTTGCCCGTGCCGATACGCCGATCGTCAATTTCCACCACGCCGATTATCTCGGCGGCCGTCCCCGTAAGAAAAACCTCGTCGGCATTGTAGAGGTCGTAACGCGTCAGTACATCTTCGGCGGCCTCGATACCCATCTGCGGCGCGAGTTGCATCACGACCCCGCGGGTAATGCCTTCCAGCGCCCCGCACCACGCCGGCGGCGTGATTATCCGCCGTCCCTTGACGACAAACACATTGTCTCCCGTCGCCTCCGCCACGTATCCCTGTACGTTGAGCATGATCCCCTCCATGACACCCGCGTTCAGGGCCTCGATCTTGGCAAGAATGTTGTTGAGGTAGTTCAGGCTCTTGATCTTGGGATTTATCGCCTCGGGCACGTTGCGGAGCGTCCCCACGGTGATCAGCTTCAGACCTTTTTCGTACAGTTCCTCGGGATAAAGGCGGATACCCGCCGCAATTATCACCACCTGCGCCCGCTTGCAGAGGAAAGGATTCAGGCCGAGTGTGCCTTCCCCGCGGGTGACCACCAGCCTGACGTAGCCGTTGCGGATGCGGTTGCGCCGGCACGTCTCCACAACCGCCTCACACATCCGTCGGCGCGAAATGGGAATCTTCAAGGCAATCGCCCGGGCCGAGTGGTAGAGGCGCTCGACGTGCTCCTCGAGCATGAAAACCCGCCCGCCATAGGCACGGATCCCCTCGAAAACTCCGTCGCCGTAGAGCAAGCCGTGGTCGAAAACAGAAATCCTCGCCGCCCGCTGGTCAACGAAGCGGCCGTTGATATAGATCTTCATCTCTCGTGCTCTCCAATGTTGTTCACGGTCATTCCAGTAATAGCACATCCGCGTTCGGCCGCCAAGCGGTCAGACCTCGCCGCCGCCGTGTACCTCCTCGTCCACGATCCGGCCGTCACGCAGATGCAGCGTCCGTCCGCAACGCACCGCAATCTCCCGGTTGTGGGTCACAAGCACCAGCGTGTGACCGCGTTCCTTGACCAGCCGAAACAGGTTCCCGAGCACCTGTTCACCGGTTTCACTGTCAACATTGCCGGTGGGTTCGTCGGCGAAAATGATCTCCGGATCGTTCATCAGCGCCCGCGCCAAAGCCGCCCGCTGCTGTTCCCCGCCGGAAAGTTCCGCCGGACGATGCCGCGCGCGGTCTCCCAGCCCGACACTCAAAAGCAGTTCCTCGGCCCGCCGCCGCAGCGCGGAATACGTCCCCGCGCGGCCGCCCAGCGCCATGGCCGGCAGCAAAACGTTTTCGAGCACGTCCAGTTCCGGAAGGAGATGATACGCCTGAAAAACGAATCCCACCCGCTGTGCCCGCAGGACCGTGCGCCGCCGTGACGAAAGCCGATACAAGTCCTCACCCCCGAAAAAGACCCGCCCGCCCGTAGGCCGGTCGAGCCCGCCGAGAATATTCAGTAACGTCGTCTTGCCGGCACCGCTGGCGCCCATCACGGATATCATCTCCCCCCGGCGCACCTCCAGGGAAACACCCCTCAATACCCGTATCGTGCTGCGTCCCATCCGGAATTCACGCACGACTTCCCGCGCCGAGAGTATTGCTTCGCCGGCCGCCGGCCCGTCCGCTTGTAACACCTCACTCATATCGCAATGCCCTCGCCGGGTCCAGGCGCGCCGCCCGGTATGCCGGAACCGCCCCGGCCAAGGTGCAGATCGCCAGCACCGAAACGGCGATCAGGGCTATGTCCCCCGGAACGATCCGCGCCGGAATCTCACTGAGATGGTAAAGCTCCTTCGGGAAGAGATCCATCCCCAGGCGCGCACTCAGAAAATGCAACAACTCATTGCGGAAACTCAGCGCCAACAGCCCCACCACCGTCCCCGCGGCGATTCCCATGATCCCCGCCAGCCATCCCTGCCAGAAGAAAATGCGCATCACCGTCCCCGAAGAAAATCCGATCGCCTTCAACAAGCCTATCTCGCGCGTCTTCTGAACGGTAACCGTGATCAGGGTGTTGGTTATCCCGAAAGCCGCCACCACGGTGATGAAAATCAAAAGAAAAAACATCATGTTCTTCTCCACCCGCAGGGCCGCGAAAAGCTGGCGGTTCTGTTCCATCCACGTGGTCACGCGGTATCCCGGCCCCAGTATCTTTTCCAGGCCGCGTGCCACCTCGCCGGCCCGGTAGGGATCGCGCGTCATCACCTGCAATCCCTGGACCTCGCTCTCCATGCCGTAAAGGTCACGCGCGGTGTCAAGGGAGGTCAGAACGTAGCCCATGTCGAAATCCCACATTCCCACCTCGAATATGCCGCTGACGGTCATCTCCTCCGGCAGGCGCAACTCTTCAGCCGAAATAAACGTCTGCGGAGAATACACCAGCACGCGGTCCCCCACCCGCACGCCGAGTTCGGCGGCCAGGTCGCCGCCGATCACCAGTTGGTCGTCGCCCACGGAAAAACTGCCCGACTTGACGTGCGCCGGTATCACGCTCACGCGGCGCTCGCAACGGGGATCCACTCCCCGCAGGAACGGCGTGGCCACCCGGTCACCGTGCTGGATGAAAACCAGCCCCTGCACGAACGGCGCCGCCGCCCGCACCGCGGGATATTCCTCGACGCGCCTTATGAGGCCGGCGCTATCCTCAATCCCTCCCCATCCGGTCACTGTTATGTGCGCGTTAAAACCCAGAATCTTGTCGCGCCACATCTCGTCGAAACCGGTCATCACGCCGAGAACTATGATAAGCACGGCCACCCCAAGCAGTACGCCGGTGACCGATATGACCGTCACCACCGAAATGAACGTCCGTTTCGGCTTGAGATATTTCAGCGCCAGAAACAGCGATGCAATCGCCATAGCATCTCTCCCCGCCTGACCATACACATGCGTCCGCCCGCCGCGATCATCCGCGCCCGCCCTTCGGACGCATGTGAGGGAAAAGTATCACGTCCCGAATTGATTCCATCCCCGTCAATATCATCACCAGGCGGTCTATGCCGATACCCATTCCACCCGCCGGAGGCATGCCGTACTCCAGCGCCTCCAGGAAATCCTCGTCGATACGCTCATCCTCACCCCCCGCCTGCTCCTCGAACCGCCGCCGCTGCTCGAGCGGGTCGTTCAGTTCCGAGTACGACGGAGCGATCTCCATCCCGCCGATCACCAGCTCGAAAACGTCCGCCGATTCGGGATCGTCCGCGCAGGTCTTGGCCAGCGGCACCAGCTCACGCGGCAGCCGCGTCACAAAAGTCGGATTCCACAGCCGCCGCTCCACCAGTTTCTCGAACACCTCCTGGGTCAATTCCGCGCGCGTCCATGCCGGATCAACTTCCACCCCCAAATCCGCCGCCCGCGCGCGGGCGCCCTCCTCATCCAACTTGTACCAGTCCTTTCCGGCCGCCTCCCGTATCAAGTCACGATAGGCAACCTCCCGCCAGGGAGGCGACAGGTCTATCGCTTCCTCCCCTTCCCGACCCACCTTCAGCGAACCGATCACCCGCTCGGCCACGCCGACGATCAGTTTCTCCGCCAACCGGCGCATGCCCGCCAGGTCGGAATACGCCTCGTAAACCTCCAACATCGTGAATTCCGGATTGTGATGGCGCGAAAGCCCCTCGTTCCGGAAGTTCCTGTTCAGTTCGAAGATGCGGTCGAATCCCCCCACCAGCAGACGTTTCAGGTACAGTTCGGGGGCGATCCGCAAAAACATGTCCGTGTTCAAGGCTTGGTAATGAGTCCTGAACGGCGTCGCCTGGGCGCCCCCCGCGTGGACCTGCATCATCGGTGTCTCGACCTCCCGAAATCCCCGCGCCGCCAGAAGCTCACGCAGAACCCGTACGATCTCCGAACGCCGCTCGAAAACCCGCATCACCTCAGGATTAGCGATGAGATCCAGGTAACGCTTGCGGTAACGCGTCTCCACGTCATGAAGACCGTGCCACTTTTCGGGTAAGCCCCGTAACGACTTCGACAGCAACACCCACTCGGCGACCTTCAGCGTCGCCTCCCCCGTCCGTGTCCGGAAAAGTTCACCCTCCGCCCCGATGATGTCCCCCAGGTCGAGAATCCGGAAAGCCTTGAACGCCTCCGCCCCCACCACATCCCGCTTGAGATAAATCTGAAAACGGCCGCTGCCGTCCTGCAGATGGGCGAACAGGCTGCCCCCCATCTCACGCTTGGCCACCAGCCGACCCGCCAGGCGCACGCGCCGCCCTTCCCGGAAGCCCTCGCGGATCTCCGCCAGGGATCCGCTGCGCTCATACGCGCCCCCGTAAGGCGCGTAACCAAGGCTCCGCAGGCGCTCTATGTTCGTTATTCTTTGCTCTCTCAGGTCCGAAGCCACGATCCTCAAGTCCTTTCCGCCGCTACGCCATCCCCGTCCCGCGCGCGAAAATAGATTCCATCGGGGCCCAAGTCAAGCTGCCGCCCCCTCCATGCCCTCCGCGTGCAGTCCGCACTCAGACCTTTCCACTGAAATCACGACCAGGACGCAGAAGCTCAACCCACTCGGCGATCCCGTAACTCAAATGCATCAGCGGAATAAACCCCGCAATCCCCAGGTCGCTCACCCTGCGCGTCTCCAACGCCTTGAGGAATGCCGCCAGCAGGTCCGCCACAAGGTAGAGCCCCACATCCAGCCCCAGCAGCAATCGCCCGGGCCGCCCGAAAAACGCCATCCCGCCGAAAACCGCCAGCGACGCCACCCACACCCCCGGAATCAGCGTGCTCGGCTCCAAGTCCACACCCGCCCGGATCAAACGGATCCGCGTGGCGCCGTAACCGTACATCTGGCGAATGAACCCCCGCAGCGTGGTGCGGGGATAATGAAACACCCATGCCCGGGGATAAAAGATGATCCGCGACCGCCGCCCGGCACGATAGGCCGCCAGCATCTCCTCCCCCGGCCAGAAGGCCGGATCGAACCCACCGATTTCATCCCAGATCCGCCGGCGATAGGCCATGTTGCAACCGATGATCCGCGACCAGCGTATCGGCCGCGGAGACTCGGCATCCCTCCGGTAACGTCCAGCAACGTAGCCCGCCGCCGCCGACTGCAACGCCGCCCCCGCCAGGCGCGCAACCATCCCGATTCCCTCGGGTATCAAGGCCGGACCGCTCACCAACCCCACACCCTCATCGGCGAACGGCTCAAGAATACGTTCCGCCCAGTCCGGTGCCACCTCCACGTCATCGTCCACGAAAGCAACTATGTCCGCCCGCGCCGCTTCCATCCCGGCGTTCTTCTTGCGACTCGAATCCCCCGTGGAATACTCCACATCCAAATGGCGCACGTCACGATTGCCGGAGACAATTTTCCCCAGGCGCTCCCGCACATTCCCCTCGCGTATCCTTCCGGCCACGATGATTTCCATCCGCACGCCACCCCGCGCCCGCAAGAGGGATTCCACCGTCGCGATCAGCGTCTCCCTTCCAAGCGTCGGAACCACCACCGACAAGTCAACTCTCTCGCTATCCGCGCTCATCGCCGTCCGAACCCCGCCGCCAGCCACACGCCCGCCGCCGCCATCGCCAGCAAACCCGCCAGTTCCAGCAACAACAACGTCACCGGCGGCCGGTAAGCAAAACGCACCTCGTGAACACCGGGCTTCACATAAACACCCTGGAAAAGATAGTCACACCCCAGCGGCTTCCGCCCGCGACCGTCCACCACGGCCTTCCAGTCCGCGTCGCGCCGCTCGGCGAGGCGCAGGAACGCCGGGCGCGTCGTGCTCACCTTGAGACGAATATCTCCGGGCCGACAGGAAATGATGTCTATCTTGCCGCCGCCCCCCTCGTCCGGCCTCCCTTCCCGTCCAACCCGGGCACCCGGCTCAAGCAAGACCTCCTGCAACGCGTGAAAATCATGCGCAAACAGACGCGCCGGCATTCCGCCGGACGGCGCCTGCGACCAGCGATCCACCAGCACGAATCTCCCCGCCGGCGGTCTCAACCGCAGAATGCAATGCCGTCCCGGAGAGGTCTTGGTGGCCGGAATGAACAGAATCCGTTGCGGCCCGCCTACCTCGATGTTGTACGCGTAAACCAGGTCGAACTGATCCTTCAGCGCCGGATCGGACTGGATCTGCTGCCACATCTGGACAGGGCCGAGTACGTATTCAACCCCGAAAAGACGCCACAACCTGACCGGATTCCGTCCGCCTTGTTTCAACATCGCCTCATAATCCTTGGGCATGCGCGGCATTTGAGTCACGTTGAGACAGGGAATACGGTGAAAAGGAAATACATACGTCAGAAGATAATTGTAGGGCCCGGACTGGTTCACCAATGCCGTCCGCGGCGGACCCGGAAGAGAATCAAGGAACCGCGCCACCGGGTTGTCGCGCACCGGCGCAATGTCCTGGGTGGTCACGTAATGCCGCGCCAGCATGGCGGCATCGAGTGCCACCACCAGCCCGCACAAGGGAGCCAGCAACCCCCGCACCCGCCGCGGCAGGTCGCGCTTCAACAACCCCGCCGCCACCACTCCGCCGGCCAGTAGGGTCAGAAGCCCGCCGTGTACCAACGCGCCCACGATGTTGCCGGCGATCACCTCCCCGTAACGGCCGAACCCGCGCTCGCTGAACCCGGCGGCCAGCCCGGCGCGCGATGATGCGGTGAGCAAAGCCGCAACCATCAGGATACCTCCCGCTCCCACAACCACTCCCACGAAACGCTTCACGGCCCCCCGCTCCTGCTCCCCGGCCCCGGCCGTTACTTCCTGTAAGCCCGCCGCCGCCATGACCCCCACCGCCAGCTGAAAAATATGTAGAAACTTGTTGGGATTGCGGATGGAGGAAATCACCGGCAGCATGAAAACTATCCGGTAGAGAGGAAAATACTTCCCGAAAGACAGCAGCAAGGCGCCGGCCGCCGCCCACGACCAGAAGAAAACTTCCCGGCGAAGTGACCCGCCGCCTTTTCGTCGAATCCACAGAATGACCCCCAGCAATGCCAGTACGATCGGCAGAGCCCCGATATACTGGTTCTCCAACTTGAAGTTCATGAACCCTTGGTGCGTCTTCTCCCAACCCGCAGAACGGCCCATCCGTCCCCAGTAGGGTCCTTCAGGCTCGCCACTGCGCCAGCCCATGAACCCCGGCGCAATGAAATCTATGCTCTCCTCCGGCGGCCAGCTCCACTGCGTCACGAAATTCCACTTCTGCGCCCGGCTCTCTTCAACCGCCGCTACGCCTTTAACCGCCGTCTGATAGCCCACCAGCAGCGGCCGCGCCGCCAGCAGCCCGGCCGCCAATGCCGCCGGTACGAGTACGCGGATCCAAACCGCCGTCCCGGCGTCCTTCCTTTCCCACAGGCGGAAAAGCGTGTACGGTCCCAGAAAAAGCGCGAAAAACAACGCCACGTCAGCCTGCTCGAGGAACATCCCCCCCGCCGCACCGCCCGCCAGCAGTGACCACACCGCCGATCCGCGCTCGAGCGCCAGGTCCGCCAGCAAGAGGTACAATGCCGCGAACATCAATACGCCGAACTTGCCGAGGTGCCCCGCGAAGGTCAGCGTGAAATTCGTCCCCAGCCAGAAGACCGTCAGCACCCCCACCAGCGCCGCCCAGACTCCCATACCACGCCGCCGCAGAAAAACGTGGAAAAAGAACGACGCCAAGCACAGGTCGATCGCGTGAATCCAGTCGGTGAACATCTCCAGCGGAAGTAACCACAGCAGCAGGTTCGTCCAATTCAACTGGAGCACGTTCGGCAGGCCCGCCATGCGCACATCCACCCACCATCCCAGAAAACCCCGCGGCAACGCCGCCTTGCGCAACGCCAGGTCTCCGATCCCGTCATCGGTCGTCAGCAAGACCGTGCCCCACGGCAGCACCACCCGGAAAATGACCGCCGCCATGACCGCCAGCCCTAGCCCCACCAGAAGAAGCTCACGCCCGCTCACACTTTTTCCGGCCCTGTCCACAAGAAACCTCCTCGCCACATCGGCAAACTTATTCTCCACCGCCGGACGGCGACTGTCCGCCGGCAGACGTCACCGTACCCACGCGCACCCCATCCACCAGCAAGGGAACCTTGCCGAGAGTCCAAAGCGGATCCCGCAGGGTGAGGACGCTTTCACCCGGCCGCGCCCGGAAAGGACCCACACGCCACACTTCCATCTTCCCCGCGGGGAAGGTGTGCTTGATGCCGCCGGGCCCGGAAATATCCTTGGCACCCCCCATCGCCGCCCCGCGCAACTCGAGGAACAGCGTCCGCGGCCCGTCGGAAAGATTGAATACCAGCAGGTCGGCATGCTGCTCGAACACGCGCCAGTCATGGTAGTCCTTGGTCTTGGTGTATTTCCAACCGTCGCCGTAAAGGACCAACTCCTTCAAGCCGGCCTCCCGCGCCTTGGCCAGGATGTCTTCCAGGCGGTTGTAGAAGAACTCGACCACCAGCCGGTTGGTATCCGCGGCGTAGAAATCCTCCCGCGAGGCCAACCCCAGGCGCCGCAGCGCCAGCCCCGCCCGGTTGGCGAAAACCACGTGCCGCTTGAAGTACCGCCGCGGCCAGTCCCAAGGCCCTACCTCGGGCACGTCCCAGTACTCCTTGGTGATCTCCAGGTAGCCCGCGCGCGGAAAACGCGCGAAAAATTCGCGGGCCGTCTTCCGCCAGTCGGCCTTCAAAAAAACATCCACGGGTTCGTTCGGCACCGTGAAAGTGAAGAATACGTTCGTGCTCGCGTGTACCCGCAGTTCATTCCACGGCTCGTACCAGCGATCCACCAGCACCAGCGAACCCGCCGGCATGTGCGTATCCATCCAGCGCACGATCTCCTTGTACGGCGTCGGCTTGCCGGTCAGGCGCACGCATAACCACCCCGGATACACCAGCCACCCCACCGCCAGCGCGGCGATCACCGCGCCCGCGGAGACCATCGCTCCGCCCGCCCGCAAACGCGGGCCGAGACGCCCCGCCTCGATCAATCCCAGGCTTAGAACGCTCAGATACACCGGCAACAGCGCCGCCAGATACCGCGCCGAATAGGTCGCCCCGGTAGAACCACGGAACAAAAGGTATAGTCCGAATCCCACCGCCAGAAGAATCGGCAGCAGCACGAGGTGCGGATTCGTACGCCGCCGCCGGCCTACCGCCGCCAAGCCCAGCCCGACGGCGGCCAGGCTCACCACCGCACCCGGCAACGTGCTGCCCCAGGCGAAGGACGTCACCAGCCGCCACGTGAGTACACCCACCCCGCCATGCTGCACCGCCAGCGCCTTCAAGGCCGCCTCCTTCGCCGGACCGGTGGCGTTCATGATGAGGTGTTTCAACGCCCACCCGCACGTCAACAGCGGCACCCCCAAAACTCCGAATACCACCAGCGCAATCACCGTCCCCGAAGTCAGCTTCCCGGCCTTGCGGTCCGCGAGACCCAGAAAGATCACGATCCCCACGGTTGTCAGCAGGGCCAGTGACCATCCCGTCGGCTGACTGTACGTCAGCAGAAAAAAACCCACCCCGTTGATCACCTGGAACGACGCCGGCAACGGCTTGCCGCGGCGATAATGGTCAAAAGCCAGCACGAGCGCCCACGTGGAAAGGTAAGCCCCGGCCACCAGGGGCGCATAGTAATACGCCTCCCGCGAAATCTGGATGTGCAGGGGATTGAGCGCCGTCAGCAAGGCCAGCAACAGCCCCGCCTTGACCCCCGCCAGCGCCCGCCCCAGGCCGAAGGCCAGCCCCACCGTCAGTATTCCCCACAATGCCGAGGGCAGGCGCAGGGTGAAAAACGTCAGCGGCAGATGAAACACGTCCAGGAACCACTTGGTGAAGGCCATCGGGAAAGGAAACTGGCCGGTCACCCCCATGAGCTTCAGCCAGTCCCCGAAAATCGCCCCCAGGGTGATCGGCCTGCCGCAGATGTTCCAGAAAGTTATCGTGTCGGCGCGCAATGCCGACATCCCCAGGTACGCTAGCCGGAAAAAAGCACCGCCCGCAATGATCGCCGCCAGCGTCACAACGACCAGACGCCGCGGCCCGATCCCGCCCGCCGCCCGACTGCCTTGTTCCAACCCCATACGTCCGTCTCCCATCCCGAAAATCGGGGACTTATAATGATTGAGCTCGCAAGGGCCGTACAGTATCCTCTCTTCCTCGTAATTATCAAGCCGATTGCCGGAATGGTGATCCGCCGGGTGGTATCCGTATTATGGCCGAAAAGGTGAAGATCATAAGCATCGGCGGCGGATGGGTGGTCAACAACCGCCATATCCCCGCCCTTCTCCGCTCGCAGCTCTTCGAAGTGATCGGTGTCGTCTCACACGATCCCGACCGCGCCGCGGCCACCGCCACCCGCTTCGACATCCCCCATCATGCCACCCGCCTCGACTTCGACGAACCCTGGCAGTCCGCCGCCGAGGCCGTGATGATCGGCGCGGTTCCCCACGCCCACTACGAACTCGCCCGCGCCGCCCTCGAGGCCGGACGCCATGTCCTCACGGAAAAACCCATGACCGTCGAGCCCGAACACGCCCGCGAACTCAATCGCCTGGCACAGGAACACTCCCGCGTGCTGGCGGTCGTCCACAATTTCCAGTTCAGCCGGGCCGCCAACCGCCTGCGGCACGACCTCGCCGCCGGCCGACTCGGCCGCATCCAGGCCCTCTACGGCGGACAGATCTGTAACCATGCCCGCAATATCCCCGACTGGTGCGACCGCCTGCCCCTCGGACTCTTCTACGACGAATCACCCCACTTCTATTACCTGCTGCGCTGGCTCGGCGGCGGAGACCTCCGCCTCGAACAGGCCGCAGTGCGCCCCTCACCTATCGAGGGACGCAACACTCCCAGGGTCGTGAACGCCGAATACACCGCCGCCGACGGCCTGCCCGTCTACCTGCACATCAACTTCTCCTCCAGCCTCACCGAGTGGCACCTCGTCGTCGTCGGCGAACGTGGTACGGTGGACCTCGACGTCTGGCGCGATATCTACGTCTTCTTCCCGAACGACGGGGCCCACACCGCCCGCGACATACTGCGCACCTCCCTGGCGGGGGCCGCCGGACACTTCGCCGGCATCCTCACCGGCGGAACCCGTTACCTCACCGGCCGGCATCTCTACGGCAACGTCGAAGTCGTCACCCGTTTCTATCGCGCCATCCACGGCGAGAATTCACTCCAGGGAATGGATCCTTCCGAGGGACTGCGCGTCATCGAAATGCAACATGAACTCATCCGGGAGGCCCGCTATATCAGCTGAGGCCGCCCGCGCGGGGAACCGCCATGAGAATCCTTCTGGTCAGCAACTACCAGCCTCCCCATATGGGGGGTATCGAGTTCGCCGCCGAATCACTTCGCAAATCATGGACCCGTGCCGGTCACCAGGTGACCTGGCTGACCACCGATATCCCCCGCCGCGCACGCCCTTCAACACCCGACAATATCCGCCTGCCGGCCGTCAACCTGCCCGAACGCCTCTGGCAGATCAATTGTCCCATCATCCTGCCGCCGTACCGCGGCACGATCCGCCGCCTGGTGGAAAACCACGACGTCGTCAATACCCACAGCCTCGCCCCGGGCCTGGCGTCCGCCGCCATGCGCATCGCCGTGCGCAGCGGCCGCCCTTGCGTCACCACCCAGCACGTCGGCATCATCCCTCTCAAGTCACCCCGCCTTACCCGCCTCCAGGAAAAAGTCATCCTCAACACCGCCCGCTGGTGCGCCGCCAACTCTGTGCCGATCACCTTCGTCGGCGAAGCCGTGCGTACCTGGTTCGCCCGCCGGGCCGACTTGCCGGAAGAAATGCTCCACATGACTCCCGCCGGCGTGGACTCGTCGCAGTTCTACTTCGTCACACCAGAGGAACGCGCCGAACTCCGCCCGAAATGGCACGTGAGCGAAAAGATCTTCAGCGTCCTCTTCGTCGGCCGTTTCTATGAGAAAAAGGGGCTCCCGCTCCTGCATGCCGTGGCCCGCTCCTGCCCGTGGATCACATTCACCTTCCGCGGCAGCGGACCGCTCGACCCCCGCCTGTGGAACCTGCCCAACGTCCGCGTGATCGACTACCTCTCCCCAAGCGAATTGCGCGGCCTCTACGGAGTCCACGACCTGCTGGTGATGCCCTCCATCGGCGAGGGCTGGCCCGCCGTCGTCCCCCAGGCCATGGCCTGCGGCGTACCCTGCCTCATTTCCGAGGAAACTTTCGCCGGATACGGGCGCGATCCCGACCGCTTCCTGATCACCTCCCGCAACGCGGAAGTCATTGCCGGTCATCTCAACGCCGCCGCCGATGGAAAACTCCCCCTGATATCAAAACGCCGCGAAATATCGGAATACGCCCTCAAAACGTGGAATTGGGACCGGACCGCCGCGATCTATCTCGAGCTCTTCGAGAAAGCCCTCCGCACCTAACGCCCCGCCTCACCGAAGTCCCCGACCTTCTCGCTGATGAAATACAAGGGGCGCTTCTTGCTCTCCTCGAAAACCCGGCTGACGTACTGCCCCAGCAGTCCAAGACATATCAACTGCACGCCCCCCACCACGAGAATCAGCGCCACCACCGTCGCCCAGCCCGGCTGCATGCTCTCCGGATGCAGGATCCTGCCCACGATGATCCGCACCGCCAATACCAACCCCCCGACGGATACCAGCATCCCCGCTCCCATTATCCACCGCAGGGGCGCCCCCGAAAACGAAGTCACCGCGTCCCACGCCAGGTTGACCGACTTCCACAAGGGATACTTGGTCCTCCCGGCATGCCGCGCCGCCCGTTCGTAATACACCGCACCCTGTCGGTACCCCACCCAGCTCGTCAACCCGCGCACGAAGCGATGCAACTCGCGCACCCCTTTCAGGGCGTCCACCACGCGCCGGTCCACCAGGCGGAAATCCCCCGCATTGAGCGGCACCTCCACGGAGGCCATCTTCCTGAAAATCCGGTAAAACCCCGCCGCCAACAGCCTCTTCAGCCAGGTCTCCCCTTCCCGCCGGCTGCGCACGGCGTAAACCACCTCGTATCCCTCCCGCCACTTGTCGAGCAGACGCGGAATCACCTCCGGCGGATCCTGCAGGTCGGCGTCCATGATCACCACCGCGTCGCCGTCGGCATGATCCATGCCCGCCGTAATCGCGATCTGATGCCCGAAGTTGCGCGAAAGCCTGAGCAGCTTGACCCGCTCGTCCTTCCCGGCCAGCTCCGCCACGCGCCGCGCGGAAGCATCACTGCTGCCGTCGTCCACGAAAAGAATTTCCCAGCTCTCGGGCCGGCCTTCCATCACCGTGCGGACCCGCTCGTACAAGACCGGCAGGTTCTCTTCCTCGTTCAGGAAAGGAACCACGATCACGACCCTCGCCTCCTCCCGCGCGCCGTCCTTTGCAGTCTTCATGTGCCTCTCCTCTCATCCGCGGAACCGTCACCGGCGCGGATTATCTCGAGCGCCGCCGGCAGGTCCGGCGCAATCGCGTCCGGCTCGCCATCTTCCAGTTCCAGAAATTTCTGGATCGTGCCCACCTTCAACCGCGTCACCAGGATCGTCCGGCAACCGGCGCGGCGGCCCGCCTGAACATCCGTAATGCCGTCGCCGACCATCCAACTGCGCCCCAAGTCGATCCCGTGCCGCTGCGCCGCCGCATACAACATGCCCGGCTGCGGTTTGCGGCATTCACATTCCATCACGTACTCGGCCACGCCTCCCCCGTCGCCGTCGGGATGATGCGGACAGTAAAGCAAATCGTCCCACCGAGCCCCCGCCTCCGCCAGCAGCTCCGCCAGGCGCCGGTTGACCGCGTCCAGCTCCGGCACGCTCAGCGATCCCTTGGCGATCCCCGGCTGATTGGTCACCACCACTGCAAGGTACCCCAACCCGCGCACACCCCGCAGAAAATCCGCCGCTCCCGGCAGCACCCTCACCTGCTCCACCCGCCGCGGCGAATCCATCACCCCGTGATCGGGATCGTAAACCATGGCGTTCAGCGTCCCGTCGCGATCAATGAATACGGCCCTCTTGTCAGCCGACGACATCAAACCTCTCCCGTCTCCCTTCTCTCCGCGGAAATCAGCCGCGCCCATTCTCCCGTGCCGATCCCCGCGTAGCGGAAACCCAAAGCCCGCATCCGCCCGCCGTCGAGCATGTTGTTGCAGTCCAGGAAGAAGTCACCCTTCATCCCCGCCAGTATTTTCGTAAAAGCCAGCTCCCGGTATTCCGGCCAGCCCGTCACCAGCACAACCGCCTCGCAACCCTCCAGGGCCGCATACGGATCATCGTGGAAAAGAAAATCAGTCAGGGCCTGAACTTCACCGCGGTCCGCCCGGGGATCATGCGCGGAGACCACCGCCCCCGCCTCCGCCAGGCGAGCGATGATAAGCAGCGCCGCCGAACGCCGTAGAGTGCTCGTGCCCGGCTTGTACGTCAATCCCAGCACGCCGATCCGCTTTCCCGACAGATCACCCAAGACTTGCACGAGACGTTCCACCGGCAGCAGCAGTTGGCGCTGGTTGGCCTTCCATATTCCATCAAACATGAATGTCTCGGTCTGCCGCTCGTCACCAAGACCGCGCAGGGTCTGCATGTCCCGCGCCAGGGTGCCCCCCGAAAAACCCAGCCCCGGTAAGATCATCGCCCGCGATCCCACCCGCGGTTCCAGCCGCAATACCTCCGCCACCCTTCTAGCGTCCGCCCCGACCACGTCGCACAAGTTGCCGATCTCGTTGCCGAAAGTCACCGAAGTCGCCAGAAAAGCGTTGAGGGCATGCTTGATCATCTCCGCGGTGCGCAGGTCGGTCCGTTCCCAGCGGTCGCTGAGCTGCCCCAGATACCGGTCGAGACGCTCGAACACCCATTCCTCGTCCGCACCCACCACCGGCAGCGCCGGGTTCAGAAACCTCTCGATCGCCTGCCCCAAACGCAGGTTCTCCGGAGAATAGGCTATCCCGAAACGCTTGCCGCCCGAGCGTTCTCCCACCAGGTTCTTCAGGCGATCACAGGTGCCCACCGGCACCTGGGCCGTCACCAGCATGACCGTCTCCGGCTCGATGTGCGCCGCCGCCTCTTCCACCGCCGCGAAAACTTCCCCCAAATCACTGCGGTCGTTCTCGTCCACCGCGGTGTCGAACATCAGCCACACGTCCCGCCGCCCGCGCACCGCCGCGCCCACGTCGCTCGTGAAACGCAACCGCCCGGCGGAAAGCCCCTCTTGCAGGAGCTCGTCCAGCCCCGGCTCGAAAATCGGCGCATGCCCCTCCGCCAGCCGGCGCACCCTCTCCGCATCACCGTCGGCGGCGATGACGTCGAAGCCCCGGGATGCCATGCACGCCGCCGCAACCACACCCTGGTGCCACAAGCCGATTATCGCCAGTCTGCCGCCTGTCGGACCCATATCCGCCTTCCTTTCTTACTCCTCCTTGCCGAGCATCCGCCGCACCGCCCGCCGTACCGCCTCGTCCGATGAAAGACGCGCCGTCCAGCCCAGCTCCCGCATGCGGTCTACCGTGATATGGACCCGCGGCTGATCCCCCGGCCAGGCCCGCGGCGTCCCCGCAATCTTCACCTCAACCCCCTCCAGCCCCATCTCCTCGATCACTATCCGCGCGATCTTGACCACCGGCGTCACCGAGTCGGTCCCCAGATTGAACACGTCACAGGGATGCTCCTCGTCCATGGCGATGTTGCGGTACGCGAAACCCATCCCGTCGATGCATTCCTCCACGAGGAAATAGTTCTTCTCCTGCGTCCCGTCACCGAGAATCTCCAGCTCGCGGGGATTCCGCCGCAACTTGTTGATGAAATCATATATCACCCCGTGCGTCATCCGCCCGCCGATGACATTGCCGAAACGAAACATCCAACCCCGCAATCCGTACATGTGACAATACGATGAAATGAACGCCTCGCTGCCGATCTTGCCCGCCGCATAACCGGATATCGGTAGCAACGGTCCCGCCTCCTCCGAGGTCGCCCGATCAAGGCACAAATCCCCGTACACCGCCCCGGTGGATGAAAAGATGATGTCCCTCACCCCGACCCGCCGCATGGCTTCCACCATGTTGAAGGTTGCCTCGACACAATCCCGCAGGTCCCGCTCGGGCCGTTCGTGACAGCCGATGATATCGGTGTTCGCCGCCAGGTGCCACGCCAGGTCGTGGCCCTCCAACTCCCGCACAACCCGTTCAAGATCAAGCATGTCTCCCTCGACGAAGCGAAACGCGGGATCATCGAAGTGATGCTCGATGAATTCCCGCCGCCCGTTGGACAGGTTGTCGTAGGCCGTCACCCGGTAACCCTGCCCCAGCAGCATGTCCAACAGGTGACTGCCGATGAATCCCGCACCACCGGATACGAACACCGACCGCACCGC
Organism: Kiritimatiellia bacterium; assembly: GCA_029934055.1. GTDB lineage: Bacteria > Verrucomicrobiota > Kiritimatiellia > B70-G9 > B70-G9 > JAOZMZ01. The sequence continues at coordinate 20,595 of JAOZMZ010000018.1, forward strand.
GTCTCCAAGAAGCCTCTCACTCATTCCAACGTCTCCTTGCGCGCGCCGTCCCGCGGCCGCGCACGTAAATACGCCTCAAGCTCAAGCCGGCCGGCCGGCTTGCCGATCTCGAAAAAACGCTCCTCGACCTCGTAGGCCCCCATCTCACCGGCCTCCACCAAGTCGGACTGCACCCGCGCCAGGTCCAGCGGAAACGGACCACGACGGTACCGTTCGATAACATACTTGCGGTAGGCGCTCAACCCATAGTCTATGTATTCCACGCTCTCCGGCGGCGCCTGCTTGGAATAAAACACCACCCGCCCTCCGGCAATGCGCGTATTGCTCGGGTCCCACCGGCCGCGGTTGTGATAGACACACATCATCGCCGGAAAATCCCCGCGCCCAAAGGCCGCCGCCACCGCCCGGTAGTCGGTCGGCAGGTATGAATCCCCGTACATGACGAGAAACTCATCATCCAGCAGCGGCAAGGCGTTCACCAGCGCTCCCCCGGTACCCAGCAGGCTCTCCGGGTCCTCGTGCGAATAGCTCACCTGCAATCCCCAGCGGCCGCCGTCGCCGACGTGGCGGACAATCTTCTCCGCGCCATCCCCCACGCACAGCAACACCCGCCGCATGCCGCTCCGCCCCAGGAGCTCGAACTGGTGCTCGATGAACGGCCGCCCCCCCACCGGAATCAACGACTTGGGCACATCCGGAAACTCCCCCCGCATGCGCGTCCCCAATCCGCCCGCGAGAATCACCACCTGCATCATGCACGCCCCTCCCGCCCGCGCCAGTATTCCAGGATCTCGGCCAGTGTCTCCGGCAAGGCCCGCCGCGCCCGCCAGCCCAGCGCGCGCAGCCGCGCCGGATCACCCACCTTCCAGGGCTCGTCCAAGGGCCGCAGGCGCTTCTCGTCAACCCGCACCTCGACTCCCACCCGCGCCAGGCCCAGATAGATTTCGAGCACTTCCCGTAAACTCACCCCGCTCCCGCTGCAAATGTTGTAGGCCACCCCCGCCGTCCCCTTGAACGCCGCCGCCAGCATCCCCTCCACCCCATCGCGCACATCCAGAAAATCCCGCACGACGGATGTGTCGCCCACCTCCAGCACCTCCGCATCCCCCCGCTCGACCCGCACCACCCCGCGCGCGAAATCGGAACAGACGTCCCCCTCCTTCCGCGGCCCGATCAGGAAAAACGGCCGCACGTAAACAACCTCCAACCCGTGCCGCTCCGCGAGCACCGCGGCCGCATCCTCGGCCAGAACCTTGCTCATCCCGTAAATGCCGGATGGTTCCCGCCGCGCATCCTCGCCGATCGGCACGCGCTCGGACGGCGGCGCATACTCGGCACTCGAACCGGCCACCACCACCCGGCAGCGCCGCCCCAGCCGCCGCACCGCCTCGAGCAGGTTCACCGTCCCCACCACGTTGACCGCACACGTGTTCTCCGGCTCGCGCCAGGCCGTCACCGGAAAACTCTGCGCCGCCAGATGGAAAATCACCTCCGGCTCGGACCGCCGCACCAGTTCCTCCACGAACCCCGCCTCGCGGATATCACCCGTAACCCAGCGCAAAGCCCCCCCGGCCGCATCCCCGGACCCCGCCCGCCGCCCGCTGGCGGTCACCTCCGCGCCCTCGCGCAACAGGCGCTCGACAAGATACGACCCTATGAAACCGCCGGCACCTGTAACGAGACACTTCATGAATCACGCCGCGGCTCAAATCTCATGCACCCGCCGCTCATTCACGACCACCCGCCCCCACCGCCAGCACGGCCCGCTCGCGCTCGGCACGGTACGCCGTAAGCGCCACCCGCATCGCCGCCAGACCGTCCCCGCCGTCACCCAGCGGCGCCCGGCCTTCCTTGACCGCCGCCGTGAAGTCCCGCCATTCCTCGCGCCAGGAACGGTCCCCCCCGCGAAACTCGGTCACCTCGTCACGGAACGGTGCGGTGAAATCCCGGCGTCCCACCATCAAGCGCTCGGTTCCGTAACTGGCACCCAGCCCCTCGACGAGCACGTACCCGTCTTCCCCGAAAACCTCGAAGGAAAAAAGGTTCTTCCACTGCGTGAGACTGGCATGCATCATCGCCGTCGCCCCGCCCGCACAACGGAAAAGCGCCATGCCGTTGTCGTCCAGCTCCTGCTTGCGGAAATAATGCACCGCGGTCATGCAGGCCACCTCCTCGATCTCCCCCAGGAACCAGCGGAAAAGATCTATCGCATGGGTGCCCTGCTCGATGAATTGTCCCCCGGCCGCCTGCCGCGGATCGGCCCGCCACTCCTTCTCGTACCCCGGCCGGCCGCAGATTCCATAACGGCAGCGCCCGGTCAACGGCCGCCCGATCGCCCCCTCCGCGACGATGCGATGCGCCTCCCATATCGCCGGATGATGCCGATGATTGAACCCGCACTTCAATACCCGCCCGCTCACATCCGCGGCCTTGACCATCTCCTCGGCCTCCGCCTCCGTCCGCGTCAGCGGTTTTTCACACAACACGTGCTTGCCCGCCCGCAAGGCCGCTACGGATATCTCCGCATGCACGTGCGGCGGCGTGCACACCACCACCGCCTCCACGTCGCCACGCTCCACCACCGCCTGCCAGTCCCGCTCGGCCTCGCACCCGAAACGCTCCGCCGCCGACTTGGCATGCTCGTAGTGCAGACTCGCTATGGCCACCAACTCGTCTTCCTGCGATTCCACCACCACCGGCGCCCGCCGCCGGCACTGCAATCCGGCTCCGATTATCGCCACTCTCATCAGACGCCCTCCGCCAACATCGCCTCCACCGCCGCCGTCACCGCCTCGCGCGAGTTGCGCGCGTTCTTCCAGCCCAACCCGCGGATCTTGTCCGTGTCCAGGCGGTAAACCGGAACGTCCGCCTTCCAGCCCCGCGCCCCCCCGGTGTATTCATAGGCCACACCCTCCAAACCCATGCGCTCCACCACTATCCCCGCTATCTCGTTCACGGTCAGATGATCCTGCGATCCCACGTTGAAAACGTCGTAGTCCTTCTCCTGGCGCTCGGCCAGCAGATCAAAAGCCCGCAATACATCCTCGACGTGCAGGTAAGGCTTGCTCTGGCGCCCGTCACCGTAAATCAAGAGACGCCGCGGATCCTTGCGCAGGCGCCGGATGAAATCATACGCCACCCCGTGCGTCTGGTGCGGCCCGACGATGTTGGCGAAACGACACACGGTCCCCCGCAACCCGAACATGTGACAGTACGCGCTTATCAGGGCCTCGCTGGCCAGCTTGCTCGCCCCGTAGGTGGAAATCGGTATCATCCGCGGATACTCCTCCGGTACCGGCACCGGCTCGACGTCCCCGTATACCCCGCTGCCGGACGTGAAGAAAATCCAGCCGGTACCGACCCGCCGCATGGCCTCCAGCACACTGTGTGTCAGTGCCGTCCCGTTCCAGAAATCTATCTGCGGTTCGCGCGCCGCCCGCGCAATGTCCGAATTGGCGGCCAAATGAAACACCCGCTCGTGCCCCTCCATCTCCGCCGCCAGCCGCTCGACGTCACCCACGTCCCCCTCCACCACCCGCAGGCGCCCATCCCCCGCCCACGGCGCCAGGTGCTCCCTGCGTCCGGTGCTGAAATTGTCGAAAACGGTCACCTCCGCCCCGCTGTCCTCCAGCAGGTGCGCCACCAGGTTGGCACCGATGAAACCCGCGCCGCCCGTAACAAAATACCGCATGCTGTTCTCTTCCTTCCTTTAAGGCGCTCCGCCTCGTTCCACGCTCGCACCGGAACCCGCTCCTCCCACACCGGCGCGCACATATTATCCCCCGCCCCACCTCCTGACAAGACCCACCGCCCGCCACACCCCGTCAATCCCACTCGACCATGAAAGTGTTGTGCGCGCCCTCGTAGGTCTCACAGGCCCAGATCCCGCTGAAGAAAACCTTGGGCCCCCGCCGCCGCCGGCAAACCACGTCATTGAACGCCGTAAACTCGACCGGCATCCCGTTCACCCATGCGAGCCCCTCCTCGCCGCCGTAAAGCCCTATCCAGAACCAGCTCCCCCGCGGAAACAGGGAATTGATGAACTCGTGCTCCTCGGACGAACCGATGCATACCAGGCGCCCGCCCAGCTCCTCCGCCGCCTGCCGCGCCGCCTCCCATTCCAGAAACACCGGAATCATCAGGTAACGCCGCTTACGGAAACGCTCCGCCAACTGCCGCAATCTGCGCACGTCCCGCCGCCGCAACGCAATCAGCGTCTCCACCTCCCGCGCATGCCGCCGATACCGGAAATCCCGCGACCACTTGCGCTGCAGCCATTCCAGCTCGCGCGTCTCCATGGTGTCGCAGTCAAAATGAAAATTGTACGGAGGATTCTTGATGAACACCCCCAGGTCCACCAGCCGGTTGCCGCCGCAGGTCAGCACATCCAGCCCCATGCCGTAAAGCGGCGCCAGGCTGCGGATGCGGTTGCAATGACAACTCAAAATCGTCAGCGGCATGCCCTCCAGCGGGCCGAGATCGGTTATGACGTTGTCGGCGCAGTACAGGTTCACCAGCGGCATCCCCGCCAAGGGCGAAAGATCTTCGATCGCGTTTCCGCTGCAGTGCAACTGCGCCAGGCGCATCCCGCGCACCGGCGCCAGGCTCCTGAGCTGGTTGCCGGCACAGTACAACGCCGTCAGCGGCATCCCCTCCAGCGCATCCAGGCGCTCCACCCCGCACCCCCAGCAACTCAACCAGCTCAGGGGCAGCCCCCGCAACGGCTCCAACCCGTCCGCCAGGGGGTTCCCGCCGCAATTCAACATCGTCAGCGGCGTGCCCGCCAGCGGCGCCAGACTGCTGATGCGGCACTGCTCGCAAATCAACGTCTTCAACGGCATCCCCGCCAGCGGCGAAAGATCCTCGATCGGATTGCCGCTGCAGTTCAAGGTCAACAATTTCATCCCCCGCAGCGGTTCGAGGGAACGAATGCGGTTGCCCACGCAATAAAGCGCGTTCAGCGGCATCCCCGCCAGCGGCGAAAGATCCTCGATCCCGGCATCGTTTATCTCCACGGTCAAGCCGTCGTTGTCCACCCGCACCTGCACGCCGGAATCCGGCCAGGCCCGCTCCAGCCGTTCCCGCCAGACCGGCAGCATCTTGTCCAGCGTACCCCTCTTCCAGGCGGTATGATAACCGCGCCGCGCGCGCTCGCGCCGCCGCGCCTCGGGAAAAGATTCCAGCACCTCCTCGAAAAGATCCATCGCCGTGGCATAGTGGCCCTTCCTCAACTGGCGCTCGGCCATGTCCAGTACGTCCGTCTCATAAGGAATACCCAGGGTGTATATCTTGATGCGCCGGTAACGCGTGTCCGCCCGCCAACTCTGCAAACCCACCGCCGTGCGCTCCGCACCGGAAAGCGGATCCGGATCCTCGACCCTCAATACCTCCACCCCGTCCACCACCATCCGCAGGTGCGAACCCACCCGCTCGGCTCGGATGCGGTACGTCCGCCCGCGCACCAGCGGCGAAGCCGGCTCGCTCCACAGCTTGAAGTTGGAACGCATGAGCACGTTGCTGGAATTCTCGTACCCGCCGTACTTGAATTCGTAGCCGCTGGACGGTACCTCGCGCCGATTGCCGGAAGGCACCGCGCTCATAAAACAGCCCAAATCGTTCAGGTAGGGACTCTCCTGGCGGCACTCGAACTCGATGCGTACGTCCCCCGGCAGATCCTTCTTCAACAACAGAATCTGCGGCTCACCCCCGTAAACGCGCAATTCACCCTCGCGCAACTCGTAGCGCCCCCCGATCACTTCCCAGCGCTCAAAGAAATCCTCCCCGCTCAGGTCTTCGTCAACCACCAGCCGCCAGATGCGCCCGGCCAGGTACTCCTCGATCTCCCGCTGCAAGGCGCGCACGTCGGCGTAGCGCTGCGCCGGATCAACCGCCATGGCCTTCATCGCCGCCTCGGAAAGGATCTCCGGCACCCGCCCGCCGGGACAGTGCGGCAGCCGGCGCGCCGCCCCCTTGCGCTTGCGGCCCTCCGGTCCGTCGGCATTGAAATCAACCGGCGGCGGTATCTCCCCCCGCAATATCGTGCCCAGGACTTTCTTGACGCTCTTGCCCGTCACCGGCGCCCGCAAGACGAGTATGCAATACAGAATCGCCCCCAACGAATAAACGTCAACCGCCGGTGTGACTCCGCCGCGATTGCGGTCAACCTGCTCCGGTGCCATGAAACCCGGCGTCCCCATCACCCGCCCGCTCATGGTCTTGATGTAACCGGTCCCTCGATCGGTTCGGATCGAATCGATCCGCGGCGTCTCCCGCTCCCCCCCGGCCGCGCCCCCCTCCTCGTCTTCGCCCTCCTCGCCGGCCTCCCCCTTCTCCTCACCCAGGACCTTCGCCAGCCCCCAGTCCATCACCCATACCTCCCCGTAATCACCGATCATGATGTTGTCGGGTTTCAGGTCCCGATGAATCACCCCGCGCGAATGCGCAAAGGCGATCGCGTCACACGCCCGCTGAAAAACATCCAGCAGCCGCCGCAGGGGAAAACGCTCGGTCAATTCTCCGTCTCCCCGCCGGATCCCTTCCAGCACCTCCGCCAGCGTCATCCCGCGCACGTACTTCATGGTGTAGTACACCCGCCCCTGATGATCGATACCCAGGTCGTGCACCGGCACGATGTTCGGATGTTCCAACTGCGAGGTGATCTGCGCCTCTTCAATGAAACGCACCAGCTCTTCCGGCCGGTTCTGCGCCTCCTCCCGCAGAACCTTCATCGCCACTGTCCGCCGGCAGTTGACGTCGCGCACCTCGTAAACCACCCCCATCCCCCCTTCCGCCGCCTGCCGGCCCACCTCGTACTTCTCGTCCCCGCCCGGACACAAGAAATCCTCCGGCCGCACCCGCCCCGGATCGCGCGTGAGCACCTTCACCCGCTCCCCGCCGGAGGTCTCCCCGCCCCCCGGCAGCAGGCTCGAAGTAATGTGCACCCGCCGCGTGGGATTGTATGCCGGACCCTCAGCGCCGGCTTCCACCGGTTCCCCGCCGGGTCTTTCCCCCGCCTCGCTGCCGTCCTTCTTCTTCATGCGCCGCCGTCCATCCCGCCGTCCCCTCAAATCCGCCAGCCGCTTATTACCAACTAACGCCGATCCCTCAAAAAAATAAAGAAAATACCGTTTCCATCGCCCGCGCCAAGGTGTCTCGCACGCAGTCAGCCCTTGGGCGTGCGCGCTCAGCCCTTGGGCGTGCGCGCTCAGCCCTTGAGATAGAACTCAACTGACACACGGGCAGGTCATTCAAAACCGATGCCGACAGGATACGCCTTCTTGATCGCTTGGCTGAGAGGGTAGAAGTATTATGACATCCGCCTCTATGTGTTCGTTTTGATGACGACTTGATGTTCGAAGCGGCACTCCAGTCGGCAAGCAAATATCCACTTACAAGGAATTATTGTCAGCGGACAGAAAGCCGGCTGGGTTAATCGAGAAAGCGAAGCGGTTACTGAATGAGAAGAGAAAAGAAAAGCAAGAAACAACCTAAACGCTGACCCCGAGGGGCGCGAGCTTGTCTCGCGCACCTCTCAAGGGCGTTGTTCGCCTATTCCTTTTCGATCTCAATCTCGCCAAGATAGTTTTCCATCGCCCGATAACTATTGCCGTCTTCGTCTGTGATTCGGTATCCGCCAAGGGGATGTTCTTTAATCTTGTAGACGTTGCCCTGTTTGTCGGTAACCTTCACTGACCCGTCGTACATCTGTTCTGCGCGAATACCCTGGTGATAATCGAACCCGTCGGAGAATGTTGTGTAATCATCGGTGCTGTCATCCTCATCCAAAGTCTGATAGGTATGAATATACGAGTGTACTTGACCGCGCGATTGGTAAGTGTTCACGAATCTCGTGTCACCGATGCGGGTTGAACTACCTGAAACCGTATCACCTTGGTCATCGGTCATGTCGAAGAACGTGAAGTCACCGACTTCGGTACTCGTGCCGGATGCATGATGTCCCCGCGAACTGTTTAGATTGTGAAAACCGAAATCGCCAATCTGCTGAGATGTGCCGCTGACGGTATCACCCTGGTCATCCGAGAAGCTGTGAAATGTAATGTCGCCGATGCTATAACTGTTGCCGGAGATGAACCCTCCTCTCGAATCATTGAAATTGTGAAAGGTGAAGTCGCCGATTCGCGTGCTGGTTCCCTGCACCATGTTGCCATCGGCATCCGTGTAGTTGTGGAACGTGAAGTCGCCGATTCGTGTGCTGGTTCCGAATTGTGCCAAAGCGCACTGGTAGAACATTGTTGTTAACGCGACTGCAATCAGCAGGATCTGAGTCTTCATATTCGTATCCTTTCCCCGGCGAACACCCAATCTCACCTGCCCCGGGGGATGATTACCACTAAACTTTATAAGCAGGATAAACTTTGACCAACCACATTTTCGACAAATAGCACAGTTTCCACAGTCAGGTTCAGCGCTTGGTTAGGTCTTTTCTTGAATAAAGAATGATAATCTCAAATTGTCTTCAACACCTGATTTATCACATCCACATCAAATTCTTCTGGATCAAAGCTGTCTTCCACCCATTCCAGCATATCCTTATGCCCTGGGTGATTAGAATCTCGAATCGCTTCCAACAAATTATCATAACCCCAAATTCCACCACAATCTTCAGGTGGACAAGCACGCTTACCCTCGAGACAAATAGGGTAATGTGCTCCAACTTCAGGCTGAAGTATCTTTTCAAGCAATATTACATGCTTCCAACCGTCACCAAAGTCATATTCGTAGATAAACAAGTCTCCTGCCTTAGAAATCACCTGACTTAATTTTACCTTCTTTTCGTTCTTAAGCTCAAGGTCAAACTTCGGATCAGGTATCCCATAATACTCTCCGTGAACGACGAACTGGTGAAGATGTGAATCAAACCAACCCATTACTACTTGTAGAATTTCATGAAGTTTGTAGAGGGTTATGTCACTATTGACCTGTATTCTCCTCCAGATCGGAGGTTTGCTTTCCTTCAGGGTTACTTTGAGTTGGTAAACACTGACTGGTTGTTTCTTTGAAGACACTTTTGTTTCCTCCTTATGAGAACCTAATGCCCTGCTGACCGGCCAGCGTCGCGGGAACGACCAAGCTCACCTGCCGCTATGGAGCGCCAGCGGAATAGCGGTCAGGTGAAGCGCCTTGTTCTACATCATCAATAACTTCAATATCTCCTGAAATTCTATAACCTTCATCGTCATTTCTATGTAATACAAGAGAGGGACTCAATTTCAAAATAATTCGTTGTGTCATCTTGTTTCCATTAATATCCTCATAAGAAACAGTAAGCTTTATAGGAGGATAATCTGGAACCTTTCTTTCTTGTATCACATCATCGTCGCTTTTCTCTGGACGGTTAATAAAGGCAACCTGCATGTATTTTTCAAATCCTGTAATATAGTAAAAGGGAATTTGTAACTTTTTATTGTTACTGCCCTGATATATAGGAAGGGCCTCGATTCTTTGAAGTCGTTGATTCTTTATGAAATGTGCTGAATTGTCACATATGAATACATCATTTTTCCACTCTATCTTTAACTGGTTACAAGGATCAAAATGTTTAAGCGTTTTGATTAGTTTTGTTTTATCAACTTCCCATTTTACAATTATATTAATTGCCGGTCCAGCACCAAAATTGAAAATACTCAATTTGGCAAAGTTGTCATTTCCCACTCTCCATGTCCATGTACCCTTACAAAAAACCGCCTCGAAATTGTTTGCTATCAATTTTATCACCGGCTTGGAAATGGCAATTCTTTGTCGTTTCATCTCCATTACTATACATAAACTAGTAATGCCAGTTATCAGAGCAGCGAATGCAGTTATTATTGTTGCAAGTTCCATTATCATCTTAGTTTCTTAAATGTATAACGACATGGGTCACCGTCGCGCCGCTTGCGGCGCGTAAGGTGGACCCGGTTGTTCGCCTATATATTTTCATTCCAAATAAATTGCCCAGGCATTGAATACCAAGAGAACAATTATGCCGCCAATCACGGCGAGGCCAGAGAGTATAGCGAGCAACCATTTTCAAGAGCAGAGGGGGTCAGGCCTTGATTAGTGATTATGGGCGATTTGGGCGCACAGGCTCTCATACGTTCTTCTCAGTTTCCGTTCCTTCTTGAGTCGGTCCGACAGGTCTGCCAGTCGGCGCGAGACTCCGGACCCGTCCTCTAGTCCCAACCTCACCGCCACCTCCCTCTGGGGAGCAAAGGGGGTCAGGCCTTGATTAGCACCTCCCTCTGGGGAGCAAAGGGGGTCAGGCCTTGATTAGTGATTATGGGCGATTTGGGCGCGCAGACTCTCAT
>JAOZMZ010000115.1 GCA_029934055.1 Kiritimatiellia bacterium
TGGTCAAGGTTGGCCTGTTCCCTGGCCAGCAGGGCGCAACGGACGGCATCAATAATGTGGTCGTTGCCCTTCGAGTAGACCACCCGGCCGTCGTGCAGGGTGTAGGTGTGAGTGGTGAACTGGTCCTCCAGTTCCAGGTCTTCAGCCGGGAACACGACCTGCCGGCGCTGAAGCGCTCCGTTGATGAGGCTGGTCATGAACTCCTTGGTGCGCTTTCTCATCTCTTTTCCATCGCGTACGGCCAGGGTCGTCATTCCACCGAAATCGTATCCGCGTAACCGGCCTTCCAGTTGGAGGTCTTTGTACTTGTCCAGGGTAAGAAGCTCCTGCACCACGGCGAGACCGTTGCCGCCGTTGTCCACCCCGATGCCGGTGGCGGTATAGTAGCGGTCCAGCAGGGCGATGGACTGGGCGATGTGCGGGTAGGCCACGTGCTCCATGTGGACGCGCAGAATGAGTTTCAGCACCCGGCGGTCGCCCAGTTCCAGCTCCTGGAACACGACGATCTCAGTCGGGTCGTTGGTATAGCCGAGATCGCCGCCGATCCAGAACACGCCTGTCTGCGGCACGAGATTGAGCAGCATCTCCAGCCGGTCGTGAGACTCTTCCTCGGTGTCGCAACCGCGCAGCTCGTCGCCCGTGATGACCACCTTCTGGTATTCCAGTACCTCCTGGCGGCAGAGGTTCAAGTGCTCGATGTTAAAGGCCCCATAGGATGGTTTGCCGTGTTCACCGGCTACCTCGTGCTGCCAGCCGGCGCTGTCCCGACCGCCGTAGAACTCCAGCAGCTCCGCTTCCCGTTCCTTGGACCATGTCGGGTTGAGCCAGGAAGGCCAGCGAAACACCTTGAACTGCGTCGAGGTGGTGAGGCGGTAATAGGTGGTGTTCCGCATCCCGTTCGGAGTGGAATAGATGCGCAGCTTCCCGCCCGACTTCAGGCACTGGCGCAGGGCCTTCCACGCCCGCTCCGTAAGCCAGGCTCCCTCATCCACCCAGACACGCTCGACATGGAGTGAGCGAAAAGCGTCGCCGTAGGCTCCGGCCGGCCGGAAATAGAGAATGGTGCCGTTGGTGAATTCGAGCCGGAAGTAGGGTTTCCGGTGGATCTTGGGCTTGCCGTACTTGGTCAGGGCGATGCTGGCCATGAGATCCGGATTGGCTTCGAGCTGGAACTCGATTTCCTCGACAATGGTGTCGAGATGCCCCTGGTGTGGTGCGGCGATCAAGCCCTGGCCGCCACGGGTGGTAAAGGCGAAATGGAGTGCGTCGGTGCTGATGCAGACACTCTTGCCGACGTCGCGTCCGTCCAGGTGGATGATGTTCTTCTCGGCGCAAAGCAGGTCCTCCACCTGGTGCGGCCAGTAGACCCGTTGTCCGCCGTCCCGGTTGCGCAGGTACGCTTGGCCCCACAGGACCGGATCGGCCAGGGTCTGGGCCAGCTTGCGCTCCCTGGCGGATATCCGCGCCATCAGGGCAACCTCGACCTCAGTGCCGCCCCCAACACCGTTCCGACCAGGTCGGCAAGGATATGCTGCACAGCGAGCATGCCTTCCCGGTCGCGGATAACGCCCTCGATGTCGACGCGGGCCTGGTCAAGCTCGTCCCACTCGGCATATTGCCCCTGGGCGGCAGCCAGCCGAGCAAAGGCTTCGTCGATTTTGCCGGCGGCCAGTTCGGCCCCGATTTCCACCAGTTGCCGCCCGGCCTCCCGGACCGCCGCTTCATTCTGTTTCAGGATTTCCCTCATCATTGTTCCTCATTCCCGTCTTTCCCCTGTCCGTTCGCCCAAGCGTCAAGCGCCTGTATGGCAGCGGCCAGGCGGTCGCCGATGCCGGTCAACCGTTCCTTGTCCGGGTGGTCGACGGCTTCCAGGGCCTTGTTGGATTCAGCCACGTACTCGGGCATGTAGCGGTTGATCGTATGGACGGCGGACTGGATACGCGCGGGCGGCCTGGTCGCCGCGCATCCGGCCAGTGAGGCCGCCAGCGCCGCGGCCAGGAGCGCCTGCAGTACGAGTTCCAACTGTTTCCTCATGCTTGTCCTCCCGAGCCTGCAAAGGTCTGCGCCTTCTTCAGAAATCCGCGGGAAACGCCTTGACTTCCCGCCCGCGTGAAGCGTGTATGTGAATGTGCGTAATGGCTTTGATTACAACGGTTTATACGGGATGCGGCGGTTTCCGAGCGGGTTTCGGCACGGGGCTGGAACCGCGGAATCTTTGCCGCGCCCGGAAAGGAGGACACGCCATGAGTGAAACGTTGCACGAGGCCGCGAAGGCCTACATCGAACATCTGAGGACCCAGGGCAAGACGGAGCGTACGCTCTACACCTACGGGAAGGACTTCGAGCAGATCGAGGCCTTCTTCGGTGCCGAGCGGAAGCTCACCAGCATCCTCACTCCGCACGTGGGGAAATTCTTCAAATCCGATGCGCTCCTGAAGCTGCCCAGCGGAAAGGAGCGGGCCAAGCCCACGGTGGAGAAAACCAAGCGGGTGCTGCGCATGTTCCTTATCTGGGCCAAAGATACCGGCCGCATTGAAAAACTGCCCCTGCCCAAAGGGACACCCATGGGCCGGAGCGTGAAGAAGGGAGGTAAGAAGA